>MELE01000043.1:8922-11493 GCA_001768615.1 Acidobacteria bacterium RIFCSPLOWO2_12_FULL_67_14b | reverse complement strand
ACACACTGGAGCCTCGATCCGCGATGGAATGGCGCCAGCGTGTGGACCGGCGCGATGGCCACCGTCGATCGGGCTTCGCGCGCCGATGCCTGGGTCCGGCCATGGGGCCGATTCGTCCCGGCATTGCTGATCCTCGCGCTCGGCCTGATCTGGGTCGTCGAGATCGCCGGCCGCGCCCGTTCGCCGATTGCCTTGTCGTACGCGGTGCTGCTATCCGTGGTCCTGGCGCTGGCGTCGTGGTTGGGCCCTGAGGCCGTGACGCGGGCCCTGCCCGCGTTCATCATCCTCGCCGCCGCCCTGACCGTGCCCCGCCGGATCCAAAACCAGTTCGGCTTCTCGCTGCTCGTCGGCCTGCCGTTCCTGGCGATCTTCATCGCGCTCGGCGCGCATCAGGCCGGCATCTTCACGTGGTACTCCCCCGGCGACGATTGGTGGATGTTCCAGCGGTTCTCGTACCGCATCTACATGCAGGGCTACTGGCTCGAAGGCGGGCAGGCCACGTTCTGGTTCCAGCCGTTCTATCGCTGGGTCGCCGGCGGCCTTCACATGATCTTCGGCGACTCGAGCGTCGGCGAGCTGTTCTGGGACGCCGGCGCGGTGCTCACCGGCGCGGCCTTCGCCTTTCACGTCACGAAGATCATCGCGGGCTTCCGGTGGGGCCTGGTGGCCGCCGGCGTCACTCTGGCGGTGTTCACGATGGGCCCGGGCTGGTACTTGTTCGGCCGCGGCTTGTCGGAGTTCACCTCCGCCGGGTTCCTCTACGGCGCGGCGCTGTTCGCGATGCGGGGGCGCTCGGGATCCTGGCCGGCGATTGTGCTGGCCGGCGTACTGGCGACGCTGGCGTTCTATACGCGCATGAACAACCTGCCGATGGCTCTCGCCATCGCGGCGTTCGCGCTGCCGGTGCGTCAACCCGTGTCGGTGTGGACACGACCTGCCAGGTGGGCGCCCCGCCTGTCTCGCCCGGTGTTGGCGGGGGTGTTCGGCATGATCGCGCTCGGTCTGTGGTTGCTGACCGCGCGGACGTACTACTACACGGGCGTGCCCAGCATGTTGTTTGGCACCCAGGCGGGCGCCCTTTCCGTGTGGCGGGATGTCGGCGGGCCCATTGCCGCGATTCAGAACGTGATTGGAAGCCTGATGATGGTCCTGACGATGAACGACCCGGCGCGCTTTGACATCCGGGCCGTCCCCATCCTGGCGGGGTTCGCGGCTGCCGTCCTGGCCGTGGCGCGCGTCGGCCCTTTCGCACGGCTCCCCTTGCCGGTCGTCGTACTGTGCCTGGCCGGGATTTCCGGCGCGCTGGTCGCGCGCGGCGGCTCGTATCCCGGCCGATTCTCCATTCACATAGTGCCGGTGACGGTGAGTCTCGCGGTTTCGGCGGCGGCGATCCTGCTCAGGCGCGGCCGCCCGACCAGATCCCGGCCACTCGTTCCCCAACCGCAAGGCACGAGGTGAGCCCCGGCGAATCGATCCCGGCGGCCTGGATCACGCGCGGGTTCTTCGCGTCGCGCTCGATCAGGAAGTCCGCAAAGCCCTGATCGGGTCCGTGCAGCTTGGCGCGGATCCCGCTGCCGCCCGGTTGGAGATCCGCCAGCGTCACCCAGGGCAACAGCCGCTGCGCCGGCTCGACGAAGTCCTCGAGCGGGAGGCGGTCGCTTTCGTAGTCGTCCTTCCTCTCCTGGTAGTGGATCGTCGGCCCCAGCGTGACGCTGCCCCAGGTGGTCTTCGCCAGGTGAACGCCGAGGCCCGCGCCCGACGCATGCGGCAGGGGATAGACCAGCCCGTTCACCATGCTTCGGCGGCCCGGCGCGAGTTCAGCGTACTCGCCGCGGCACGGATAGATCTGGAAGATCGAGGCGCCCAGCATCCGCGAAACATCGTCGGCGTACAACCCGGCGGCGTTGACCACCGTGGCCGCGGTGAAGCGCTCGTGCGGCGTCGCCAGCTCGATGTGCTCCGCGACCAGCACCGCATCGATCAACGGGCTGCCGACCACCACGGCGACGTCGAGCTCGCGGCAACGGCGCTCGAGCGTCTTCACCAGCTCCTCGGCCTCGACGATGCCGGTGTCGGGCGACCAGAGGGCGGCGATTGCGCGCACGTTGGGTTCCTTGCTCTTGATGAACGCCGCATCGACTTCGACGACCGTCGTGACACCGTTGCCGTGGGCGATGCCCCGCAGCTTGTGCAGCTCCTCGATCTCGTGGTCGTCGCCGGCGATGATCAGCTTGCCGCAGCGCGCGTGCGGGATGTGGTGCCGCTCGCAGAAGGCGTAGAGGCGATCGCGGCCCTCGACGCACAGCCGCGCCTTGAGCGATCCCTGCGGATAATAGATGCCGGCGTGGATCACGCCGCTGTTGTGCGTGCTGGCGGCGCGCCCGGTCTTGCCTTCGCGCTCGAGCACGCAGACCGACGCGCCCCGCTCGGCCAGGGCCATCGCCGATGCCAGGCCGGTGACGCCGCCGCCAATCACCGCCACATCCACATGCAGCATGCTCATTCACTATACTTCTGCCGTGAGCGACGACACTGCTGCCGTGCGCGACGACACTGCTGCCGTGCGCGACG
>MELE01000043.1:0-8800 GCA_001768615.1 Acidobacteria bacterium RIFCSPLOWO2_12_FULL_67_14b | reverse complement strand
GCCGCCGGCGCCGCCATGTGGGCCGCGCGCTCCAACGTCCTCAACCCCGACGGCCGGATGTTCGCGCCGAAGTTCGCGCGCGACGTGCCCGCGCTCGGCGCCTTCGTCACCCACGACGAGATGCTCGAGTTCCTCGTCCACTCGCGCCTGTGGGTCTACGCCAACCGCTGGTGGGGATGGTCGATCGAGCAGACCTACCAGGCCGCATCCTGCGCCGGCGGCGCGGTGTTCGTCTACCTGCTGTTCCGGCTGGCGCGCCGCCTGGCCCCGAACGCGCCGGCGCTGTTCCTGCTCGGCGTCCTCGGCGGCGGCTACATGCAGTTGTTCTTCGGCGACGTCGAGAACTACACGCTGACCGCCGTGGTCGTCACCGGCTACCTGCTGGCCTCGCACCGCCACCTCGCCGGCGAGGTGCCGCTGTGGGTGCCGAGCGTGACGCTGGCGCTGGCGGGGGCGTTCCACCTGCTCGCCGCCTGGCTGATCCCCACCTGGCTGGTCCTCTGCGTCGTGGAGTTCCGACGCAGCCCGCGTAAGAATGACATTGCCAACAGCGTCGCCGCCGCCGCCGCGGTGATGGCGGTGGTGCTCGTGCTGGTGCAGTTCTACGGCCTCCCCCTGCGCAACCTCGTGTCGAGCCATGCCGGCCGGGCGTTGCGGATGCAGGGCATGTTCGTCACCGGCTGGTCGAGCCAGTACTACTTCGAGCAGCTCAACCTCTTGTTCCTGCTCTGTCCCGCGGTGTTGATGCTGATCTGGCTGGCCGCATGGAATCGGCTGACCACGGACGTCACCGGCGTGTTTCTTGCAGTTGGCGGCGCGAGCATGCTGATCTTCCAGGCCGCGTGGCGATCGCAGATCGGCGTCTACAACGACTGGAACCTCTACGCGATCGGCGCGCTGGTCGTGGCCGTCCTCGTGTGGCGGAGCATCGCGCTCGCTGCGACCACGCGCTCGCACCGGCTGGTCGCTGCCGGCCTCGCCATGGCCGCCCTGCTGCACAGCGCCGCCTGGATCATGGCCAATCACACCCATGGCCGCTGATCGCGATCGCATCCTCGAGCTCGGGCTCGCCGCTCTCCTTGGTCTCGTGCTCGTCGTGCTGGCCAGCACGCTGCAACCCGACTACGTGACCGACCACGAGACCTACGAGCGCATCGGCCGCGAGTTCGTCGTCCCGGACTGTTCCAGCCTGCACTGCACGCGCGTGCTGGTGGCGTGGGTCATCGAGCACTTGCCGGGTCCCTCGCTCGTGAAGTGGAAGACCTACGCCGTGCTCGGCAACCTGCTCGCGGCATTCGGCATTGCCCGGCTGTGCCGCCGTCTCGGGCTGCCGCGCGATGCCGTGCGCGTGGCGGTCGGCATGTCAGCCCTCGGTGCCGGCGCGCAGCTCACGCTGCTGGATCCGCACTCGTCGGATCCGTTCATCTACGCGCTGGTGCCGTGGATCGTGCTCTGGCTGTACGACGGCCGCGTCTGGCCCGCCGCCATCGTCGCCGCCGTGGCGGTGTGGGCGAAAGAGTTCGCCGCCGTGCCGCTATGGGTGGTCGCCGCCTACGGCGTGATTGCCGGACGCCCGGCGCTGGCCGCTCGCAGCGCCGCTGCCGCCGCGCTGGTGACGACGATGTGGGTGGCGATGCAGGCGTGGTTCATCCTCGCCCACAACTACACCTACGGCGACAACCCCTCGGCGAATCTCCTCGACGGCGGCTACATCGTCAAGTGGGTCAACGAGCTCGGCCCGGCCCGCGCCGCTGCATCGCTGCTGCTGCACTTCGGGCCGCTGCTGTTCCTGGCCGTGCGCGGCTGGTGGCACAGCGATCGCCCGATTCACCTGCTCTCGCTTGCCGCCCTGCCCGCGCTGGCGATCTTCTGTTACGTGCAGCAGCCGGATCGCGCGATCTGGAACTTCCAGTTCGCGATCGTGCCGCTCGCCGCCCGGCTGTTCGCCGGCGCGCGCGTGTGGGAATCCGCCGCGTGGCTTGTCGCCTACGCGATCACCAACCTGCCGGTGGAGGGCGACTGGCGCCTGCCGATCGTGGGCACCGCGTTCGTGGTGTGCGCCGCCGTGTCGATCCGGATCGCGGTCACACGGCCGGCGCCGCCCTGGATTTTGGATCTGTTCGCAACGTCCACGGCGCCGCTGCTCAGCGCCCGTCGCGTCGCCGCCATCGTCGTGACCTTCCTGATCCTGGGCGGCGCGCTCGCGCTGGCGGCCGACATCACGCTGCATCGCCGCCACGACGCCGACGGCGGCTTCAACGTGTGGGGGTACCGCGGCCGCGTCGTCGCCCACGACAGCCTGCGCGTGGCGGTCCTCGGCGGCCGCCGCATCCTGGGTGAGCCGCAGCCTCCGGGTCTGGTCAGCCAGTTGGAAACGTTGCTCAACAACGAACGTCTGCGCGGCGACGCCGGTTACGTCGAGCGGCGGCGGATCGACACCGTCAACCTGGGCGAGCCTGCCGACGCGATCCTGACCTTCCAGCAGACGCTGGACGATTACGCCTACCTGCGGCCGGACGTCGTGTGCTTCTATGTTGGCGACGAGATGGCGCCTGCCGGCAACGCGACCCTGCGCTCGGGATGGCGCCGCCGATCGTTCCTGTTCAGGACCACCGGCTACCTGCCGGCCATTCCGATGCTGTGGAACGGTCAACCGGAGTCGGTGCCGGTGGTGCCGGCGGCGATCGACGACGCCGGTTGGCGCGAGCGCGTCGACGCCCTCGAAGCCGCCGTCGCGCAGGCGCGACAGGGCAGCCTGGTGCTGGTGGCCACCCATCCTTTCCTGGCTGATGGCGAGGCCGCGCGCTTCGGCGCCCTGCGCGCGAGATTGACGGCTCGCTTTGGCGGCGACCCCGGGTTCGAGTACCTTGACCTCCACGACATCGTCGATCTCTCCAGCCCGCGCATTGCGGAGGATCTGTCGCAAGCTGTGTTCCGACTGCTGGTCGCGCGCCAATGAACCTTGCATCGTTCCGACGCCCCTCGTGGATGCTGGCCGGGCTTCTGGCTGGTTTCTCCGTGCTCACGGTCTACGTCACCTACGGGTCCATCCACGTGCAGGATCTGGGGACCGGCGAAAGGTACGCCGAGGTGTCACTCGAGCACTACCACCAGGCGCTCAACGGCGAACGCGCATTTCCCTATCAGTGGCGCCTGTTGGGTGTGTATCTGGTTCGCGCCGGCGAACGCCTGACCTCCGCGGATCCCCACCTGGTCGACGTGGCGGTCAAGACCGTCCTGCTCTGGGTGTCGTCGTGGATGTTGTTCGTGTTCAGCCGGCTCTACACCAGTTACTCGGGCGCGCTCTGCGCCGCGGCGCTGTACTTCGTCCTGACGGCGGCAGGCTTCACCGACGGCTACAGCATCTATTACACCAACGATTACGCCATGCACGCCGCGTGGTTCGGCGCCGTGCTGCTCGTGCAGCAGCGCCGCTTCGCCGCCGCGGCGCTGGTCACGTTCGCCGGCGCGTGGTCGAAGGAAACCATGATGCTGGTGCCGATTCTCGTCGGGCTGGAATGGTGGCGCGGCCGCGCCGCGTTCGGGCCGGTGGTCTGGACCGGGCTCGCGTTTCTCGTGCCGACGATCGTGCTCCGCTCGATCTACCCCGCCCCCATCGAGCGGTGGGCCTGGTGGGACATGGTGTTTGCCAACGTGCCGTTTCTCCAATCAAGCCTGTACGAGTTCCAGTTGACGCTGAAGAATAACGCCAAGGTGTTGCTGTTCTATAACGTCCTGTGGGTGCTCGCGGCGGCGGCCGCCTGGCGATCGAGGGACGGCTTCACCAGGAGCCTGGCCCTGACGATGGTGGTGTACGTGTTTCTCGCGTACCCGGTGATCTACATCCGCGAGCTCAGGCACTTCCTCCCGCTCGCCATTCTGATCCTGCCGCTGGCGATTGCCGAGTTGGAGCGGCTCCAGGAACGAGCCGATCGATGATGGCGATCGCGAGCACGCCGATGAACGCGAACATGAACGGCTGCGCCGTCATGGCGTAGCGGGCGTTCACCAGCATGAACGCGATCGTGCTCGGCACGTAGACGATCGGCAGCAGCAGCCACACGATCGGCAGGCGCCGCCACAACGACACCACCACGCCGGCGAGACACAGCACCGCGTACAGCACCGTGATCAGGCGGCCGGCGAGGTAGACGACGCCGCTGCCACTGAACTGCAGCGCCGTGCGTCGGTCGTCGCTGCCCTGGATGATGAAGACCCGGGCGGCGCGCGCAAGCGTGCCGCGGGCATAGGCCCAGGGATCGCGCGAGATGTTGTCCAACGCCAGCGCGATGAACCGCCGCATCTCGTGCGGTTGGCGGCGCCGGATCACCCGGTTGACGCCCACCTCCTCCAGGCACCCGTTCGAGACGCCGCGACCGGGGGCGGTGGGAAGGGGAGCGACGCGGCGCTCGAGGCTGGCGAACGAACGTGAGCGGCTGAGCAGCGACTGGGCGATGGCGCCGCGGGCGTCCAGGTCGAGGATGCGGCCGCTGAAGGCGCGAGGCACCGTCAGTGTCGAGCCATCGGTGAACGTCAGGGTGGCGGCGTCCGCGTCGTGTTGCAAGGCGGTGACGACCACCGGCGCGCCTGCGAGCGCCACCGGCTCGATGGTAGCGAGTACGGCGGCGCTCAGCCGCAGGTCGGCCTCGGTCGCCGACCCGTTTCGATCGAGATCCAGCTCCAGACCCGGGGCGGGATCCACACCCCACGACAACCATCGCATCAGCCGGGCGAGATCGAAGACGTCGATCACCAGGTCCGCCGCATCCATGTCGGCGAAGTGATCGCTGCTGAGCACGAAGATGCCGGGGTCGTCCGCTCCGGCTGCCGGCGCCACCGAGCGGATGTTCCTGCCGTCCTTGGTCGACGTCGCCACCAGGTAGTACGACAGCTCGGTGCCGTCGGGAACGGACGGAAGCGCGAACTCGAAGCGTCCATCGTCACTGGCGGTGGCGTGCATCCGCTGGACTGACGGATCGGCGTGCGTCCAGTACGCGAGCTCAACCCGCGTGGCGCCGGGATCGCCGCACACCGCCAACCCGCTGACGATCACCGGGAACTCCACCATGCTGGAGTAGTCCAACGGCGGGAATTCGAACGCCGCGCGCGGATTGTAGAGCCAGTTGGATTGATACGGCCCGCTCTGCAGGCTGCCGAACCAGAGCTGCACGCCGCCATGGGTGCTGGCCGGGATGAACAACCCGGTGAACCGGTAATTGCGGACGACCCACGGCATCGCCACCAGCCCGCACACGCCGAGAAAGAGCGCCATGTGTGCGACCTTGAGTCGCCGGTGCGGCGGTCGGAGGACGTAGACGACCGCGACGAATGCCGGAAACAGGATGAGGTTCGGCCGGAACTGGAAGGAGAGTCCCCCGAGCAGGCCGGCCAGCACGATCACCCGCCAGCGCGGATGCACGCGTGCGGACGACAGGCACAACATGGTCGCGACCACCAGCACGGTGCAGATCGAATCCGACGATTGCGTGGACGCGTAGGCGGTGTTGAACGATCCGATGGCAGTGATGATCGCCGCCATCACGCCGTAGCGCGCTCCGATTTCGATCCGCACGAGGTGATACAGCATCAGCGGGATCGAGGCGTTGACGAGCGTCTGCACGACAAGCGGGATCCAGGGGCGATCCCCGAACAGCCAGTACCACGGCGCCAGGAAGTAGGCGTAGCCCCACGGGATGTGCACCACCGGGAACGGCTTGCCCGCGGCCAGCCCCTTGGCGATTTCGTAATAGGAGTCGATGCCCTGCCAGCCAAAAGGCAGGGGCGACCAGACGAAGACGAAAGACAGCCCGATGGCGAGCGACAGGAGGCAGGCGGCATACACGGCCGCCGGAGGCCGATGATGGGCGGCGTCAGCCGTTAACCAGCGCATCGGCAACAAGGATACTTGAGCGGGGCGCGAGCCACTTGCAGCCGGGTTCCACCGCCGTGTACCATGAGATGTTTGTGACCGTCCCGCTGCTCGACCTCCACGCACAGTACACCCCGCTCCGGCAGGCGCTGCTTGATGCCGTGACGCGCGTCTGCGACAGCCAGCGCTTCATCGGCGGGCCCGAAGTCGAAGGGCTCGAGCGCGAGCTCGCCGCGTACCTCCAGACGCCCCACGCGCTCGGCATGTCCTCCGGCACCGACGCTCTGGTCGCGGCGCTCATGGCGCTCGACATCGGCCCGGGCGACGAGGTCATCACGCCGACCTACTCGTTCTTCGCGACCGCGGGGTCGGTGGTGCGCCTCGGGGCGACGCCCGTGCTCGTGGACATCGACGCCGACACGTTCAACCTGAACCCGGCCGCCACCGTGGCGGCCATCACGTCGCGGACCAAGGCGATCATTCCGGTGCACCTGTTCGGCCAGTCCGCGGAGCTGGCGCCGATTCTCGCCGCCGCCAAGCCGCAGAACATCGCGGTGATCGAAGACGCCGCGCAGGCCATTGGCTGCCAGTACCAGGGACGGCCCGTCGGCAACTGGGGCGCCATCGGCTGCTTCTCATTCTTCCCGAGCAAGAACCTCGGCGGGTTCGGCGACGGCGGCCTGGTGACCTCCACCAGCGCTGCACTGGCGCACCGAATGAAGCTCATCCGCAATCACGGAATGGAGCCGAAGTACTACCACCACATGGTGGGCGCGAATTTCCGGCTGGATGCGCTGCAAGCGGCCGTGCTGCGCATCAAGCTGCCGTACCTCGCGCGGTGGAGCGAGGCCCGCCGTGCCAACGCCGCCCGATATCGAGCGCTGTTCGCGGATGCCGGCTTGCCGCAGGTGACGCTGCCCGTCGAGGCGCCCGACCGCACGCACATTTACAACCAGTTCGTCATTCGCGTTGAGAATCGTGACGCGCTCCGGGCGCACCTGGACCGGGCCGGCATCGGCACCGAGGTGTACTATCCGGTGCCGTTCCACCTGCAGGAGTGCTTCGCCGGCCTGGGCTACAGGGCCGGCGCGTTCCCCGTGGCCGAGGCCGCCGCGCGGACGTCGGTGGCGCTGCCGATCTATCCAGAGCTCACCGAGGCCCAGCAAGCCGCCGTTGTCGCCACCATTCGGGATTTTTACCGCGGATGAATTCATGGAACTGTTGAAGAAGATCGAGTCCAGGCAGGCGAAGTTGGGTGTCATCGGGCTGGGTTACGTCGGCCTGCCGCTGGCCGTCGAGTTTGCCCGCGCGGGGTTCCACGTCGTCGGATACGACGTCGACGAGAAGCGGGTCGCCGAGCTGAAGGCCGGGCGCAGCTACATTCCCGACGTCTCGTCCGCGCACCTCGCCGAGGTGGTGAAGGACGGCAGGTTCACGGCCACGACCGACCCGAAGGCGCTGGCCGAAGTCGATATCATCGACATCTGCGTCCCCACCCCGCTGCGCAAGACCAAGGACCCCGACATGACCTACGTCGTGCAGGCCGTGGATGCGACCGCGGCGATCCTCAGGAAGGGGCAGCTGATCATCCTGGAGTCGACGACCTACCCGGGGACGACGGTGGAGGTGGTGCAGCCGGCGCTGGCGGCCAAGGGCTTCAAGCCCGGTGTGGATTTCTACCTGGCGTTCTCGCCCGAACGGGTCGACCCGGGCAACCCGCAGTACCAGACGAAGAACATCCCGAAGGTCGTCGGCGGCATCAACGAAGACAGCACCAGGGCGGCCGTCGCGTTCTACAGCCAGGTGATGGACACGGTGGTTCCGGTCAGCTCACCGAGCGTGGCCGAAATGGTGAAGCTGCTCGAGAACACGTTCCGCGCCGTCAACATCGGTCTGGTCAACGAGCTGGCGCTGATGTGCCATCGCATGGGCCTGGACGTGTGGGAAGTGATCGATGCCGCCAAGACCAAGCCGTTCGGCTTCATGCCGTTCTACCCGGGCCCCGGCCTCGGCGGACACTGCATTCCGATCGATCCGTTCTACCTGTCGTGGAAGGCGCGCCAGTTCAACTTCGAGGCGCGCTTCATCGAGCTGGCCGGCAGCGTCAACGGCGCGATGCCGGAGTTCGTGGTCCAGCGCATCATCGACGCGCTCAACTCGCGCAAGAAGTCGCTCAACGGCTCGCGCGTGCACATCATCGGCGTCGCCTACAAGCGCGACGTCAACGACCTGCGCGAATCACCGGCGCTCGAGGTGCTCGAGCTGCTGGCGCATCGCGGCGCCATGGTGAGCTACACCGACCCTTACGTCCCGGCGTTCAAGCACGCGTCGCTCGACCTGCAGAGCGTCGACGAAGCCAGGGCGCACGAGGGCGTCGACTGCGGCGTGATCATCACCGACCACAAGGTCTTCGACTATGCCGCGATGGTGGAGCGCTTCCCGCTGCTGGTCGACACGCGCAACGCGCTCAAGGGCGTGACCCGGGAGAGCATCTTCCGCCTGTAGGGCACCCCTTCAGGGGTAACAATATACTTGACTAACCCCAAGCCGCTGCTGATAGTATCGCTGCAAATGGCTAAGCCGAAGCCTTACGTGCAGGTTGCGACTCTCTGTGAAAACGTCCTAACCGAGCCGGACAAAGTCAGTAGCGTGATCCGCATTGTGGACACGATGTACCTGTCCCTGCCGGAGGGCCTCCAACTCGATCCAAACGAGGTCGGGGCCGTCATGCTCAAGGCCTTCATTTCCCTTAAATCCGGCGACGTTCGTGGCGAGTACGACATCCCCATCGTGTTTAGGGCGCCCTCTGGGAAAAAGGCCGAGTTGCCAACCAAATGGCACGTCTCATTTCTGGGCGGCGAGAGCGGCGCAACGCTGACAGTCAACTTCACATTGCCAGTGAAGGAGTTTGGACTTTACTGGTTTGATGTG
>MELE01000042.1:2796-4961 GCA_001768615.1 Acidobacteria bacterium RIFCSPLOWO2_12_FULL_67_14b | reverse complement strand
GCTGTTCCCCTTCCTCCTGCTCGTGCTCTCCCTGGTGGGCACGATCGTGGCCGACGACTCGGACCGGACGGCCGTCGTCAACTTCGCGGTCAACTACTTCCCGGCGCGCGTTGGATTCATCACGCGGCAGATCGACGCGTTCCGCGAGACCAGGCTGCGGATCGGCGTTGCGGGGTTCGCCGGGCTCACCTGGGCCTCGCTCGGCTTTTTCGGCGCCGTCAGCACCGCCGTCAACTACGCGTGGGGCGTGGAGACGCCGCGCTCGTTCCTGAAGGATCGGCTGTTCGCCTTCTTCATGCTGCTGGCGGCCGGACTCCTGTTTGTCGTCGCGGTCGTCCTGACGAGCGCGGGGCCGCTCATCCAGACGACCTGGTTCGCACAGGTCCTGCAGCGTTTCGCTGGCCTCGCGTGGCTCCTGGGGCTCGCGGCGCGGTCGGTGTCGACGCTGCTGCTCGTTGTCGTGCTGGGGTTCGTCTACTACTTCGTTCCCCATACCAACGTGCGGTTCCGCGACGTCTGGCCGGGCGCGTTGCTGGCAGGCGTGGTCTGGCGGCTGGTGTTCGCCGCCTTCTCGTTGTACCTGGGCGACTTCTCGCGCCTCGATCGCATCCACGGGTCGCTCGCCGCGGTGGTGGTGTTCCTGCTCTGGATCTACGTGTCGGCGGTGGTGATGCTCTACGGCGTCCAGTTCACCGCAGCGTGCGGCCGGTTGCGCAGAGCGGCCGACGCGAGCCGGACATGAACCGCCTTGCGGCCGAATTCAGCCCGTATCTGCTCCAGCACGCCGGCAACCCGGTGGAGTGGTACCCGTGGGGCGAGGAGGCCTTCGACAAGGCACGGCGCGAGGATCGCCCCATCTTCCTGTCGGTCGGGTACTCGACGTGTCACTGGTGTCACGTCATGGAACGCGAGTCGTTCGAGAGCCGGGCGATCGCTGACATCCTCAACCGAGAGTTCGTGTCGATCAAGGTGGACCGCGAGGAGCGGCCGGACGTCGACCGTGTCTATATGGCCTTCGTACAGGCTACCACCGGCGCCGGCGGATGGCCGATGAGCGTCTGGCTGACGCCCGATTTGAAACCGTTTTTCGGCGGCACCTACTTCCCGCCGGTGTCCCGGTGGGGCCGGCCCGGATTCGCCGACATCCTGAACCACATCGTGCGCGTCTGGAAGGCCGACCCGCAGGAGGTTCGCTCGTCGGCCGAGGCCATCACGGCGAGGCTGCAGGCGGCAGTGCGCGCCGAAGCGGGAGACGCCGTGCCGCCCCCCGAGACGCTCGCTCAGGGCGTGGCGCAGTTCCGCCAGGTGTTCGACGCGCGCCGCGGCGGCTTCGGCGATGCGCCGAAGTTTCCCCGCCCCGCGGAGCTGTTCTTCCTCCTGCGGGAGCATGCCCGGACGGGCGACGAGCTGCCGCGCGCCATGGCGCTCAAGACGCTGCACGCCATGGCCGTCGGCGGGATGCGCGACCACATCGGCGGCGGCTTCCACCGCTACGCGGTCGACGCGGACTGGCGGGTGCCGCACTTCGAGAAGATGCTCTACGACCAGGCGCAGCTCGTTCTGGCCTGTCTCGATGCCGCGCAGATGACGGGCGACGGCTTCTACGCCCAGGTCGCGGAGGACACGCTGCAGTACGTCCGGCGCGACCTGACCGATTTGGCCGGAGGCTTCTATTCGGCGGAGGATGCCGACAGCCTGCCGCCGGAACGCGCGTCGGTGCCAGACGCGCAGAAGGAGGAAGGCGCGTTCTACCTGTGGCACGCCGAGGAGGTGGCCGAGCTCACCGGGCCGGACGCCGATATCGTCATGCGCCGGTTCGGCATCGACCCTGGCGGCAACGCGCCGCACGATCCACAGGGTGAGTTCGTTGGAAAGAACCTGTTGTACCTGGCGCAGTCCGTCGAGGAGATTGCCGGAGGCACGGGCCGGAGCGTGAGCGAGGTGGCGGAGGCGCTCGATCGGGCGCGCGCGGCGCTGTTCGAGGTTCGCACGCGGCGGCCCCGGCCGCATCTGGACGACAAGGTGCTGACGGCGTGGAACGGACTGATGATCGCGGCCTTCGCGCGGGCGGCGCGCGTGCTCCCGAGTTGCGGCAGCGGTCCGGGCGCGGGCGCGGCAGGCGCCGCACACCTCGAGGCGGCGCGCGGCGCCGCGCGATTCCTCCA
>MELE01000042.1:0-2752 GCA_001768615.1 Acidobacteria bacterium RIFCSPLOWO2_12_FULL_67_14b | reverse complement strand
CGCGCGATTCCTCCAGGGCTCGATGTGGGACGCGCGGACCGGCACGCTGCTGCGCCGCTTTCGCGCGGGAGATGCGGCGATCCCGGCCTATGCGGAGGACTACGCATTCCTCATCTGGGGCCTGATCGAGTTGTTTCAGTCGGACCCGTCGCCGGAATGGCTGGAGTGGGCGCTGGCGCTGCAGCGGCGCCAGGACGAGCTGTTCTGGGACGTCGGGGCGGGTGGCTGGTTCAGCACGACCGGCGAGGATGCCTCGGTGCTCGTCCGGATGAAGGACGATCATGACGGCGCCGAGCCGTCGGCCGGCAGCACGTCAGTGTGCAACCTGTTGACGCTGTCACATCTGGTCGGGGATGCCGGGCTGGCAGACCGACTGGAGGCGGCGCTGCGGGCGGCGGCGCCGAGGCTGCCCGGGTTCGCCCGCGGGCTGCCGATGATGATGGCGGGGCTCTCGGCGTACCACGCGGGCATTCGGCAGATCGCCCTGGTCGGGCCGCGGGACCGGGACGACACCACGCGGCTGCTCGATGCGCTCCACTCGGTCTATCAGCCCTTTGCGGTGAGCGTGAGCGTCGAGCCGGGCGAGGCTCAGCAGGCGCTGGCCCGAGTCCTGCCGTGGGTGGCGCCGCTGACGATGCGCGATGGCCGCGCCACCGCGTACGTCTGCCGCGGCTTCGTCTGTGACGAGCCGGTCACCTCGCCCGACGCGCTCGTTGCAAGGCTCAAGGGGTAAGGCTCGGGGTCTCCGCTACCTCACATCGCCCGCCATCGTCCGGATCGGCCTGGCGGCGAACAGCAGCAGCAGCAGGCCGAAGCCGCCCGCGAAGAGCGCCACGCTCCCGAAGAGCTGCGGCAGCGGAAGGGTTTCGATGAACCCGGCCACGCGGCCCGCGATCAGGTTGCCCAGGGCGCTGCCCATGAACCAGATGCCCATCATCTGGCCGACAAAGCGCGGGGGCGAGAGCTTGGTGATGCTGCTCAGTCCGACCGGGCTCAGGCACAGCTCGCCGGTCGTGTGCAGGAAGTAGGTGACGACCAGCCAGCTGGGGTTCACCAGATTTCCGTTGCCGGTGTACATCGAGGCCCAGGCCATTACCAGGAACCCGAGACCGAGCTGCACGAGCCCGTACGCGAACTTCACCGGAATCGACGGGCTGCGCGAGCCGAGGTACAGCCAGACCGCGCTGAACACCGGCGCCAGCAGGATGATGAACAGCGCGTTGACCGACTGCAGCCAGCTCGCCGGCATCTCCCAGCCAAGAACGCCCCGGTCGGTCAGCCGCTCGGCAAACAGGTTCATCGACGAGCCGGCCTGCTCGAAGCCGGACCAGAACACGGCCGACGCCATGAAGCACACGGCGATCACCCCGACGCGGCCGCGCTCGGCCGGCGTGAGGCGGCAGAAGAAGGCCACGTAACCGAGATACACCGCCGCCAGCGCCACGATGAAGTAGCCCGTGGCATCGACGACGCCGAGCAGCGTCACGCGGATCGCGCCGGTGGACTGGAGGCCCGCCAGAACCAGCGCGAGACCGGCCGCGCCGCCCAGACCCAGCGCCAGGCCGCGTCCGGCGCGCGCCCGCGCGCCGGGCGACCGTGCCTCCGCGTGGAGCTGGCCCGCCGCGCCAAGGTGCCGGCCGCCCCACCAGTACTGCACCAGCCCGAGCACCATGCCGACGCCGGCCGCGCTGAAGCCGAGGTGCCAGTCCACGTTCTCGCCCAGATACCCGCAGACGAGCGGCCCGAAGAACGCCCCGGTGTTGATCCCCATGTAGTAGATGGAGAACCCGGCGTCGCGGCGGGCGCCACCCTCGGGATACAACTCGCCGACCATCGCGCTGACGTTGGGCTTGAGCAGACCCGTGCCGATGACGATGAGCGCGAGGCCGGTATAGAAGGTGGCAATCGACGGCACCCCCATCGTGAAGTGACCGGCCGCGATGATTGCGCCCCCGATGAACACCGCACGACGCTGCCCGAGCAGCCGATCGGCCATCCAGCCGCCCGGCAGCGCCGACAGGTAGACGGCGGCGGTGTAGAGGCCGTAGATGCCGGTGGCGATGCTGTCGGTCAGGCCCATGCCACCGGTCGCGACGGCGTGGGTCATGAACAGGACGAGGATGGCCCGCATCCCGTAGTAGCTGAAGCGCTCCCAGAGCTCCGTGAAGAAGAGCGTCGAGAGGCCGCGAGGATGTCCGAACCACTCGCCGGCGGGCGCTGCCGGCTGCCGGTCAGTCTCGGGTTCCGCGGTCGCTCTGGCCATGCACGTCCTATTCAGCCGGCCGCCGTCCTCAGCCCCGCTTGGCCGGCGCCAGCAGCGGCATGACGGGCCTCCACCGCAGGGTGTGCGGTGGCACGAGCGGAACGGCCTGCCCGAGATCCGGCAGCGAGTATAGCAAAGGGGGCGCCTTCAGAGTGGCACCCAGCCGACCCGGACGGATGGCCGGCCCGGTCCGGCCTGTCGCGGAAGGTCCGGTCGTGACGTCACGTCCGTCGGCGGGATAGAATCGCGGTCGTGCAGCTGTATATCGAGGACGTGACGCGACAGTACCGAAGCTACAAGCAGCTGGCCGAGCGGGCGATCGCGCAGGTGGGGAACGACGCCGACCTCTTCCGGTCCCTCGGAAGCGAGGAGAACTCGATCGGGCTCGTCGTCAAGCACGTGGCGGGCAACCTGCGCTCGCGCTGGACGGACTTCCTGACCGCGGACGGTGAGAAGCCGGGGCGCGACCGCGACCGTGAATTCGAGGAC
>MELE01000041.1:98396-105669 GCA_001768615.1 Acidobacteria bacterium RIFCSPLOWO2_12_FULL_67_14b | reverse complement strand
CACGTCGTGATGGAGGCGTGTGGCACGGCTCATCATTGGGGTCGCGTGGCACAAAGCCACGGGCATCACGTCACCTTGTTGCCGGTCCGGTATGTGAAACCGTACTTGCGCGGCAACAAGACGGATCGGACTGACGTCGATGCCCTCCGAGATGCCGTGCGCACCGGCGCCATTCCCCCTGTGCACGTGAAGACGGTCGCGCAACAGGAGATCGTCGCGCTGCATCGCATTCGCGATCAGTGGATGGCGACGCGGACCGCGCGTGTGAATGCGCTGCGGGGCATCTTTCGGGAGCATGGGGTGGCCCTGCCCGCCGGGCCGCAGGCGGCGCTGCGGGCGGTGTCGACGCTCGCCGAGCAATTGCCGCCGCTGTTGGCGCTGGCGGTCCTGAGTGTGCACGAAGACGTCCGCACCGTGGAAGCCCGCATCGTCGAGGTAGAACGACATTAGCCGCCTTCGCGAAGACCGATGCCACGGTGCAGCGCTTGCTGGACATTCCCGGCATCGGGCTGCTCACGGCGACAGCGTTGGTCGGCTCCGTGGGCAACATCACCGCGTTCCGGCGCGCGCGACAATTTGCCAGCTGGCTGGGGCTCACGCCGCGTGAGCACTCGAGCGGCCCCCAACGCCGGCTGGGCGCGATCACCAAGCGTGGCAACGTCTACCTCCGCTGCCTCCTCACGCATGGCGCCCGCGCGGTGTTACTGGCCGCGCAACGGCGAGCGGCCGCGCACCAACCGTTGACCGGCCTGCAGCCGTGGGCCGTCCATCTAGCGGCACGCAAGGGTCACAACAAGACCACGATCGCCGTCGCCAATAAATTGGCGCGCATCGTCTGGGCGGTCTGGGCCCGCGACGTCGCGTTTCGAGTGACGCCCGTGGCGGCGTGACGCGTTATTCGGTCGGTCACCAAAGGAGCTGCTCAGCGAGCGAACACACGATCATCGCCCGACAGGTCGGACCGGCACTGGACGAGGCCGCTAACACGGTTGGTCCTGCGAGACCGCTGTTCAATGATTGGCCCCCGGTGCGCGCATGTCCATGATGGCCAGGTGCGTGCGCGCACCGCTCACAGGCCGGATATACGACCGCAGCCGATCACCGTCGCGGCTTTGATCGTTTCGTTTTCTTGCTGCGTGGACGGGAGGAGTCCATATAGCCATGTTAGGCGGCCGATTCAAGACCCGCCCAACGCGCCGATCTGGGTGAGGAGCGCGAGCGAGTCTACCAAGCTCCAGCGCTCCACGCACTTCCCGTTGACGAAGCGTAGGATCGTAAAACCCGAAACCGAGACCGCTTTCCCTGACGAAGGAATTCCCTGAAACGGCCCAGCGTGCGTCCCGTCGATCAGGAATCGACAGGCGACTTTGTCCTCAGTACTGATGATGTCGTTGAGAACCAGCTTCGATCCGGGAAACGCCCGCCACCAGTCCTCATAGAACCGACGAACGTTCTCAAACCCAGGTTCAAGGCCCGCGTAGCCGTGCAGGACCACGTCATCGTTGTAAAGCCGCATGTACTCCAGCAGGTTGCCTCGATTCCAGTTGTCGATGGCCTGCTCGACCGCGCGCCGGTTCAACATTTCCGAGTCGGTATTCATCCGGGACCTGGTTTCTATCTGGCCCGCCTGGCCAGCGTTCACCAGCGGCCGCTCAGGATCGCACCAGCGGCCGTCTGGTGCAACGCGTGTTGGGCGGCCTGTCGTCCCAGTTCAGCGCCTGTCCTGTCGCCGAGCGGAACTGCCCGATCGGCTGGGTTTCGACCGCTTCGCTTCACGCTTGTTGATCACATTCTGCCAGGCCAGCGTCAGAGCCTCGTCGACGGCTTCTCGGTCCGCGGCCGCGAGTCGCACGCGTGTGCTGCCTGCTCGACCCCACGCCCCGCTCTCAGGCGTGAAGCTGTTGGGATCGTCACCGATGAATCGCTGTTGCTGGTCCGGCGTGAGGGCAACCATACCGAACAGGTCATCCGAGTGAAGCGTCGCGAAAATCCGATTCCTGACGCGAAAGTCTGGGTGGCCCATGTGGGTGCCCTCTACGGCACCCTCCATCGCCAGGGCCATTCGACGGAAATCACGTGGCCCCATCGCCGCTATGAACGTGGAGCGTGCACCGGCGCGGCAAACCACCAGCGGTGGCCTTCGAGATCGCGCGCACCGTATTCACGCTGGCCATACGGTTGATCCACGGGCGCGCTATCTATGAGGGCACCTGCAGTACGAGCACGCTCGTAGTGGGCGTCGACATCGTCCACATACACGAAGAGGCCGGAGTTCGCGACATCCTCGGCAGTTGGAGAGTCGAGATGATGCGCCGCGGTCACCCGGTGCAGCCACACAGGCGCATCTCCGACGCGAACCTCGCCATGGATCGCCTGACCATCGGGGCTTCGCTCGACACCTCCCGCGACGAACCCGAAGGCGTGAACGAGGAAGTCATGCGCGGCTGGGATGTCCTGATAAGTCAGAACCGGGACCATGCGGCCGAGTGTAGGCATGAACGCTCTCCTTATCTGTCCGCCCAACAAGTATTGGAGTAGGCCGCACGAAATTGCTCGCGGCCAACCGGCAGCGGTCAGTCCTGCCGCCTTCGCTCCGATATGTCCGGAACAGCGAATCTTAACACGCTCGCCTCTCGATCAACGCTGGCAGCGGTTGGCTGCGGCCATGGCGTTCGCCGCAGCGGTTGCAGCCGCACACGATCCGCCCGGGACATCCTGGAGACAAGTGCCTGTGACGCAAGAGCATGGCGACTTCACCCAGCACCAGAGCTCAACGCGATTAGCTGCGAACCTCGCGGCCAACCACGACCACACCGGTGGTCACCACCGATCGCAGGGACGCCGCCTCCCCACGCCGAGTCCCCGCCGACAAACCCTGCGGCGGCTGCAGCCAACCGCTGCCGGGCACGCAGACAGCTCCGCGAGACGAAAATGCCCCTGCCACAGAAGAAGTTGACCACTCAGGCAGGACAAATGTCCGCACGGGTTTGCTGCACGGCGCGCAGCCAATCCCGACCTCGCCACGTCACAACCGATCGAACGGACTTCTCACGCCCAACGCCCCACGGTTCATCACGTGCAAGAAACAACACCGCGCTCAACGCCTGGTTCTGCATCGACGCGCTGACCCGTCTGTCGACCGCAAGCCACGAGAGAAACGCGACAATCGTCGGTGCGAACACCGTGCCATTGGTGATGACGGTCGGTTCGCGCGAAAACCTGATTGAATTCGGCTGTCGCTCGGGTCCGCGACAAAGCGGACGTCGCCAGCATCAGCTCTCCAGGAGCATCCAGCCCGGATCTTCGATCGACTCCTTGATCCTGACGAGGAACTGCACGGCCTCGCGCCCGTCGACCAGCCGGTGGTCGTAGCTGAGCGCGACGTACATCATCGGCCGGATCACGACCTGGCCATCCACGGGCACGGCGCGATCGGTGATCTTGTGCAGGCCGAGAATGCCGACCTGCGGCGGATTGAGGATGGGCGTGCTCATCAGCGACCCGAACACGCCGCCGTTGGTGATCGTGAAGGTGCCGCCCTTCAGATCCTCGAGCGTGAGCGTGCCGTCGGCGGCCCGCTTGGCGACATCGCGAATCGCCAGCTCGATGCCGGCAAAGGTCAGGCGGTCGGCATCACGCAGCACGGGCACGACCAGCCCGCCCTCGGCGCCCACCGCCATGCCGATGTCGTAGTAGTGCTTGTAGACAATCTCGTCGCCCTGGATTTCCGCGTTGATCTGCGGGAACGCCTTGAGCGCGCCGATGGCGGCCTTGACGAAAAACGACGCGATGCCGACGCCGAAGCCGTGTTTCTTCTTGAAGGCTTCCTTGCGGCGATCGCGGAGCGCCATCACCGCGCTCATGTCGACCTCGTTGAAGGTGGTCAGCATGGCGGCGGTGTGCTGCGCTTCGACCAGCCGGCGAGCGATCGTCGCGCGCCTCTTACTCATTCGCTCCCTGGTTTCACTGCGGTCGCCAACCGGTGCCTTGGGTGCGTACGGTGCCTGCGGTGCCGGGGTTGGTGCCTTTGCCACAGGTGCAGGTGCCGTGGCTTTCAGCACGTCCTGCTTCGTGACCCGCGCGCCCGCGGGTTCGACGGACTCGAGTTTGACGTCGTGGACCTTGGCTGCGTTCTTTGCCGTGGGTGTGGCTTTTCGCTCCGGGGCAGAAGCACCAGGCACCTTGGGCACATCAGCCTTAGGCACTTCAGGCACTGTACGCACCTCAGGCACCTTGCCCGGCGAGCCGTTCGAGGTCTCTTCCAGAACGGCGAGCACCTCGCCGACTTTGACGTCGGCGCCTTGTTCGTGCTTGATGTTCGTGAGCACGCCCGCGCGATCGGCGCTCACTTCCAGGTCGATCTTCTCGGTCTCGAGCTCGACCAGCGGATCGCCGGCCGACACCGCCTCGCCGGCCTTCTTGAGCCACTTGGCGACCCGCGCCTCGACCACCGATTCGCCGAGTTCCGGCACCACAATGTTCGTCGACATGACTTCCTGGTTTCCTACACCTGCTTCGAAAGGACCCGATCGAGTTCCTTCGCTTCGGTCCTGGCTTCAAAGACCTGCGCGACGATCGCGCGTTGGTTGACGGCGTGCCAGCTCGACGACCCTTCCGAGGGACTCGAGTTGCGGACGCGGCCGATGTAGCGCAGCGGCCAGCGCCCACTCACGAGGGTCTCGAGCAGCGGGCGCACGAACTCCCATGCCCCCATGTTCTCCGGCTCCTCCTGGACCCAGCAGACTTCGCGCAGCTGCGGATACCGCTCCATGACCTGGCGGATCGCGTCGTCCGGGAACGGGTAGATCTGCTCGACGCGTGCAATCGCGACATTGGCGTTGTCTTTGCGTGGCTCGCTCGTGAACAGGTCCACCGCCACCTTGCCGCTGCACAGCACCAGGCGGCGGACCTTCGACGCCTGTGCCGCCGCGGCCTCGTCGTCGATCACCAGCTGGAAGCGGCCCTCGGCGAGCTCCACGGGCGACGATGCCGTCAGGGGATGGCGCAGCAGGCTCTTCGGCGTCATCACCACGAGCGGCAGCGGGTCGGTGCCCAGCAGCAGCGCCTGTCGCCGCAGCACGTGGAAATACTGCGCGGCGGTCGTGCAATTGACGATGCGGATGTTGGTGTCGGCGGCGGCATTCAGGAAACGCTCGAGGCGCGCGCTCGAGTGATCGGGGCCCTGGCCTTCAGATCCATGGGGCAGCAGCAGCACCAGCGACGGCGCCATGCCCCACTTCGCCCGGCCCGACGTCAGGTACTCGTCGAGCACGATCTGCGCGCCGTTGATGAAGTCGCCATACTGCGCTTCCCAGATGACGAGGCGGCCCGGCTCCTGGAGGTTGTACCCCAGCTCGAAGCCGAGGCACGCATATTCGGACAGCGGACTGTTCCGGATTTCGAACGCGGCCCTGGCTTGCGCCAGCCGTTGAAGCGGCACGTGCTCGCCGCCGGTGACCGCATCGTGGTACACGGCATGGCGATGGCTGAAGGTCCCGCGCTCGACGTCTTCGCCGGTGAAGCGAATCGCAATGCCGTCGGCGAGCACCGAGGCGAGCGCCAGCTCTTCGCCGGCGGCCCAATCGATCGTCCGCTCGGCTGGCGTGGTGAACATCGCCCTGCGGCGCTCGCGCCCCCGCTCGAGCTTGCGATGCACGGCGAAGCCCTCGGGAACCCTCAACAACTCCGCATTGAGCGCCTCGAGCGCCGCCAGGGGCACGGCCGTCAGGGCCTTCTTCGCGGCGCCGCTCGGCGGCACCTCCGGCACCGGCGGCACGTAATGTTCTTCGGGTTTGACCGACGCATATACCCGCTCGAGCGCCGCCATGGCGTCGCGCGCCATCGTGTCGGCCCGCGCCTGTGCCATCTGGCCGCCCTCCACCAGGCTCTTCGCGTATTTCTCGCGGACCGTCGGATGGGCGGCCACGATGTGGTACACCTGCGGCTGCGTGAACGCCGGCTCGTCGCCTTCGTTGTGACCGTGGCGGCGGTAGCCGACCAGGTCGATCAGGTAATCGAGCTGGAACCGCTGGCGATACGCGATTGCCAGCCGCGCCGCCTCGATGCACGCCACCGCATCGTCGGCATTCACGTGCGTGATCGGGATCTTGAAGCCGCGGGCGAGGCCGCTGGCATAGCTCGTGCTGAACGACTCTTCGGGATCGGTCGTGAAGCCGAGCTGGTTGTTCGCGATGAGGTGGATGATGCCGCCCACGTCGTAGCCGTCGAGGCGCGAAAGATTCAGCGTCTCGGCGACGATGCCCTGGCCGGGGAAGGCGGAATCGCCGTGGATCAGGATGGCGAGGACCTTGCCCTTGTCCACGAGGGGCGGCCCCGGCCGATCCACCGAGGTCGCCGTGGCGCGCGCCATTCCGTTCAACACCGGATCGACCGCCTCGAGGTGACTCGGATTGGGCGGCATCGAGATGGTCACCGACTTGGGCAGGCCGTCGGGCCGGGCCTCGACGCGCGCGCCGGCGTGGTACTTGACGTCGCCCATCCAGCCCAGGTCGACCCGCAGCTGCTTCGAGATCATCGGGTCCTTGAACTCGGCGAGGATCTGCGTGTAGGGCTTCTGCAGGATGTGGGCGAGAACATTCAGGCGCCCGCGGTGCGCCATCGCGATCATCACGTGCTGCACGCCGCCCTCGGCGGCGTCGTGAATAATCTCGTCGAGGATCGGCACCATCATGTCGAGGCCCTCGATCGAGAACCGCGTCTTGCCCGGGAACGTGCGGTGCAGGAAGCGTTCGAATGTTTCGACCTGCGTGATGCGATCGAGCAGCTCGTCGCCGTCGATGGGATCGTTCGGGGGGCGGAACTGTCCCGACTCGACGGCCCGGCGGATCCACACGCGCTCGTCCGGGACGAACACCTGGTTGTAGTCGTGCCCGGTGGTCGAGCAGTAGATCTGCCTCAGGCGGGCGATCGCCTCGAAGGCGTTGGCCGCGCCGTTGGCCGCGGGTCCCGAGACGATCGAGGCGGGCAGGCGCTCGAGCGCTTCCGTCGTGAGGCCGTGGGACTGCGGCGACAGGGAGGGGTCGCCAAGCGGATCGTAGAAGCCGAGCGGATCGATCCGGGCGGCCAGGTGCCCGAACCGCCGGATGGATTCAGCCAGGTTGAATGCGGCGATGCCGGCCTGCAGATCCGCCTTCGCGCCTTCCGGCGCTACGGCGGACGAGTCCTGTCGTGCCTCGTCAGGGTCGGCGGACGTCCAGGTAGCAAACGCTCGGCGGGTCGCCTCGTCCACCGACGAGGGATCGCGCTGGTAGCG
>MELE01000041.1:43107-98381 GCA_001768615.1 Acidobacteria bacterium RIFCSPLOWO2_12_FULL_67_14b | reverse complement strand
CGACGAGGGATCGCGCTGGTAGCGCTCGAACAACTCGTAGACATACCCCGCATTGGCCCCGGTAAACTGGTCCCACGGGTTCATAACCTTTCTACTTTACCAGCAGTCCGGGCTCCGGGCTCCGGGCTCGGGGCTCGGGCCGGATCCCCGAAAGAGATGCCATGACGCAGAGGCCGACCTACGACGACGCCAATCTGATCCTGAAGCTGTACGAGATGCGGCGGGAAGACCGCATGCGCCAGGCGCGGACGTGGTTCACCGCGAAGTGCAAGGTGAAGAGCTACGACGATCTGATCAAACTGGCGCCGGGCGGCACCGATGAGAACGCCTCGGTGCGCATGGTGACCTCCTACTGGGACCTGGTGGCGTCGTTCATGACCTCCGGCGTGCTCCACAAGGAGTTGTTCTTCCAGAGCGGCCGCGAGCTGCTGCTCGTGTGGGAACGCGTGCGCGAGTACCTGCCGTCGATGCGGGATGCGTACAAGGATCCCAATTACCTGAAGCATCTCGAGACGATCGGGAACGAATTTGCGGCGTACTTCCGGAAGCAGGACCAAGACGCCTACGAGGCCTTCCTGAAGAGGATCAAGTAGTCGTTGATCCGATTACTGGCCATCGACATCGACGGCACGCTGCTCGACAGCCGCGGTCGCGTGCCCGCGGCGAACGTCGCGGCCGTCGATCGTGCCGTCGCCGCCGGCGTGAACGTCGCCATCGCCACCGGGCGCAGCTTCCATTTCGCGCTCCAGGCGCTCGGCCAGCTGCCGGATTCGATCACGCTCATTGTCCACAACGGGGCGATCGCCCGATCGCGTGGGGGAGAGACGCTGCTGCGGCGCCTGCTCCCGCAGGCGATTGCGCGTGAGGTCCTCGAGGCCACCGTGACGTGGCGAGGTGAGGCCACGGCCGTCTTCGACCGGCCGTTGGGCGGCCAACTCGTCTACGACCGGATGGACTGGACGCATCCGAACCGGCGCCGGTTCAAGGAACGCAACGAGGCGATCATCACCGCGGTGGAGCGGCTGGAGGACGCGCTGGTGGAGGACCCGGTGCAGATCGCCTTCAACGGCGGCGTCGAACAGATGCGCGCGGTCGCCGCGCACCTGGCCGCCCACGCGCTGGCGCCGAGCCTGGAAGTGATGCTGACCGAGTATCCGAGCCGCGATTTCTCGATGGTCGACGTGTGCGCGGCGGGCATCACGAAGGGCACGGGGCTGGCCGCGATGGCGCAACACTTTGGCGTGACGCAAGCCGAGGTGATGGCGGTCGGCGACAACCACAACGACCTCGACATGCTTCGGTGGGCCGGCACCGGCGTGATCATGGGCAACGCCGAGCCGGAGTTGTTCCAGGAAGGGTTTTACCTCACCGGCACCAACGACGAGGCCGGTCTGGCGCAGGCGATCGAGCGTTTCATCTGATCGGAATTGCACAGTCCTGCACACCCTCATACAGAAGGACCTGTATCAAACCGATAGCCGTTGTGTCATGGGACAGAGCGGCTGCGGCCAGGGGCACGGCAACGGGAGCGGCGTGGGGGCCAACCTGACCTACACGAAGTTCCTGTTCGTGCTTGCCCGCGCGGAAGACGACGCGCATGGCGCCCGGCTGCGGACGGCGGGCGGCAACATCGCCCGCGGCTTCTTCAATGACTTCGACATCGACGACAGCCGCGAGACGCAGGTGCAGCCGTTCGAGACCATCCAGTTCTTCGTGCGTGACGGCGAGGCGGTGGAGCCGGCGCCCAACTGCGTGGGTCCCTGCATCAACAAGGCGCGGCACCTCGTGCAGGTGTCGAGCAAGTACCGGCCGCGCCTGCAGGAGATCGACGAAGAGCTCCGGCGCCGCATCGGCGACGCCGCCGACGTGATTGCGATCGACGGGGCGGTGCGGACGCCGCGCTACTCGAGCCCCGAGATGGTCCACTACACCAACAAAGGCGCGCCGCCGCGGCGGTCGGGGCGGATCAGCCGGAACGCCATCATCATGCCGATTCGAAAGACGTCGGAATGGTGGCAGAAGAGCCCGCTGGAGCGGCACGCGTACTTCTACCCGCACATCGATCGCGCCAGCGCCTGCCCGGTGAAGGGCCATGCCGTGGCGGCCGAACGCGGGATCGCATCGCTCTACCGCCGCGTCTACCACAACCCGGACGGCTACGAGCGGCCCAACGAGTTCGATTTCCTCACCTACTTCGAATGTGAGGACGACGCGGTACCGGTCTTCGACCAGGTGCTGCTCGCGCTCCGGGACTTCCACCAGAATCCCGAGTGGCGGTACGTGCAGGAAGGACCCATCTGGCGCGGCAAGAGAGTCTTGCGCTGGTGAGCCGTCGTCGCGGAACTAGAGTTCCGCGATCAGTGCGCGACCGACTTGAGGTGTTCCCTCAGCAAGTCCCGTCCGAAGTCCCCGTTGAAATCCCGCCACACCGAGTGCACGTGGTTGCCGTCGTTCTGCGTGTTGTCGAACTCGATCAGGAACGTCGGCCCCTGCACGCGGTAGTAATGCTTCTTCCCCCGCGCGGTTTCGCCGGCCCACGCGAACGCGATCCTGTCGGCTCCGGCCTGCTGGATCTTCTTGGTGGCCTCGGCGGCAATGTCGGCCTCCATCGCGGATGAATACGCCTCGATCACCTGCATCAACATCCCGCGCTGTTTCACGGTCAGCGCCGGCGAGGCGATGCCCACCGGCTCGAGCGGAGCGATGTCGTTCTTGTTCATCGTCACGATGTCGGTCGGCGCAACCGCGTTGATGATGGCCGCGGTCCGCTGCCGGGCGTCGAGAGACTCGACGAGCGCCCGCGCGGTGTCTTCGCGCGCGGCGAGCAGGCGCAGGCCCTTCTGCGCGCCGTCGCGGACCTCCGCCGGGTTGGTGCCGAAGAAGGCGGGCGAGCTGGCCACGGCCAGGCCCTTGACGACGGTGAAGCGGAGCGAGACGTGATGGCCTTCCACGCGCCAGCCCCACGCGCCCTGGGCCGACGGCGTGCCGAACACCGAGAAGTAGTACTCCTCCTTGTTGCGCGCCATGCGGCCGCCGGTCTCGGTGGCCTTGAGGATGTCTTCGAGCGCGATGATGCCGGTCACCGTCAAGTAGCCGCGCTGGCTCAGGCCGGTCTTGAGCAGGGCGTGCGCCTGCGCGCGCTGGGCCTCGTTCATCTCCTTGATCGTGAGTCCCTTGCGCGGGAACGTCTCGTTGGGGATGAAGTGCCAGCGCAGCCGCTCGTCACCCTCGAAGGGCAGCGACACCCTGGCGCGCTGCTCGGCCGACAGGCCGGCGAGAAACGTGTTGGCGGCGGTGGCCATGGCCGCGGCCGACCGTTGCGAGGCGACCATGGCGCCACCCATGAGCGCGACAACGAGGGTTGCGGCAACGGCGAGTCTGAGCGTGGCAAGTCGGCCCATGGCGAAATCTCCCCGGCGCAGTCTACTTGAACGTGACCCCCAATCCGAAGTGCCATTGCAGCTTGTGATCCCGCGACTTGGCGGCGTCGAGCGACAGGCTGAGGATGGTCATGTGGAAGTAGACGCCGCCGCCGTAGCCGCGCTCGAGGGTCTGGTCGGCCAGCTTCTCACCGGTGGCGTAGGCGGTGCCCGCGTCGGTGAAGACCTTCACACCGAACCGGCCGATCGACAGGGGTGAGGTCACGGGGATGCGCAGCTCGGCCGAGACGGCCGCCAGGTTGTTGTCGGCCTTGTAGCCCGCATCGAATCCCCGGAGGTTGGCCTCGCCGCCGAGCAGGTTCTGCTCGTAGATCGGCAGCGGGTCCTTCGACGTGATCGACAGGCCGCGGAGGGCCAGCACGGTCTGGCCGAAGAGGCCGAGATAGCCCCGGACATCCGCGGTCCGGCGGTTCGCGCGGCCGGCATCGAACGACAGGCGCTCGAGGCCGAACACCGCGTGGACGGCGTTTCTCGGAAAGGCCGGATCGACCCGCGTGTCGATCGTGACGTCGCCGCCGAACCGGTTGAGCCGATCGCGCAGCTCGCCGAACTTCACCTCGTCGTAGCCGCCGCCGGCGCCGAGGCGCAGCCAGCGTTGCACTACGCTTTCCGCCCTGGCCTTCACCGTGGTCCGGGTGTCGCCGATCTCGTAGTGCGGGTTTTCCCGGCGCCCGATGCCGGCTTCGCCCGACAGACGTTCGATCGGGCCCCGGTCGAACGAGCGCTCGAGTTGCACGCGCGCCTGCCGCTCGCCGCCCCACGTGACCGGAATGGAAATGCGGCTCTTCGGACCGAGCCGATCGACGAAGCTCACGCGAACGCCGTAGGTAAAGCCATAGCCGTCGTCGGAATGCAGCACCGGCATGAACATGCCGCTGCTGCGGAAGCGCTTCCAGACGCCGGGCGTGAGGTCGTCCCCGGTGATCGCCGGGACCTCGTCGACGACCACCATCAACAGGATGTCGTCTTGGTTGTCGATCGAGCGATAGCGCCTGCGCACGTCGACGCCGTCGAAGCGTCCGCTCTTCTCGAGACGCGCCCCGACCTCGGCGATCAGCGCCTCGGTGGCCGGTTGGCCGACGACGTCGCCGATGATGGCGAGCACGTCGGCGTCGGGCGTCGTGTGGTTGCCATGTACGCGGACTTCGGCGACGACCCCGGGCGAAGGCGTTTGCGCGCCGACGGCCAACGCGAGCGCGACGATGAGGCCGGTCATTTGATCTTGTAGGTGACGTCGGCCTGCTTGTAGTTCAGGTACTCGACCTGGTAGGTCGCATCGACGGCGCCGACGGCCAGCATCATGCCGAAGTGCATCTCGATGCTCTTTGGCAGCCAGACGTCCGGGAACGGCTGGCCCATCTTCATCGTCGCCTGCAGATCGTCCACCCGCACCAGCGCGCGTCCGGGGAAGAAGTCCATGTCGAGATCGTCGAAGGTGTATTGCAGGATCTGGTGCGTGGCGGGATTCACCCAGAGGGTGACCAGCGACACCTTGTTCATCTTCTCTTCGATCTCATCGTCCTTGTCGCGGACGCGCTTATTGGGCTTCGACCTGCCGTCGCTAAAGAGGCCCGCGCCCGGGTAGTACTCGATCTTCAACGCGTCGATGCCGTCGACCTTCTCGCGGCCGGCAAGCGCGTAGTGGCCCGACTCGAACCGGAACTTGAGAAAGTACGCCGACGACACGAACTGCGGTTCCATGCCCTGGCGCAGGACATCTTCCATGTTGGAGGGCGCCTCGGCGGTGGTGGGCGATTGATCGCCGTCGACGACCTTGATCGTCGTCGGCGTGATCACCACCGCCTTGTTGTCTTTCTCCTCTTCGAGGCCCTTCGCGGCGCGCTCGGCGCGGCGCTTGCGGCGCTCTTCCTTCGACGTTTCGCGTCGCAGCCATTCGGCTTCGGCCTTGCGGCGATCCGCCTCCGAGATCGTGACGCCGTTGGCCTTGACGGGGCTGCGCACGAACACGCCCTGCTTGATGAACCACGCGTATTCCTTGCGCAGGCCGTAGAGCGGGAAGCCGCCGGGGCCCGTGAGGTCGAAGGCCTCGCGCTCCTCGAGCACGTACTGCTGCAGCTTCGTCCAGTTATCGTCGCGGCGGGCCAGCACGCGCTCCATGAACGCGTCGAGGTCCGATTGGGCCGACCGCGCCTCGGGCAGGGTCGAGCCGAACACCGCCAGGCACAGGACGACGAGCAGGGGTTTGGTACGCATGGCTGGCTTAAGGCTCAGACGACGGCGGACGGGCAACAGTTCCCTCCGCGAGGCGGGCGCGGCAGCCCAATTCTAGGCGGTTTCAATGCCGGCTGCACGCTGACGACCGCGCTCTTCGATTTCGATCTCGCGAATGCGGAACTTCTGCACCTTTCCGGTCACGGTCATCGGAAACGAGTCAACGATGCGGACGAACTCCGGGATCTTGAAATGGGCGATCTTTCCGCGGCAAAACGTCCGGATCTCGTCTTCGTCGTTGTCGTGGCCCTGTCGCAGGCGCACCCAGGCCACCAGCGTCTCACCGAGGCGTTCGTCGGGAAGGCCGACCACCTGGACTTCGGCGATCGCGGGGTGGGTGTAGAGGAACTCTTCGACCTCGCGCGGATAGACGTTCTCGCCGCCGCGGATCACGAGGTCCTTGGCGCGGCCCGTGACGCGGATGTAGCCATCCGGACGCATCACGCCAAGGTCGCCGGTGCGGAGCCAGCCATGGGCATCGATGGTGCGCGCCGTGGCTTCGGGCTCCTGGTCGTAGCCCTTCATGATCATGTAGCCGCGCCCGCAGATCTCGCCCTGTAAGCCGCGGTCGAGGGTGTGGCCGGTCTCGGTGCACACGATCTTCAGCTCGGTGTTGGGCATGGCGGTGCCGACGGTCGAGACGCGCCGTTCGACCTCGTCGTCGACGGCCGACAGGGTCAGTCCGGGCGAGGTTTCGGTCTGGCCGTACGCGATCGTGATTTCCGGGCAGTGCATCTCGGTGAGCACGCGCTTCATCACTTCGATCGGGCAGGGCGCGCCGGCCATGACGCCCGTGCGGAGCGACGTCAGGTCGAACGCCGCGAAGCCCGGATGGGCGAGCTCGGCGATGAACATCGTCGGCACGCCGTAGATCGACGTGGCCCGCTCCTCGGCTACGGCGGCCAGCGTGGCGCCGGCGTCGAAGCCCGCGGCAGGCAGCACGACCGCCGCCCCCGCCGCCACCGAGGCAATCACGCCAATGACGCAGCCGAAGCAGTGATAGAGCGGCACCGGCACGCACACGCGATCCGCTTCGGTGTAGCGGAGGCCCGCGGCGAAAAGCGCGCCGTTGTTCACGAGGTTGTGATGGGTCAGCAGCACGCCCTTCGGCGAGCCCGTCGTGCCCGACGTGTACTGGATGTTCGCCACGTCGTGCGGATCGATCGGCGCGTCCGGCCGGGTGCCGCTGGCGCGGAGGCGCCGCCAGGGTTCCCCGTCGAAGTCGATGGCGTGCCGGAGGGCGGCGTCGTTGCCGGGGCGCGCCTCGTCGAGGATCTGCCGGTAGTTCGATCGCGCGTCTTCCGGCCAGAGAAACAGCGCCTTCATGGCGGACTTGCGCAGCACGTAGCCCAGCTCGTGGGACCGGTATGCCGGGTTGACGTTCACGAGCACGATGCCGGCCCGCGCGGCGCCCAGCTGCAAGAGGATCCATTCCACGCAGTTGGTGGACCACACGCCGATCCGATCGCCCGGCACCAGGCCGAGATCGATCAGCCCGCCGGCAGTGCGGTCGACGGCGGCGAGCAACTGCGCGTAGGTGAAGCGCTGGTTCTGATGACGCGAGACGAGCGCCAGCGCGCCCGGCACCCGTTCGGCAGTGGCGGCCAGCAACTCGCCGATCGTGGCGGCCAGCAGCGGCGAGCGAGGGCCGCGGGCGTAGCTCTCCATCGGGGCTGGGTGTCTGTGAAGCCGCTAGTGAGTGGTCGTGGCGTCCGCGGAATCGCGCCGGTAGACGACCTTGCCGTCGACGATGGTCACGACGACGTGGGCGTCGGTGATGCGGGCCGGCGGCAGCTCGAAGATGTCTTCCGACAGCACGACGAGGTCGGCGAGCATGTCGCGCGTGAGCGTGCCCTTGCGCAGCTCGTCGTACGAGGCCCACGCCGCGTCGCGCGTGTAGGCGTCGATCGCCGTGCGAAGCGGGAGGCGTTCAGCGGGCAGCCACGCACCCGCCGGCAGCCCGTCCAGCGTCGTCCGGTTGATGGCGGCGTGCAGGCCCATGAGCGGATCGATCGTCACGACTGGCCAGTCGCTCCCGAATGCGAGCCTGCCGCCGCCCCTGGCGATGCTGTGCCACACCCAGCCGCGCGCGGCGCGCTCGGGGCCGAGGCTGGTGCTCCACACATCGTCGGGCGTGGGGCTGGGCAAGCCGTGCAGCGGCTGCATCGACGCGATCACGCCCAGCGCGCCGAAGCGCATGATGTCCGCCACGTCGACGGTTTCGATGTGCTCGATCCGATGGCGGCGCCCGCGTTCCGGGGCGGGATTGGCCTCGGCCGCCGCCTCGTAGGCGTCCAGCGCCATCCGCACCGCCGCGTCGCCGATGGCGTGGGTCATGACCTGCCAGCCGCGGCGGTCGAGCATCGCCACCACGCGGTTCAACTGCTCGGGCGTGAAATTCGGGGCGCCCCTGGTCGAGGGACGGTTCGCGTAGGGGTCCAGCATCGCCGCGGTGTGCGACTCGATCACGCCGTCGGCCATCAGCTTCACGGCCCCCGTCTTCAACAGCGGATCGTCGGCGAACCGTGTCCGCACATCGTCGAGCCGATCGAGATCCGCTTCGGTGAGCGACGCGTTTGCCGAGAGCGCCTGGTAGACGCGCAGCGTGAGCTCGCCGCGCTTGCGCAGCTCGTCGTAAAGCTGCAGGTCTTCCGGCGAGCCGCCGGCGTTCTGCACGCTGGTGACGCCGAACCGATGGGCTTCGCCGAGGCCGGCGCGGATCGCGGCGACCTTGTCTTCGCGGGTGGACTGCGGCGCGGCGGCGCGCATCAGCTGCATCGCGCCCTCCTTGAGCACGCCGGTCGGCTCGCCGGTGCGCGGATCGCGGACCACGATCCCGTTGGCGGGGTTCTTCGTCCGCCGCGTGATCCCCGCCAGCTTCAACGCGCGCGAATTCGCCCATCCGGTGTGGCCGTCGTAGGCGGTGAGGTACGCGGGGCGATCGGGCACCAGCGCATCGAGCAGCTGGCGCGTGGGGAGGCCGCCGGCGAACGGCTGATAGTACCAGCCACGGCCGACAATCCAGTCGCGCTCGGGATGCGCCTCGGCCCACACGCGGACCGTGTCCCGGATGTCGTCGAGGGTCGTGGCCTCGAGCAGGCTCACCTGATCGAGGGCGAGGCCGCCGCTGATGAAATGCGCGTGCGCGTCGTTGAAGCCCGGAACCACCGCGCCGCCCCTGGCGTCGATCACGGTGGTTTGCGCGCGGCGCAGCCGCTGGATCTCGCGGTTGCTGCCGACGCGAATCACCTTGTTGCCGCGCACGGCCACGGCCTCGGCGAGCTCGATGTCGCCCGTACCCGGATACACGCGGCCGTTGATCACGATCAGATCGACCGCGCCGTCGTCTTCGCGCTGGGCGCCGACGATGAGCCCGGCGATGAAGGTGACGCCGACGATGCACGCCACCAGATAGGCCACGAGGCGGGCCGCCATGAGCGAATTCTAGCACCAAGCCAGTGCCGTAAAAGCGCACACGGCAGAGTGGTTCCGTGGCAGCATTTGCTGCATGCGTTTTGCGATATTGGGATCGGGGGCCGTGGGCGGCTACTTCGGCGCCAGACTGGCGCGGGCGGGGCAGGACGTCACGTTCATCGCCCGCGGCGCGCACCTGGAGGCCATCCGGTCGAAGGGCCTCGAGGTGAAGAGCGCCAAGCTCGGCGATTTCATCGTCCGCGCTGCCGCCGACAGCGACACGGCCCGGGTCGGTCCCGTGGACGTGGCCGTCGTCTCGGTGAAGGCCTACGACAACCTGACGGCGCTGCCGATGCTGGCGCCCATGATGGGTCCGGAAACCGTGGTGCTGACGCTCCAGAACGGCGTCGACAGCGTGGACGAAGTCGCGGCGGTGGTGGGCGGGCCCCGCGTGCTCGGCGGCACGACCTACGTGGCCACTGCGCTCGAGGCGCCGGGGCTGATCGTGCAGACCGGCGTGCACCGGTCGATCATCTTCGGCGAGGTGTTTGGCGATCGCCGCCGCATCACGCCGCGCGTGCAGGCCCTGGCGGACGTGCTGGCGACCGCGGACATCCAGGTGACCCCGGTGCCGGACGCGCGCGTGCCGATCTGGGACAAGTTCGTCTACCTGGTGGCGTTCTCCGGATTCACCGGCGCCGCCCGCCTGCCGATCGGACACCTGTGGAAGGACCCGCGGGCGCGGGATACCTTCTACGCCTGCTCGCGCGAGGTGGCGGCGATCGCGAAAGCCGAGGGCGTGACGATCTCAGCCAATCGGTTCGACACGCTGAAGGAGTACATGGACCACATCCCGCCCACGACGCGCTCGTCGCTGCTGATCGACCTCGAGCAGGGTAAGCGCATCGAGGTTGAGGCGCTGCAAGGCGCGGCCGTGCGCCGCGCGCAGAAGCACGGATTGCCGACGCCAATCATCTCGACGCTGTACGCGGTGCTGAAACCGTGGGAAGAGGGCCCGGCAAGAAAATAGTCACGCCGCGTTCGTTCGGCGTACGCTGCGGCTCACACGCAACGAGGGGGTGATTTCAGCAAAAAGCGTTGGGATGCGCTCATGAAGCGCACCGTAATCTTCCCGCTTTTTCTGAAATCACCCCCTCGTTGCGTTGGGTTCGCCCGGCACCAGGACGCCTCACATGCGCGCGGAGCGGTGCCTCCCGGCGCGGCTCTGCCGCGGCGGAACCTGCTTGGTGAGATTTCACCGAGCAATCAGAAGTCCTTTCCGTGCTTCCGTGGCTTGTTTGTGGGTTTGTAGGCAACGCTGTCGTAGATCGTTCGATAAGAGGGGGAAGCTCGACACGATGTGTTCGTATTGACCTGAAGAGAGTTGATACAGCTCGGCGACGACGGCGTTGAGCCGGGCGTAGGCGTCGGGGGCGGCGTCGATGCCTGTAGCGGCCAGCACGCGGGCGAGGGCGGTGAGCTCGCGGCAGGCGCTCGACCGGCGTGACGGTCTGGGCACCGGCAGGCGCGCCATCAGGGCGGTGGTCACGTGCGTGGTGACGTGGAGCCGCACGAGATAATTCGCCACCAGGCTGTTCAGCAGCGCGAGCAGGCACCACTGGGCCTGCAGGTCGAGCGGGGTCTTCAAGCAGAACAGGGTGTGCGTCGACAGCGTGTGGCGCGGCAGCAGCGCGGCGATCAGCGTGACGGCGTTGGTCGCGCTGGCCACGTCCCGGTATGCCAGCCGCACGCGATCGAAGCTGGTTCGAGAGTCGATCAGCCGTTCGGCGATCGCGCGCGGAATGGCGGCGGTGGTCTCGTCGATCCCCACCCGGAACGGCCGCAAATGCTTGCCCTCGACGATCGGCAGGGCCGAGGGGTGCGGGCGCGCGACGAAATGTGGCCGGTCGTCGGTCGCATTCAGCTCGCGCCCGAATCGCGCGCCCCACCCCTCGGCCGACGAGAGCCGAGGTGCGACCTCCGCGGCATGGGTGAGGATGCCAAGCGCCTCCTGGCAGGTGATCTCGGGCACGGTCAGGTGATCCGGGTCCCAGGCCTCGAGCCGGGAACGGGTTACGCAGATCGGTCGCGGCGCGCCGCCGTCGTTCGGCGAGCTCGGCAGCCGTTCGAGCACGCCGGCGTGCTGCAGGCCGCAACGCATGTCGAGCCGTTCGGTCGAACCGCCATTGGTGCCGGCCATCACCACGAAGCGGACGCTCCGGTGGATCGGGAAAATCGCCTGGCGGTTGTCGAAGCCCAGCCACGTATCCACGGTGTGCCGCTCGAACAGCCGCCGGCGCAGGAGGGCGCTGCCGTGATCGGTCGCAATCCCCGACGGCAGGATCATTCCCCATCGCCCTTCCGGCCGGGCGAGCTGCCACGCCCGCTCGAGAAACAGCTGATACCGGTTGGGATGGCCGCTGCCCTGGCAGCCGTACGTGCCCGACGATCGGAAGAAGCGGAGCAACGACGCGGTGCGATCGCGGTCCGACCGGCGGTCGCCGGCCGATCCAGTGTCGGCGCGCAGCATGTCCCACGGCGGGTTGCCCATCACCGCGTCGAACCCGCCGTCGGGGCGCGGCCGTCCCGCCGCGTCGAAGAACACTTCCGGAAACGACAGCTCCCAATGGAACACGGCGTGCCTGCGCGCAATCGAGCGGGCCTCGGCCAGCCAGTGCTCGATCTGCGCGCGCGGCAGGGTGGTCGCGGCGCCCAGCGCGCCGGCCAGGCCTTCGGCCACCAGCGCGCGCGAGGGCGGCGATCCCGGCCACAACGAGGCCGCGCACCACGCGTCGGCGGCCGCGGACCATTTCGCGAACGGGCCATCCGGTCCGGTGAGCGCCGCCAGCGTCCGCTCCTTTGCCCGCACCGCATCCAGCGTGTCGGACGGTTGGAGCGCAAGCCGGATGCGCTCGGGCAGCACGCGCTCACGCGCGATGTGTGCCACATCGTCCTCGAACAACGGGAGCTGCGGCACGGCACGCCTGGATCGCGAGGGCGTGGCGCGCGGCGGGCCGGCGAGATCGGGCAGTCGGGCGCCAATCAGGCTGTCGCCGACGGCGAGGTGGTGATCGAGAAACGTCAACGGGCGATCGGAGGCCAGGGTGGTGAGCCACAGCGAGAGCCGCGCCAGCTGCACCGCCGTGGGATTCACGTCGACGCCGTAGAGGCATCGCTCCGCGACCGCCCGTCGAAGGCCGATGCGATCGGCCATCGTCACCTCGCCGGCGTGCCAGTCGCCGTCCCGGACCGACGCGTGCTCGCACTGATCGGCGAGGTACAGGCACGCGGCCACGAGGAATGCGCCGCTGCCCATCGCCGGATCGACGACGCGCAGCGAGAGGATCTCGTCGGCCGTCCGGCCGTCGACGAGCGGATGGAGCGTGCGCCGGACGAGAAACTCGGTGAGCGCGCGAGGCGTGTAGAAGCTGCCCGTGGACTTGCGCTCGGTGGACGTCTTCGTCAGGACGATCGTCCGCCCCGCCTGCCTCGCCGGAGCCCCTGGCGAAGGCGGGCGCGCAGGCTCGTGCTCGAGCACGCGCTCGTACACCGAGCCGAGCTGCTCGACACCGAGGTCGTGGTAGGCGATGCGATGGCGGCCGGTGGGCGACTCGATGGTCGCCAGCGCCAGCACCACTGCTTGCGCCACCGAGTCGGGCACCAGGTGCCGGTCGGCGAGCGGCGTCTGCGACGGCGAGAACAGGCGGCCGTTGAACGCCGTCACGTCGAGATCGCCGGCGCGGCAACCCGAATGCGCCATCCGGGAAATCGCCTGAAGAGAGGCCCACAGGCCGGGCGCGCCCGGCCGCTCGATCACGCGCCGGCAGAGCGCGTCGATCGTGTACGCCTCGCGATACACGTCGTTCCAGATCGGCACGAGCCCGCGCGCCTCGGCGAACAGGAGAAACAGCACGCGGTAGATCACCGTGAGCGCCTGGTCGAAGGGGCTCTCGCCTGGTCCGGACAAACCTGAAGGTTTGTCCCCACGAGGACGAGCGCTGAGCGCCTGCGTCAGCTGCGGAAGGGCCGCCAGCACGCCGTTGCCGAGGGACTGGCAGACGCGCGCGGAGAAGCGATCCGACTCCGCAATCACGGCGGCCAGGCTGCGGCCCACGGCCGCTTCGCCGGTGACGGCCGGCGCGCTCGCGAGTTCCAGCAACGCCGCCACGCCCTTCTCGTCGCTGAGCGCCGCGCCGAGGTGAAATTCCACTGAGTGACGCGTCCACGCGCGCGAGAGGTCGACAATGCGGAGCGTGTGGCCGTTGGTGACGAGCGCCCAGCGGGCGCTCGAGGCGAGGCCCGCCCGCAGCACGCTGGTCCAGGCCGAATCCGGCGACCTGGACCAGGGCAGCACGACGAGGGCCGTGCCGGATGGACCGATCGATCCGTCGAGGCCCCACTCGTGTGACGAGAGGGCCGGCGTTCCGTAGCCCAGGATCGCCAGCATCGGGGCGACGGCCACATCGAGGATGGCACGGGCGCTGGAAGCCGGCCCGAGCGCACGGTTCACCCGCCGCCACCACTGCCCGAGCCGGCGGGCAGCGGCGGTGTGGACGGCGTCGGGTCCGGATCGCGCGAGCGCGGGCAGGAGCTGCTGCTCGACGTAGGCGTGAGAGACGAGCCGACCGCGGAGCCCGGGCACCACGCGCGAGCTAGACCTCGAGGGGCCAGGCGGCCGTCAACACCGGACGCGGAACCGTCGGCGGCGCCGCAGGCGTCACGGCGTCGATGCGGCGGCGTAGCGCGGCGTCCAGGCGGGCGATCGCCTGCTGATGGAGGATCGCGCCGCGCTCGACGCGGCGATCGAACATGGATGGCTGAAGCTCGCGCGGCAGCGTGCGATGGAGGCGATCCCGGATCACCTGCACCCGTTGCCGGACGGCTTCGCGCAACGCTGCGAGCTGCGAGTCGATCTCCGCCGCGTGCCTCAGGCCTTCGTGCGCGAGCACGGCCCGAACCCGGGGATCGCGGTCGAGATCGGCGATGCGCGCCTGCCAGTCACGACGGGTCGTTGGCCTGTGGCTCAGCTCGACGAGCAGCGCGCGCAACGATTCGTCCGCCGTTCGTCCGAGCGGCCCCACCGATCGCAAGTGGTAGAGGAGCAGCATGCGGGCCGCGGCCCTCGCGGGATGCCGTGGAAGGCTCAACACCGCGCGACGCGCTGCGCGCATGCTGCCGCCGGCACGCTGGCGGGCAACGCGTTCGACCTCGGCGGCCGCCGCCACGACCACCGCGGATGCCAGCCGCGCCGGCGCGCGCGACGGCCACCCGGCCGCTCCTAACGCCGCCGCCGCGACATCCTCTTCGCCGAACCACGCGTCGGGCTCGCCGTCCAACGCCGCGGCCGCGCGAATGCGCCGCCGTTCCAGGCGCGCGAGCACCGTCTCTTCCACGGTCCCGCGGTGGAGCAGCCGGATCGCGTGGACGCGCCGCGTCTGGCCAAGGCGATCGACGCGGCCCACGCGCTGTTCGAGCCGCCGCGGATTCCACGGCAGCTCGACATCGATCACAAGCCGGCAGCGATGATGCAGGTTGAGCCCCTCACCCGCCGTGTCGGTGGCGATCAGAAGGTCGGCGTCGCCGTGGGTGAACGCCGAGAGGGCCAGGTGGCGAAGGCCGGCAGACAGCCCGCCGTGCAGCGTCCGGATCCGGTGGCCGCCGCCGAGCGCCTCCACCAGCGCATCGAGCGTGTCGCGGTACTCCGTGAAGATCACGGCAGGCTCACGCACGCGCCGAATCAGGCGCGCAATCAGCCGAATCTTCGACGCGTGGTGGCGCGCCGCCGTCGCCGCCGCGACGAGCTCTTCGAGGACGCACTGTTCGGAGGCCCGATCGTCGAAGCCGGCCGCGCCCAGCAGTTCAGCCGGCACATCGCCGTCGCCCTCCTCGGCGTCTTCCCAGGGCAGCGACGCCTGCTCCGCCGCCGGATCGTCCCGGCCCGACAGCAGGTGGAGCCGGCGCGTCAGCGTGCGCTCGAGCGCGGTGGCGCTCGACGCGGCGCGCCGCGCCAGCAGGATGGCCAGCAGCCGCGCCCCGCGATCGCGTTGTCCCACACCGTTCCAAATCGCGCGGGCGTAGGCTTCCGCCGCGCGCAACATGCGCGATTCCGCCCCTGATGGCGTGACGGCGAGCAGGTGCACGCGACGGCCCATGCCCGCACCCACTTCGTGACGGGTCCGGCGGAACACGGTGATGCGATCGCCGGAGCCGCCGATCCGGGTCAGGTAGTTGAATGCCGCATCGTCTCCGGAGTGCGGCGTCGCCGACGCCAGCACCACCCAAGGCGCGCGCGAGGCCAGGCGCTCCACCGCCGCGCCGCGGTCGCTTCCCGGCGTCAGGTGGTGGGCCTCGTCCGCGATCACCAGGTCGAACGGCGCCCCTTCCACGGTGGCGAGCACCTCCGGCCGCTTCACCAGGTCGATCGACGCAATCACGATGGCGTGCGACGCCCAGGGGTTGACGCCGGCGGGCAGGCCATGGAGCGCGGTCGCCACCGACGCCTGGTCGAACACGATCGGGCGAAGGTCGAACCGATTGCGCAGCTCGGCCGCCCAGGTGTCCCGTAATCCAGCCGGCGTGAGGATGAGCGCGCGATCCACCAGGCCCCGCGCCAGCAGTTCCGTGAGGATCAGCCCCGCCTGGATGGTCTTGCCCAGGCCAACGGCATCCGCCAGGAGCACGCGCGTGGCGCCGGCGAGCACCGCCAACGCGGGCTCGAGTTGATACGCGAGCAGGTCGACCTTCGCCGCCGCCGCGGTCCAGATGCCGCATGCGGGGCGCGCGGATGCGATCGCGGCGCGGGCGATGCGCAGCGTCGAGCTGCGGCTCCGCCTGAGCGGCTTCCCGGAGACGACCTTGGCGATCGTGTCGAACGGCGCGATCAGCGTGGATCGCACGCCGGCGTTCGACGCGCCTGTGCCATCAAGCGTGATCACGGCGCAGCCGGCAAATCGATCGGCGCTGCTGACCTTCCACTGCTCGCCGCGGGCGGTGACGGTGTCTCCGGGTGCGAACGGGCCTGTGGGGGATTCCACGCGCCGGGGTCCTGCAAACGGGCCGCCGCGTGGCAACCGCCCGTTTTGCTGACAGTCCCGGCCTGGCGCCGGAAACGCGTCGTAGAAACTGCAACGCTAACGGCTGCGAGATGTCGCAGGAACTGCGCTCTGGGCCGTGTGCAGGGCGTTGAAGAACAAGCGGAACGTCGCGTGAGACTGGCCGCGGTGCTGCGGCCGGAAGGCAAAGAGCACGGCCCGGCCCTGGCCCGACGTCACCTCCACCATCGCGCCCTTGCCGGCGATCACCCGTTCACCCTCGAGCCAGCCGCTCAGGAGCACGTCCTTCTTCGAATAGCGTCCGACGATGCGAGCGGTGGCCGAGGGCGAGGATTCGGGCGAGGTTGACGCCGCGGGCGCCAGCTCGAAGGCGCCGCCGAAGCTGAAGAAGCCTGCCGTCTCCGCCGGCACGCCCATGGTCAATGGATCCGCCTCGAGCTCGAGCCGCACGACCGATCCCGGGCAGAAGAATTCGTTGGGCGGCAGGCCGCGCGTGGTGTCTTTCACGGCCGCGCCGAGCAGGTTCACCGCAAACTCGCTCGCCGAATCCAGGGCCACCAGCGTGCCGCCGGCGTCGACGAACCGCCGCAGCATGTCGGCGCCCTCCATGCCCAGGCCGCCCACGTAGTCGGGAGGCATGGTTCCGGCCGGGTGCCCGTTGATCAGCCGCTCGGCGCTCTGGTCGGGAATCACGATCGCGTCGAGGCGGTCGCGCAGGCCGCCGCGCTTGATGTCCGCGTCGGCGATCGTCTCGAAGGGGAACTCGTACTGTTCGAGGAGCCAGCGCGTCCACCCTTCGTCGATGTTCTCGACCCAGGGCTTGTACAGCCCGACGCGCACCCGCGACAGGGCGCGCGTCCCCTGCGGCGGGCGGCCGGCGGCGGCCGTGGCGCGCAGGCCGAGGTCGCGCGCAATCCCGGCAACGGCTTCACGCACGCCCTTGGCGTCGGCCACGACGAGGGCGCCCACTTGGTAGTGGAATCCCTGCAGATCGATCGGCGCCGTGCTCCACGCCACGCGGGCGCCGGTGTTGAGCAGCCGGTTGATCGCGATGCTCGGCGCGTTGCCCCTTCCGTCGATCACGTAGTAGCCGGCCTTCTTCGTGTCGCCCCAGACCTGGGCGGTGGCCACGGGCGCCCGGTCGAGCCGCGTCGTCGGCGGCGGCTCGAAATACTGATCGATGCGATCGACCCTGACGTTCATCTGCAGCGGCAGGGTCCATCCCGCCACGTCGTACGGCCGATCGGCGGGGGCGCCCGGAGCGGGGCGGCGAACGGGGTACTCCTGCACTTCGAGCAGCGTCTTGGCGTAGGCGCGATAGGGCTGCGCCATCAGGATGATGTCGGTGCCTTGCGGGTAGACGGTTTCGGCGACGCGGAACGGTTCGAGGGTCCGCTGCACGTCCACGGCGCCTTCGATCAACAGCTGGATCAGCTTGCGCGCCGCGTGCCCGTCGAACTGATCGGGCGGAATGATGTACGCGAACGGCCCGCCCTTGAGCCCGAGCGCGACTTGCCGTTGGCCCATGCGATAGAAGTTGCGCACCAGCTCCACGCGGTAGCGCGCGACCGCAACGAGCAGGCCGCGCGCGGCCGACAGGTCGTAGTCGACGATGTCGCGCAGGCGCCAGTCGCCGCCGGGCCACGGATGGGGAAACGTCGTCGACGGCCGGTGATCGGGAAAGCCGCGGCCGCCGACGAGCTGATCGGCGGCGACGTTGATCGGCGACGCCACGCGCACCCCCGCCGCTTCGGTGAGGAGGCTGACGGTGTTATGGCCCAGCGGCGCTGAATCTTCGTAGCCGGGCCAGTAGTAATCGTAGAGCGCGTTCTGGAGCACGCCGGAGCGGCCATCCTCTTCGAGCGACAGCGCCATCGCATGCCCGAGCAGGCCGGCGGTCCGCCAGATCAGCGGGTCGTAGTTGCGGTCGATCGGATCGATGTTGGGCGGCACGAAGAACCGCGGGCCACGTGGTCCCATCTGGTGCATCGTGAGAAACACCTGCGGATGCCAGCGGCGGTAGAAGAAGTCCGACAGCGTGCGGTTCTCCGCCATGTTCATCATGAACGCATCGCGGTTGATGTCGTGGCCGACGTAGCGGTGGTACAGCCACGGCATGCCGGTGCCTTCGAATTCCGTGCCCTTCCATTTCCGGTACCAATCGACGGTGATCACGTGGCCGTCGGGGTTGAGCGACGGGAGGAGGATCAGGACGATGTCGCGGAGAGTGCGGAGCACCTCTGGATCCTGGGAGGTGGCCAGCGTGTGGAGCAGCTCGGGCCCCGCCTGCGTCGCGCCGATCTCCGTCGCGTGGATGCTCATGCCGATGGCGATGATGGCCGGTTGCCGCTCCGCCATGGCCATCGCGGCCGCCTCGTCGAGCGTGCGGGGATCGGCGAGCCGCATGTTGTTGGCCCGGATCTCTTCCAGGCGCGCGAGGTTGTCGGGCGCGGTCACGATGGCCGCGATCAGCCGGCGTCCCTCAGTAGACGGGCCGGCATCGACGAGGTCTACACGATCCGAGGCGGCGGCGACGGTCTCGACGTAGCGCTGCAGGGAGGGCCAGTCGGCGAGCTCGCGATCCGCGCCCATCCGGAACCCGAAGAACGCCTCGGGGGATTGAATCGCGGCCGGGGCCGTTGGCGTCTGGGCGCCAAGCGACCCCGAGACGAGCACCGCAAGCACGAGAGCGATGAGCCGCGCGCACATGACACGCGATCATATCCGCAGGCGGGTCTATAGACCCGCCGCTACTACTCGAGCCGCAGCGCCGTCACCGGATCGACGCGCGTGGCGCTGGCGGACGACCAGGGGTGCCGCCGGCCGTACAAAAAAAAAGGAGGCGCCGTCATGGAGCGCCTCCCAGAGGGACGTTGAGGAAGGGTTACTTTGCGTCGCGAAGGGTCGGCCGCGGCAGCGCCGGCGGCGCCACGACGGCGTCGTCGGGTTTGGCCTGCAGTTTCGCGGAGGCGTCTTTCGAGTCGAGCCTCGCGAAGAGCGCCGCCAGGCCGGCTTGCTGGGGGTCGTAGACACCCCACTCATCTTTCGCGGGACGAACGAACGATTGAGGTGTAGTGGCCATGGTTATTGGTGACGCTCCAGGGAGTACCAGCCACAGAGCAAGTGACGTGCCGCGGCCGCCCGAGGGCCTCGGCGCCGCCGGAACCCGCCCATCTGCATCGACTTAGCGGCGGCGGGCCAGCTCGGCCGCGCCCTCCGGCGAGGCGCCTCCCACCCACCAATCGCGTGGACGCGCTTACAGATGTGCAACGATCGGAACCCCTGGGGCGGGCCCCGTTCGGCCCGCCCCATTCGTGTGTGCACGGCTTTTCCCCTCTGGCACACGGGTTGCGTCTGCATCGCTCCATGATCGTGAGTTTTCTCGGCACCAAGGGCGGCACCGGCACCACCACACTCGCGGTCAACGGGGCGGCGGATCTCCGCCGCATCACCCGCCGCCCCACCATCGTCATCGACCTGAAGACCGGCCCCGGCGACGTCGCCCTGTTCCTGGGACTGCGGCCCCGGCACACGGTGCTTCACGTTATCGATCAACTGTCGTGGATGGATCCAGGGGCCGTCTCGAAATACGTCACCGAGCACGACTGTGGCCTGCACGTGATGGCCGCGGGCGACGAGTACGGCCGTCCCGCGCCGCGGGACGTCGAGGGCATCGAGCAGATGCTCAAGTGCCTCAACGCGCTCTACGAGTTCGTGATCATCGACGCCGGGAGCACGATTGCGGCGTGCACCGCCATCGCGCTGCAGTCGTCGGACATGGTGATGCTCGTGGCGAACCCCGACGTCCCGTGCCTGCGAAACCTCCAGCGGCTGATCGACGCGGTGAAGCTGGCGGGGGTGGTCGGCGAGCGGCTGAAGATCGTGTTGAACCGCGCGTCGGAGTTCGGCGTGATGTCCACCGCGCAGATCGAACGGGTGCTCGGGCTGACCATCGACTACACCCTCGGCAGCGACTACCGCACGGTGGCGTCGGCGGTGAACTCTGGCGTGCCGGTGTCGGCGCTGCGGACTTCCGAACTGCATGGCCAGCTCGACGCCATCGCCCGAACGATCGCCGGACCCGCCTTCCGGCGCGGCACGCCCGACGATGGGTCCGAGCGTTCGGAGGACGACCCGCCTGAGCCCGAGAAGCGGCACCGTCTCTCGGGCGTGCGTCCAGCGGTCGGTTAAGAGCCGGGGCGCTTGAGCCCCACCAGCGTGGCGCCCAGGTGTGATTCCGGGGCGTCCCAATAGCGTTCAACCAGGGGATGTGTGCGGAGCAGGCGCTGGATCGCGGCGCGTTGCGCGCCCGTGCCTCGTCCGTGGATCAGCCGCACCTGCGAAAAGCCCGCGTCGCGCGCCGCGTGCAGGTATTGGTCGACGACGGAGGCGACGTCCCGGGGCGCAAAGCTGTGCAGGTCGATCGCGTCTTCAATCGGGACGCGCACCGGCTCGTCAGTCACCGAAGCTCGCCGTGACCTTCGTGGTGAGGCCGCCGCGCGCGGTGAAATCGCCGGTCACGGTCATGCGCCGCGGTGCGCAGGCGGCGACCAGGTCGTCGAGAATCTGGTTGGTGGCCGCCTCGTAGAAAATTCCCTTGTTCCGGAACTCGAGCAGATAGTATTTGAGGGACTTGAGCTCGATGCAGCGCGCATCGGGCACGTAGCGGATGCGGATGACGCCGAAGTCGGGGAGGCCTGTCTTCGGACACATCGAGGTGAACTCGGGGCAGTCGATCGCGATTTCGAAGTCGCGTTCGGGCCGCGGGTTCGGAAATGTCTCAATGGACATGAACGGCAGTGTAATGCTTTCTGCCTTGTGCCTTTTGCCTTCTGCCTTTACTGTGATTGACAGCCCCTATCGCCGGGGTTAGCATACGCTCCGCTTTACCGATACGCCGCGCCGTGCGGCACTGAGCAGGGGGACACGATGGACGAAGCCCGAAGGATGGGCAAGTCGGAGCTCTTTTCACACTTCGCCGAGCGGTTCGACGTCAAGCGCACGCAGTCGCGCGAGTTTTTCGACGAACTGGCGATCCTGTGCGAGAAGGAGCTGAAGCGCACGGGCGAGTTCGTCATTCCCGGCATGGTGAAGCTCGTCGTGCAGCACCGCAAGGCGCGCGTCGGGCGCAACCCGGCGACCAAGCAGGAAATCCAGATTCCCGCGAAGACCGTCGTCAAGGCGCGGATCGTCAAGCAGCTGAAAGACGCGATCCTTCCGAAGAAGTAGCGCGGCTGGCGGCGGGGATCTATTTCCGGATCTTCCTCGCCAGCTCGCGAATGTCCAGACGCTCCATCTTGAACTTGAGCGTGCTCAGCGGCACGCCCAGATACCGCGCGGTCTGCGTCACGTTCCAGGCGTTGCGCTCGAGCGCGCGCACCAGGAAGTTGCGTTCGAAGGTGCCGAGGGCGCGGTCGAGCAGGCTGGTGTCGGACTTGGTCCGATCGAGCTCGACCACGTGGAACTCGAACGGCAGGTCCTAGTCGGTGATCCACTCGTGGTCGACCACCGCGACGAGCCGCTCGACCAGGTTCTCCAGCTCGCGGATGTTCCCCGGCCACCAGTAGTGCGACAGCATGCGCAGCGTCGACTCGGCGATGCCGCGGACGTCCTTGTGGAAGCGCGCGCTGTAGCGCCGGACGAAGAAGTCGGCGAGCACCGGCAGGTCCTCGATGCGCTCGCGCAGCGGCGGCAGGCGCACCGGAATCACGTTGATGCGGTAGTAGAGGTCCTCGCGGAAGGCGCCCTCCTTGACGGCGCGCTCGAGGTCGACGTGGGTGGCCGCGATCAGGCGGAACGTCGTGCGGACCGGCCGCGACCCGCCGACGCGCTCGACCTCGCCTTCCTGGATCGCGCGCAGCAGTTTGGCCTGCAGGTCCGGCTGCAGGTCGCCGATCTCGTCGAGGAACAGCGTGCCGCCGTGCGCGAGCTCGAACTTGCCGATGCGCTGCTGCAGCGCGCCGGTGAACGACCCCTTCTCGTGGCCGAACAGCGTGCTCTCGACCAGCTCGCGCGGGATGGCGGCGAGATTCACCGCGACGAACGCCGCCTCGGCGTTTGCCGACTCGCGGTGCAGCAGCCGGGCGAGCAGCTCCTTGCCGGTGCCGCTCTCGCCGAGGATGAGCACGGTCGCCGACAGCTTGGCCACCTTGTGGACCGTTTCGAGCACGTCCTTGAGCGCGGTGCTCGGGCCCGAGATGAACTCGCGGGCATCGGCGTCGCCCGCCGCGTCGCGCAGCGTGAGCACGTGCCGGTTCAGGTCCTGGCGCTCGCCGGCGTGGTGCACGAGCGTGCGCAGCACGTCGGGGTCGGTGTCCTTGGTCAGGAAGTGGTAGGCGCCGAGCTTGATGGCGCGCACGGCGCCGTCGACGTCGGGCGCCGCCGAGGTCATGATCACTTCGACCAGCGGGAAGTTCTCGCGCACCACCTGGAGCAGGTCGAGGCCGCCCAGGCCGGGCAGCCGGACGTCGGCGACCAGCACGTCGACGTCTTCGCGGTCCATCATCGCCAGGCCGGCCTCCGCGGAGCCGGCGCGGACGATGCGGAAGTCGCGGCGGAGGGTCTGCGAGAAACGCTCCCGGGCTTCGTCGTTGGCGTCGATGACGAGCACGGTCTTTCGGCGCGCTGACATTCGAATGGAGTATAACGGCGGAGAGTTCAAAGTTCAGAGTTCAGAGTTCAGAGTTCAGTTTGGAGTTTTCAGTTACAGTTCAATGTGGCGCACGTGGATATAACGGGACTCTGGATCGTCGCGGTTTCGGCCCTGCTGGTCGCCGTGGTGGCGTTCGCGCAGGCGCGGCGGACCGCCCGGCAGCTGGCGCAGATCACCGAGATGTACTGGCAGCTCAAGTACGACCACGGCGAGCTCAAGGGCAAGGTGGATCCGCAGGCGCCCGCCCGTCCCGATCCCCAGCAGACGTTCGTCCCGCTGTCGTCGATCAAGAAAGGCCCAACCGCGACTTGACGTTCCGTTCTGTTCCGAGCGACATTGAGGGGTTGCATTCACGGGTAGAGGCGGGTCTTTCCGCCTTCGCGCGAAGCGCTTCGGCGAGACTCGCCGTAGCTAGGCGGAGGCGGTAGACCCGCCTGGTCAAGGAGCGGGTGTTGGCGAACGAGTACGACGTGGTAGTGATTGGCGCCGGCACGGGCGGCTACGTGGCCGCCATTCGCGCGGCGCAGCTGGGCCTGACCGTGGCCGTGGTCGAGCGCCAGAGGGCGCTGGGCGGCACCTGCCTCATCTGGGGATGCATCCCGACCAAGGCGCTGCTCGAGCACGCCCACGCGCTCAAGGTGGCGCAGGGCGCGAAAGAGTGGGGCCTCACCGGCATCGACGGCGCCGCCGTGTCGATCGACATGCCCGCCGTGCACGCGCGCAAGGACAAGATGGTGTCGGGCCTCACCGGCGGCATCGAAATGCTCTTCAAGAAGAACAAGATCGACTGGATCAAGGGCAGCGCGCGCCTGATCGGCCCGCACGGCGTCGAGGTCACGCTGCACGACGGCGGCAAGCAGGCGCTGACGGCGAAGAAGGACCTCGTCGTGGCGACCGGCTCGGCGCCGCGCAGCGTGCCCGGCATCGAGGCCGACCGCAAGCGGATCATCTTCAGCGACGAGGCGATCCACCTGCCGTACGTGCCGAAGTCGATCGGGATCATGGGCAGCGGCGCCGTCGGCGTCGAGTTCGCGTCGATCTTCAAGAGCTACGGCAGCGAGGTGACGGTGATCGAGCTGCTGCCGCGGCTGGTGCCCGGCGAAGACGAGGCCGTCTCGGCCGAGCTCGAGCGGACGTTCAAGAAGCGCGGCATCAAGGTGCTCACCGGATCGACGGTCACCTCCGCCACGACCGGCGCGAAGGGCGTCGACATCGAGGTCGACACCGCGGGCCCTTCGACAGGCTCAGGGCAGGGCAAGTCGCAGACACTCGCCTTCGACCTCCTGCTCGTCGCGACCGGACGCGGGCCGGTCACCGAGGGCCTGGGCGCCGAGGCGCTCGGCCTCAAGATGGATCGCGGCTACGTCGTCGTCGACTCGATGTTCCGCACCAACGTGCCGGGCATCTCGGCGATCGGCGACGTGATCACGATGGGCGGGCCTCACTACCAGCTCGCGCACGTGTCGTCGATGGAGGGCATCGTCCTGGCCGAGCGCATCGCCGGCCAGGCCGTGCAGCCCATCAACTACGATCACGTGCCGCGCTGCACCTACAGCGACCCCGAGATCGGCAGCGTCGGCCTCACCGAGGCGCAGGCGCGCGAGCAGGGGCACGACGTCCGCATCGGCACCTTCCCGTTCCGCGCCCTGGCGCGGGCGCGCATGGCCGGCGAAACCGACGGCTTCGTCAAGATCGTCGCCGAGAAGAAGTACGACGAGGTGCTGGGCGTGCACATCATCGGTCCCCGCGCCACCGAGCTGGTGGCCGAGGCGGTGATGGCGCTCAGGATGGAAGTGACCGTCGAGGAATTGATCCGGACCATCCACGCGCACCCGACCATGTCGGAGGCGGTGGGTGAAGCGGCGCATGCGGCGCATGGCGCCGCGATCCACATTTGAAGGCAGAAGGCAGAAGGCAGAAGGCCGAAGGCCGAAGGCTGATTTATGTCCACACCCGTAGTCATGCCCCAGATGGGCGAGTCGATCGCGGAAGGCACCATCGTCCGCTGGATCAAGAAGGTGGGCGATGCGGTCGATCGCGACGAGCCGCTGTTCGAGATCTCGACCGACAAGGTCGATGCCGAGATCCCGTCGCCCGCCGCGGGGGTGCTGACCGAGATTGCCGTCAAGGAAGGCGAGACGGTGCCGGTCAACAGCGTCGTCGCGACGATCGGCACGGCGGGCGAAGCGCCCGCCGCAGGTGCATCGGGTGCAACACGTGCATCAAGTGCCAATGGGGGTCCGGCCAAGCCGCCCGCGGCCGCTGCACCTGACGCACCGGCTGCCCCTGACGCACCCGCTGCACCCGCTGCACCTGACGCACCTTCCGACAAGCAGAAATCGTCGCCGCTCGTGCGCCGCATCGCCAAGGAACACAACGTCGACATCGGCCGCATCGCCGGCTCGGGCATCGGCGGGCGCGTGACCAAGCAGGACATCCTCGGCTATATCGACGGCGCCGCCGCCCCGGCGCCGGTGGTGGCGCGGATGGCCGGCGACGACGTCGTGCCGATGCCGGTGATCCGCAAGAAGATCGCCGAGCACATGGTGCTCAGCCGCCGCACGTCGGCGCACGTCTACTCGGTGTTCGAGGTCAACTACTCGCAGGTCGATCAGATCCGCCAGGCCAAGAAAGACGACTACGAACGTAACGGCGCGAAGCTGACCTACACCTCGTTCATCGCCAAGGTCGTGGTCGACGCGCTGCGTGCGCACCGCATCGTCAACGCCTCGATTGACGGCGACACCATCGTCTACAAGAAGGACATCAACCTCGGCATCGCGGTGGCGCTCGAGCACGGCCTGATCGTGCCGGTGGTGAAGGGCGCGGGCGAGAAGAACCTGCTCGGCCTGTCGAAGGCGATCCAGGACGTGGCCGACCGCGCGCGCGCGAAGAAGCTCAATCCCGAGGAGGTGCATGGCGGCACGTTCACCATCACCAACCCCGGCAACTTCGGCGCGCAGTTCGGGCTGCCGATCATCAACCAGCCCCAGGTCGCGATTCTCGGTGTCGGGACCATCGAGAAGCGCCCCGTCGTCATCGACGATGCGATCGGGATCCGCCTGATGGGGTTCCTGACGCTCGGCTACGACCATCGCCTGATCGATGGCGCGGTGGCGGATCAGTTCATGGCGGACGTGAAGAAAGGCCTCGAGAACTTCGACCCCGCCAGCGTGTGACGTCTTTACAAGTTCGCCGGCTCGGCCTGGTTCCGTATGCGGAGGCGCTCGAGGTGCAGCGCGCGCTGGTCGACGATCGCAAGGCCGGCCGCATTCCCGACACGTTGCTCCTGCTTCAGCATCCCCACGTCCTGACGATCGGCGTCAAGAAAGACGGCCGGTCGCACATTCTTGCCACGCCGGATCGGCTCTCGTCGCTTGGCGTCGAGGTGTTCGAGACCGGGCGTGGCGGCGACGTGACCTATCACGGGCCCGGGCAACTGGTCGGGTATCCCATCGTCGATCTCACTCCGGACCGCAGGGACGTGCATCGCTACGTGCGCGATCTCGAAGAGGTAATGATCCGCGTGTGCGCGGATTACGGGATCGAGGCCGGGCGGATTACGGGCCTGAGCGGCACGTGGATCGGGGCCGGGAAGATCGGGGCAATCGGCGTCCGCATTTCGCGCTGGATCACGAGCCACGGTTTTGCCTTCAACGTGACGACGGACGTGGATTACTTCAAGCTGATTGTCCCGTGCGGGATCGCCGACCGCGGCGTGACCTCGCTCGCCGCCCAGCTCGGCCGCACCCCGGCCATGGCCGACGTCGAAGACCGCCTGATTTCGCGCTTTTGCGAGATTTTCGAGCGGGACCTGTCTGCAGAAGCCTACTGACGAAGGGTGGTTTCGTAGCGCACGCGATCGCGGGCCGACAGCACGGGCTCGACGAGCCGCTCGATGCCCGACGGCAGCAGCGTCACGGGCATCATCGCCGAACGCCCGGGCGTGCCTTCGTCGCGGGTGACCGCCACCTGCACGGTGTGCACGCGCGGACTGCGCGTGATGGCGGTCCGGATCACCCGCGCGGCGGCGGCCGCCAGCGTGTACGGCCCGGGCGGCCACAACCGGGCCACGCGCGCGTCGAGGCGCGCCAGTTGCGCGGCCGACAGCACCGCCGTCGCCGAGCGGCCGGCAATGGCCGCCTCGTCCCAGGGAACGATCACATGTTGCGGCGGCCGGCCCAGCACCGACAGCGAGACATCCGCCGCCGCGGCGCCCGCCTCGAGCGCGCAGATCGTGACCACCGCGGACCGCAGCGCTTCCGGCGCGGACCCGAACAGGCGCGTCCGGGAGATCCCCAATTCGTTGACGCCGCGCTCCACCAGCGACGACTGCGACGCGCCGGCGCACACGAGCGGCGCGACCTGATTCAACCCCGCCACGCGCTTCACGAGCGCGAGCCCGGCCTCGTCCTGCCAATCGGCCGGCGGGGGGCCCACGCGATCCGCAAACACGACCACCGCCGCGCCCACGACCGCCGCGACGTCGCTCGTGCCCGATAACGCCGTCGTGTAGCCGTCGACGGGCCCCGACTGCGCGACGTCGAGGGCCTTGCCCGCCGCCACCGCCGCCATGTCGTCCACCAGCACGATGCGCGAGACGATGTCGGTGGCGGCCAGCTGCCGCGCCAGCGCCGCTCCCGTGTCTCCCGCACCAAGAATGACGATGGTCGCCACGGGGACTATTCTATAGGCATGGCGCGAGTCACTTTGATTACGGGTGGTGCGAGGGGCATCGGGTATGCGGTGGCGGACGCGCTGTTGCGGCAGGGCGACCACGTCGCGATTACGGCGACCACCACCGGCGGCGTGATGCGGGCGGAGCACGCGCTGGGCGCCGCCTGCGGCGATCCCGGCCGCATCGCCGGCCTCGTCTGCGACGTGCGCGACGCGGCGTCGGTGGAGCTGGCCATGCGCACCGCCGTCGAGCGCTTCGGCGGCCTCGATGCGCTCGTCAACAACGCCGGTGTCGGTGTGGGCGTGCCGATTGCCGAGATGCCCCACGACGAGTGGCACCGCATCATCGGCGTCAACCTCACCGGCGTGTTCCACTGCTGCAAGGCGGCGATTCCGCACCTGCGGGCGCGGGGCGGCGGGTGGATCGTCAACGTCAGCAGCCTGGCCGGCCGGAACCCGTTCGTGGGCGGCGCGGCGTACTGCGCGTCGAAGGCCGGCCTCAACGCGTTCAGCGAGGCGCTGATGCAGGAGCTGCGCTACGACAACATCCGCGTCACGTACGTGATGCCGGGGTCGGTGGCCACCGAATTCTCGGGCCGCGAGGCCGGCGACGGCGCCGACTGGAAGCTGCTGCCCGAAGACGTGGCCCAGGTCATCGTCGACGTGATGAACCACCCGGCGCGAAGCCTGCCCAGCCGCATCGAGATCCGCCCGTCGCAACCTCTCCGGAAGTAGGTTCCCCACGTAGGTTCCTCACGAGGGTTCCTCACGGGGGTTCCTCACGGAGGTTCCTCACGGAGGTTCCTCACGGAGGTTCCTCAGCAGTGCGGCTAGGACCGGTGCCGATTCCGTTTCGACCAGCTCTGGGAATGCCCGGCCCGCGATCTGGTGGAGCAGAAGTCGCAGGCCCTGAATGTCGCGGCTCGGATCTGAGGTGGTTCGTGCCGTGGTCAGGCACAGCTTGGCTTTCCCTTTGAGCGTGAGATGGACGCTGGCGCTCGAGATCTCGCCGTGGCTGACGCCGTGGGCATGCAACTCGGCAACGCCATCGGCGATCTCGGCGACGATTTCAATGGCGCGCCTGGGGTTGCACGGCTCGCCCGCAAACACAGCCGCGAGCGTCCGTGCTGGAACGAACTCACAGGCCGCAAGCCATTGGCCTTCGTGATTGACGAGGTCGAATACCGTCAGTAATGACGGATGGAAAATCCCGATCAAACGGCGATCGAGTTCAGCCACCGGGTGCAGCATCACGGTTTGCGCCGTCTGCAGATCGCGCGCCTTTGTCGGCAGCCCGTCGCGGAATGCCTCGATCGGTTGAAACCGGCCCGCAATCACTAGAACCTCCGTGGAACCTTCGTGAGGAACCCTCGTGAGGAACCCCCGTGAGGAACCCTCGTCAACTGACGGCAAACAGCCACTTCGGCAAGTCGACGTTGCCGCCGGTGACGAGCGCGATCACCCGCTGGCCGGGCGCCGACGCCTTGCCGGACATGATCGCCGCCGTGGCCGCCGCGCCGGCGCCCTCGACGATCAGGTGTTCCTCGGCGGCCAGCCCGCGCATGGCCCGCGTCAGGTCGTCCTCGCTCACCGTGACGACGTAGTCGACCACCTGCTTCACCAGCGGGAACGTGATCGATCCGGGCTCCAGGTTGCCGACCAGGCCATCCGCGAGCGATGGTCTCGGCGTGATCCCGGTGATGCGTCCGGCCTCGAGGCTGAGCGTAAACGGCGAGGACGCTTCGACCTCGACGCCGACGATGGTGGCCTGCGGCGCGGCGGCCTTGATCACCAGCCCCATGCCGCTCGACAGCCCGCCGCCGCCCAGCGGGATGACCACGACCTCGAAGGACGGCATCGCCTCGAGGATGTCGAGGCCGACCGTGCCCGCGCCGGCGATCACGTCCGGGTGGTTGTAGGGCGAAATGTAGACCGCGCCCTCCGCCGCTGCGAACTCGCGCGCCTGCTTTTCCGCCGCGTCGTAGTCGTCGCACTCATGCAGGACGGCTCCGTGCCGGCGGATCGCGTTCTTCTTCGCTTCGGGCGCCTTCTCGGGCGTGAAGACCACACACGCGAGCCCGAGCTTCTCGGCCGCCAGTGCGAGCGCCCGCCCGTGGTTGCCGGCCGATGCGGTTACCAGCGTCTGGGCTTGTGGCGACCCCTGGGCTTGTGGCGACAAACCTGCCTTGTCCGCCGAAGCGCTAGGCGCGAAGGCGGAAGGTTTGTCGTCGTGATTCTCGACCAGCTTCAACGCCGCGTTGAGCGCCCCCCGGATCTTGAACGAGTGCGTCAGGTTGAGCGACTCGAGCTTGAGGAAAACGCTGCCATCGGCGATCGACGACAACCAGGAGGACGGCAGCATCGGCGTGGGCCGCAGGTGCGGCGCCAGCCGTCGCCGCGCGTCGTAGACGTCGAGGGCGGTGGGCAGCATCATGCCTCCTGCAGCAACTCGGACAGCTGCTGCACGAATGCCGATCGCGCCAGCACCTGATCGATGCCGGCCGCCCGCGCCTGCGCGATCAGGTCCGCCTGCACGTGCGAGACGAACCCCACGGTCGGCACCGACGCCAGCGCGGCATCCGCCTTGAGCGCGGCCACGGCTTCGAGCGGCCGCACGCGCTGGCTGTTCAGGTCGAGGATCACCAGGCGCGGCGATCGCTCCCGGACGGCGGCCACCACGGCCTCGGGCGATCGGGCAAACGCGATCTCCACGCCCAGCGCCTTCGCCGCGCTCGAGATCCGCGACGAGAACATCAGGTCGTCGACCGCCACAATCACCATCGCCTGCTATCCTACCCTGATGATCCTCGAAAGCGCGGCGGTCGGGCCGTTTTTCAAGAACGGCTTCATCCTCGGATGCGAGCGGACCCGGAAAGCCGTGTTCATCGACCCGGGAGACGAGGTCGACCAGCTGCTGGCGTTCGTCAAGGCGGAGCGCCTCGACGTCACGCACATCCTGCTGACGCACGCGCATGTCGACCACGTGTCGGGAGTGGCGCGGGCGAAGCGGGCGCTGGGCGCGCCGGTTCACTTGCACAGGGACGATCAGGTGTTCTACGACAACGCCGTGAAGACCGGGGCGCTGTTCGGGCTGCAGGTCGAGGCCCCGCCACCCGTGGATCGGTATTACGAGGGTACCGATCCGATCCGGTTCGGCGACCATGCCGTCGCGGTGCATCACACGCCAGGGCATGCGCCGGGCGGCGTGTGTCTTGTCGTGACGCCGGGCGTGACCGGCGCCGGGGTGCCCAGCCTGTTCGTGGGTGACACGCTGTTTGCGGGTTCGATCGGACGATCCGATCTGCCCGGCAGCGACTACCAGACGCTGATGCGGTCGATCACCGAGGTGTTGTTTGCCTTCGACGACGCCGCGCCTGTGTTCCCGGGGCACGGACCCGAAACGACGATCGGGCACGAACGGCGCACCAATCCGTTTGTGCTCGAGTACCTCGCTACAAGGACCAGGTAGCCTTGGGATTGCCGCCGCGCTGCGCGTTCGACTCGGCATTGACGCGGAATTCGACGCGGCCGACCTTGATCTTGTCGCCGTCGTTCAGCGTGCTGCGCACGACCTTCCGGCCGTTCACGTAGGTGCCGTTCGTGCTGCCCAGGTCTTCGATGGCGAGCTGATTCTCTTCGCTGAGGACGAACCGGCAATGCACCCGCGAGACGAGCGCGGCGTCGACGACGAAGTCGGCACGCGGGGCCCGTCCCAGGGTCTTCAGTGTCCCCGGCAACAAGCGAAACGTGAGCGAGGCATCAGGAGGATCGATGGCTTGAAGGGTCCACATAGCGAGGTCGCGTCCGCATCAGTGTACGCGAACACGCCGGTTATGGTACAACCTCGAAAAATGGGAGCGTCGTGAGACGGCATCGGGTCGCCCGATCGCTCATCTATACGCACCGCTGGCTGGGCATCGCCGGTGGCGCGCTCGTCTTCGTCTGGTTCGCGTCGGGGATCGTCATGATCTACGCGCGGATGCCCGCGCTCGATCCCGCGGAGCGGCTGGCCCGCCTCTCGCCGCTCGACCCCGCCTCGATCCGGGTCGAACCCGGATCGATCGCTTCCGGCGCGACGCGCCTCATCATCACGACCCTCGGCCCGCGGCCCGTGTTCCGCGTCACGGCGCCGGGCACTGCCCGGACGTTCTTTGCTGATACCGGCGACCCGCTCGCGCCGGTGAATGCCGGTGGCGCCCTGGCGATCGCGCGCGCCTTTGCCGGCGGCGAGGCCGCGGCGATTCGCTACGACACCCGCCTGGAGGATGCGGACCAGTGGACGTTCGCCGTGCGCGGACAGATGCCTGTGCACCGGATCGCGCTCGGCGATCGCGACGGCACGACGGTTTACGTCGCCGAGCGCAGCGGCGAGGTCGTGATGAAGTCGACCGCGAGCACACGGCGATGGGGCTATCTCGGCGCCGTCTTCCACTGGGTCTATTTCACGCCGTTCCGCCGCCAGTCGTCGCTGTGGGCGCAATCGATCATCTGGCTCTCGATCGCCGGCGTGGTGATGTCGCTGGCGGGACTGGGGTGGGGCCTCTGGCGATACGCTCCGTTACGGCGCTACCGGCTCAGGAACCGGCGCTACCGATCGCCCTACGCCGGGATGATGCGGTGGCATCACTACGCCGGTCTGGTGTTCGGCGCCACCACGATCACGTGGATCTTCAGCGGGCTGCTGTCAATGGATCCGTGGGATTGGAGCCCCGGGACCACGCCGACCCGGGCGCAACGCGAGGCCGTGTCGCAGGGCCCCATCCGCCTCAGCGACGTGCCCCTCGAGAAGCTGCGGCCCGCGCTGGCGGCGTACGCGCCCGCGATGCCGAAAGAAATCGAGCTCGTGCGCTTCCGCGGCCGCTATTACCTGCGGGCCGAGGCCGGGATCGTCTCCGTCGAGCATCCCGTGATGGGCCCGCAGCCGGCCCTGCACGCCGACGAAATGCTCGGCGCGGCCCGTGACGCCATGAGCGGCGTCGGCATCGACGGCGTGCTCTGGATGGACCGGTACGATTCGTACTATTACGATCGGGCCGGACGGTTATCGCTGCCGGTGCTGCGCGTGCGATACCACGATCCGCCGCACACCTGGCTCTACCTGGATCCGAAACGCGGCGCCATCGCCCGCAAGGAGGAGACGCTCAGCCGCCTCAACCGCTGGCTCTATCACGGCCTCCACAGCTTCGACTTTCCGTTCCTCTACCATCGCCGTCCCCTCTGGGACATCGTCGTGATTGTGCTGAGCCTTGGCGGCATGCTCCTGAGCACGACGACGATGACGGCGGCGTGGCGGCGCGTGAAGCGGCGCGTGCGTGTCAGCGGGCGGGCCGCTTGAACTTGAACGGGTAGTAGCGTGTGAGGCCGTCGGCGGCCAGCGTGAAGAAGAAGTAGCCCGTCTCTCCGCCTTCCGGCACGCCAACCGCGGCCAGCAGCTCGGCGATCTTTTCCGGACTCTCCAGATCGGCGATGCGCACCTCGAGGGCCGTGACGCCGATCTGTCTCGTGGCGATCGGCAGCAGGCGCCGCTCGGCGTATTCGCTCTTGAACAGCGCTTCCGACGCGACGACCGCCCGACCCGGCCGCCAGCCCGTCAACGAACACCGCACCATGCGGAAATCCGCGATTACCGGGATGTCCTTCACGGCGCCGCTGGCGAGCCGCATCACGCCGGAGCGAAGCAGCTCGGCGTACGCCTTCAACGGGATCTGTTCCGTGGACGTGTAGAGGACCACGGCGCTTCCCTGCGCGAGCGCCGGGCCCGCACCGGCGAGCGTGACCGCAACGGCGAATGCCGCGAGCCGGCTAACCCGGCGGCTTCGGTTTTCCATAGTCAGACCTGTAGTGCCGGTGGCACGAGGTGCACGATTCCAGCAACTGGTCGCTCAGAGCCACGACGGCGGCGACATCATGCGCCTTTGCGGCGGACACGGCCGCGGCGCCGGCGTCGAGCATGAGCTTTGAATCGGCCAGCCACTGCTTCTGATCGCGCGCGCGGCCGGGCAGCATCAGCAGGTTGGCCGACTCGGCGACCATCAGCGCCTGGCCTTCGAGCACGGTCCATTCGCTGTCGGTCTTCGGCGTCCGCGACTCGATGTAGAAGAGCGCGTCCGAGGCGGGGTAGATGATTTTCACCATGAGGTCGCTCATGGTGCCGACGTTCCGCGTCGGCGGACGGGCGGCCGGCGTCTGCACCAGCGTGGCGCCGATGACCAACATGAATGCCAGGGTTTTCATCTCCGCGGAGTTTACACCCATTGACAAGGGCAACACTGCCGAGTAGCGTCCTTATCGCTTCGCACGCTGGTCACAAGGGAGGACAGCAGTAATGACACGACGCATCGCTCTTGCTCTGGTAGCAGTGGCATCGTGGGCGTTCACGACACCTACGATGCTGGCGCAGTCGGCCCCGACGGCCCAGCCCGCCGCCGCAGAGGCGCCGAAGCCCAACGACTATCGCGACGACAAGTCGTGGCTCTGCCGGCCCGGGCGCAAGGGCGATGCGTGTGACATCGATCTCACGGCCACGGTGGTGGCCGCCGACGGCACCTTGACGCGCGAGACCTTCACCGCCGATCCCAAGGCGCCGATCGACTGCTTCTACGCCTACCCGACGATCTCGACGGATCCGACCGACAACAGCGACATGACGGCGGACCCGGCGGAGCTGAACGTCGTGGCCCAGCAGTTCGCGCGGTTCGCGTCGAAGTGCCGTACCTACGCGCCGCTATACCGGCAGCTGACGCTCACCGGCTTGCGCAAGCGGCTGGCGGGCGCCAACATGCCGTTCGAGCGCGGCGTGCAGTTCGACGATGTGCGGGACGCGTGGCGGTCGTACCTGCAGCACGACAACCAGGGCCGCGGCGTGGTCATCATCGGCCACTCGCAGGGCTCGTACGTGCTGATGGAGCTGATCAGGCAGGAAGTGGAAGGCAAGCCGGTGCAGAAACAGCTCGTGTCGGCGTTGATCCTCGGCGCGACCCTCGAAGTGCCGAAGGGCAGGGACGTGGGCGGCGCCTTCAAGCAGATCCCGCTTTGCCGCAAGCCGGGTCAGATCGGGTGCGTGGTGAACTTCTCGGCGTTCCGATCGACCGTCACGCCGCCGCCGAATACGCTGTTCGGCAAGGCGCAGGATCCCGCCACCAATTCGGGCTCGTGCACAAACCCCGTCACGCTCGGTGACGGTCCGGCGCCGCTGCGCGCGTACCTCTCGAATTCCGGACGGACCATCACCGGCACGGCCGCGATCAAGCCGTGGGCCGCGGACAAGACGGTCGACACGCCGTGGGTCAGCGTGCCGGGCCTGTTGACCGCGAGGTGCGCGGCCAACGAGAACGCGACCTACCTCGAGATCACCGTCAACGGCAATCCCGCCGACCCGCGCGTCGACGACATCACCGGCGACCTCGGCGCCGTCGGCAAGGCGCTCGCCAACTGGGGCCTGCACCTGGTCGACGTCAACCTCGCGATGGGGAACCTGCTCGACCTGGTGGCGCAGCAGTCCAAGGCCTACGCCGCACGGCGGTAGATGGCTGAGATTGCCCACATGAGCACACGGAACAAGGCGGCGATCGCCCTCACGCTGGTTTCGCTCGGCCTGTTGGTGCCCGGGCTGGGGCTGCCGGCGCTCACCATCACGGCGACCCTTCCGGTCTTCAACAAGGAGATCTTCCGGCAGACCCAGAACGTACTGCAGGCGGTGCGAAGCCTCTACGAATCGGGCAACTACTTCGTGGCCGGCCTCGTGCTGTTGTTCAGCGTCATCGTGCCGCTCATCAAGGCCGTGATGCTCGGCGCGATCCTGATGCTCAAGTCGCCGGCAACGAAGTATCGCCTCTACCTGTTTGTCAGGTCGGTGAGCAAGTGGGCGATGGCCGACGTGTTCGCGGTCGGCGTCTTCATCGCGTATCTGGCGTCGAAGGCCACCGACAACCTGGATGCCGTGATCGGGACCGGCTTCTACTATTTCGTCGGGTACTGCCTGGTTTCGAACCTCGCGTTCCAGTTCCTGTCGGTTCCTGAGCCGCCCACCGAGACCTGGCCAACGACGTAAACAACGCCACAGACACAGAGACAGAGAAGACTCTTTTTCTAAATACTTTTCGAAGAGAGCTTACGCCACAGAATCTTGTGGACAGGCCTCTTAGAAATCTCTGTGTGTCTCGTAGTACTGCTTGTACATCCCTCGCCTGAACAGCAACCCGCCGAGCGGGCCCAGCCAGTCGAGGACGTAGTGCATGTAGCCGAGGTCCATCAACTCGATCAGGTTGCCGTCGCAGTCTTTGGCAAAGAAGAAGGTGTGGCCGCGCGGGGAGCGCTCCGGCTTCGACACGATCTCGACGCCCTTGCGCACGAGATAGTCGTGCCACTTCTGCGTGTCGCGGACGTTGAGGCTGAAGTGGGTGAGGCCGACGCGGTTCCACGGTCCCTGCACGTGCGGCTGCTGCGGCTGGAACTCGAAGATCTCGAGCACGGCGCCGCCGGGCACGCGAATCCAGCCGATCTTGCAGCTGGGCGCCCCTTCGACTCCGCCGCCTCCACCTGGAGAGGCGGCGTCGCTCAGGGCAGGCGGCTGCACGCCGAAGAAGCTGCGGACGCGCTCAGGCGGCGTGTCCGAGACGCCGACCAGCGGGCATCCGAACACGTCCCAGTAGAAGCGGACGAAGGTGTTGAAGTCGCGGACCGTGATGCCGACGTGGCTGAAGGATCGCGCTTTCATGCGCCTTCATTATCTGTCCAACCCGACCCGCGCGGCGAACGGTCTCCAGCGTCCCCAGGATCAGGCGCGAGCGCGGCCCGCCGACCACCAGCGCCAGCACCGGGCGCACATCGTCGAAGCCGCGCGCGGATGGCGAGGCGATCGCTGGTCCTGGCTTCGCCGCCGACGAGCGCGGGCGCGCCGAGAATCGTCTCGCCTTTCCTGAAGGGATTGAAGAACTCGGTGTTGTCGCCGTAGAAGGTGACGGTGGCGTCGAGGCTGTAGTCGACCCCTTGCGCCGCGGCCCCGCAGGCCAGCAGCAGCATGAAGCCGGCGAGCGTCGCGGCGCGAAGCATCCGGTCAATACTATGCCGGATGGTGAAGGGTGTTGCCCGGCGGGCCCTGGCCGGCGCCCTGCTGATGCTGGCGGCCGGAGTTTCCGTGGAGGCGCGGCAGCCACGGGATCCCTTCGGCCGAGGGACGGTGGGCGTCGAATTCGGGTTTCGCCGATGGTCGAAAGCTGGAACCTGAACGGGCGGCGCGAGTCGCTCGTCGAGGGGACCGCCGCGTTGTGGGGCGCGGTCAGGGACGGCCTCGGCATCGGCGTCGAGTTCTGCCACCTGCGCGTGTTCCAGCAAACGCCCGGCGCGTTCGTGCAAGGGTTTTCGCCGCTGGTGCGGTGGCGGTTCGCCGGCCGCGAAACGTGGAACGCCTTCGTGGAGACAGGCCCCGGCATCTCGTGGTCAGACCTGCCGACGCCGCCTAACGGCACGAAGTTCAACTACCTTTACCAGGCGAGCGCCGGCATGATGCGCCGCATCGGATCGAACGGCCATGCCGTTTTCGGGGCGCGCTTCCTGCACCTGTCGAACAACCATCGGGAAGGGCGCGATCACAATCCCGACCTCGAGATGATCGGGCCGTTTGCCGCGTTGGCGTTTTCGTTCTGATCGGCGGAACTGACCGACTAGGCTGAAGGCGGAACTGAAGTTCCGCCCTACTGGATCTTCCTCCCGTCGGCGTCGAAGACCTGCAGGCGGCCCAGCTTCAGCAGCACGGCTTCCGCGGCTGCCCGATCGCCGACCGCGATGATCTGCAGCTTCTTCGGATCCAGATACTTCTTCGCCATCGCCTGCACCTCGTCCTGGGTGATCGCCATGATCCGTTCCGGGTACTTGTCCCAGTAGTCCGCGGGCAGGCCGTAGCGCCAGCGGGTGAGGGCGTTGGTCACCGGCGCCTGCGGCGATTCGAAGGCGAGGGCGAAGGCCGAGACGATCGATCGCTTCGCGTCGGCGAACTCCTGATCGGGGACGCGGATCTCGCGCGCCTGCCTGAGCTCGTCGAGCAAATCCCGCAGCGCCGCCTCGGTCACTTCCGACCGCACGTTCGTGCTGGCGATCCACGTGCCGCGGAAGCGGCGGGCGTCGATCTGGGACGAGGCGCCGTAGGTGTAGCCCTTCTCTTCGCGGAGGTGCCGGAACAGCCGTCCGGTCGGCCCGCCGCCGATGATCTTGTTCAGCACCGTCATCGCGTAGAAGTCCGCATCCGTGTAGCGGATGGCCTGGACGCCGACGACGAGGCTGGTCTGCACCGAGGCGGGGCGCGCCACGAGGAACACGCCGGGGTCCGCCACCGCCACCGGATCGCTCACCGACGGTTCGGGCGCGCCGGCCTTCGCCCACGCGCCGAACCGGGCCTGCACCGCCTTGAGCGCCGCCGCCATCGTGATGTCGCCGGTAATGGCGATCGCCGCGTGATCCGGCACGTAGTGGGACTTGTGAAACGCCGCGAGCGCGTCGCGCGTGGTCTTGTCGAGCGCCTCGACGGCGGGCGCCATGCGGCCGTCGGGGTGGCCGTCGGCGACGGCGCGGCTGAAGCGCTCGAACGCGAGGAAGGTGGGGTTCGCGCGCTGCTGCTGCAATTGCGCGCGGGTCTGCGCCTTGTAGCGCGTGAGCTCCTGTTCAGGGAACGCCGGCGACAGCAGCACGTCAGCCGCGAGGTCGAGCACCTCGTCGAAGTGCTCGCGCAAGGCCGACGCGTTGAGCGTCGCCTCTTCCGACGACATCGCCGCGTTCACCGTCACGGTGGCGGCAAGCCGCTCGAGCTGTTCGGCGATCGCCGTTGAAGTGCGTCTCGCGGTGCCCTCGCGCAGGTTGGCCGCCGTGAACTGGGCGAGCCCATACTGATCCGGCGGATCGTAGTAGCCGCCGGCCCCGCGGATCACGAGCTGGATCGTCACCTGCGGCGCCCGCGGATCCTGGATCACCATCACGTGCAGGCCGTTGGGCAGGTCGGCCTCCAGCGGCTTCGGCAACGACACCTTGAGGACCGCGTTCGAGACCGGCGCCTTCCCTTTCATCGTGATCGTCTGCGTCGGCGGCGGAATCTGCGGCGGCGCCTGGCCGGCCGGGCCCGCGGCGGTTGCGACGATGGCGGCGGCGCTGGCGATGATGACGAGCCGTGTGCGCGCGCTCATTACTGGCCTCCCTTCGTCGCCGGCTTTGGCTGCGTGATGACGACCGTGCGATTTTCGGCGGTGAAGTACGCCGCGGCCACGCGCTGCACGTCGGCGGCGGTCACGCGGGCGATGCGGTCGATGCGCTGGTTGATCCGCGCGGTGTCGTTGAAGATCGAGGCAAACTCCGCCAGCTGGGTGCCGCGATTGAGGGAGCTGGTGAGCCCGCCGACGACGGTCCGCTTCGAGTTGTTGCGCGCCTTCTCGATCTCCCAATCCTCGATCGGCCCGGCCTTGACCCGTTCGATCTCCGCCAGCACGGCGGCCTCGACGGCCGCCGCGGTCTTGCCGGGCGCCACGGTGGCGGTGACGAAGAACAGGCCCGGTCCCACGGCGCTATCGCGGCCCGCCGTGACGTTGGCCGCCAGCTGCTGCTCGCGGACCACCTTCTGAAAGAACCGCGAGCTGCGGCCGTTCGACAGGATCGTGCCCAGCACCCGCACCGCGTCATCATCCTCGGACGTGCGCGGCGGCACCTTGAAGGCGATGTCGACGCGCGCCAGCCGCGCCAGCGGATCGTCGAGCGACAGGCGGCGTTCGGCCGTCTGCTTCGGCTCGGTCATGTCCACCTTCGGCGGCGCCGGCTGCGCGGGAATGGGCTCGAAGGCCTTCCGGACTTTCTCGAGCGTCACCTTCGGATCGATGTCGCCGACGATGGCAAGCACGGCGTTGTTGGGGGCGTAATAGGTCTTGAAGAACGCGGCCACATCTTCCACCGACGCCGCGTTGAGGTCGGCCATCGAGCCGATCACCGAGTGCTCGTAGGCCGGGTTGTCGTACGCCAGCTCGTCGATCACCTCGTCGGTGCGGCCGTACGGCTGGTTGTCGAGCCCCTGGCGGCGCTCTTCCTGCACGGCGTTGCGCTGGTTGTCGAGATTCTCCTTCGTGATGGCGAGCGACCGCATGCGATCGGCTTCGAGGAAGATGCCGAGGTCCAGCTGATTGGACGGCAGCGTCTCGAAGTAGAGCGTCCGGTCCTTGTTGGTGGTGCCGTTCATGTTGCCGCCGGTGTTGAAGATGAGCATGAAGTGCTCGCCGGGCCCGACATTCTCGGAGCCCTTGAACATCATGTGCTCGAACAGGTGGGCGAACCCGGTACGGCCCTGGCGTTCGTCGCGGGAGCCGACGTTGTAGTGCACGACGATCGAGTACACCGGCGCGGTGTGATCCTCCGAGAGGATCACCCGCAGGCCGTTGGCCAGCTTCGTCTCGGTGAACTTGATCGTCGGTCCGGTTTGCGCGGCCGGCGCCGCCGCCAGCGTCGAGACGAGCGCCGCCGCCAGAGCGGCCGCGGTCCATGGAGACACGGTCATGACTGCTCCTCCGTTGGTGGAGCCCGATCCTACACCCGGCGTGCCGGGATTACGCCGATTCCGACCCCAGAATGTGGTCGGCCACCCGGAGCGCCTGCGCGGCAATGGTCAGGCCGGGATTGACGGCGGCCGATGACGGGAAAAACGACGCGTCGACGACGAAGAGGTTCTCGACGTCGTGGGCGCGGCAGTACGGGTCGAGCACGGATTCGCGCGCGTCGGCGCCAAACACGAGGGTCCCGCATTGGTGCGTCGTGTTCTTCGCCTTGTGCGAGTGCGTCATCACCACCCAGAAGCCCAGCTGGCGCAGGATCTTCTTCGTCTCGCTCACCAGCTGCATGTGGGCGGTAAGGTTGTTGGCGCGGTAGGTCAATCGGATCTTTCCGTTCGCATCGACGGTGACGCGGTTGTCGGGCTGCGGCAGGTCTTCCGACATCGCCAGCCAGTCGACGCCGCGGGCCACCCACGCGTCGTAGGCCCACACCGGCACCGATGGCACGACGGTTTGCGCCATCACGCCGTGCGTGCGCCCCTGCGACTGGATCTGCCCGAGCGGGTACTTGGTGTTCGGGCCCTTGAGATAGAAATCGTTGATGGCCACCGTCTTCTGGAACACCGTGTCGTTCCGCCGGAACGGATGGAACCCCTGCATCATCGTCGCCAGGTGCGCCATGTAGCGCCGGCCGACGAGGCCCGAGGAATTGGCGAGGCCGGCCGGATGCTTGTCGGTGGCCGACCGCAGCAGCAGCGCCGCGGAGTTCACGGCGCCGCACGACACGATCACGAGCGGCGCCGACACGCGGAACGTCTCCCCGGGCCGTTCCACTTCCACCGACTCGATCCGCCGGCCGCTCGCGTCCGTGATCAGCCGGCGTGCCCTGGCGTTGGTCCACAGCTCGACGGTCGCGTGCGCGGTGGCCTGACGAATGCCGCAGACCTCGGCGTCGCTCTTCGCGTGGATCTTGCACGGGAAGGAGTTGCAGGTGTTGCAGAGGATGCAGCCGTCGAGCAGCCCGAGCGGCAGCGGCGACGGATGGAGGCCCTGCTGCCGGAGCCGATCGACGAGGTCCTGGATGACGGGCGAGTGGGGAACGGGCGGATGGGGAAAGGGACCGCGCGGCGGTTCGGTCGGGTCGATCCCCGCCTGGCCGTGAACGCTGTACATCTGTTCCGCGCGATCGTAGTACGGCGCCAGCGTGTTGTAGTCGATCGGCCACGCCGGTGAGATGCCGTCGATGTGCTCGACGGCCTGGAAGTCTTCGCGCCGCAGACGGTAGAGCACCGTGCCCCAGAACTTGGTGTTGCCGCCGACACAGTAGTGCGTGTACGGGCGGAACGCCTTGCCGGTTTCGTCGAGCCATGTTTCGGTCGTGCGGTAGCGCAGCTGTTTCCACACGGCCTCGGGGTTCCAGTTCTGGTCTTCGCGGGCGACGAAGTCACCGCGCTCGAGCACGAGGATGCGCGCGCCCGACCCGGCGAGCGCACGCGCCATGGTGCCACCGCCGGCGCCGGTCCCGACGATGATGATGTCGAACGCCGTGTTCACGTCATTGTCGCCGGGCTCCGGGCTTCGGGCTCCGGGCTCCGCCATAGATCTGATCCATCAGCCGCTGATCTTCCATGGCCCGTTCCAGGCTCATCTGCGGCGCCGTGCCGTCGACGATCGACCGGCGGAAGTCGCGATACATCGCCTGGTAGCCGCGGATGTCGCGGAAGCCCGGGAAGATCACGCGGGGAAAGCCCCGTCCGCGGACGAGCAGCACGATGCCGTTCGACTCGAACGTGATGATGCCGTGCCGCCCGTACAACTTCGACAGCCGCAGGCCCTTCAGCAGCGACGGAATCTCACGGGAGTAATAGAGCGAGCCGACGGCGCCGTTGTCGTACTCGAACGCCACCATCATGCTTTTGACGCGCCGATCCGGGCCCTCGCGAGAGGCGGCGGGCCGAAAGCCCTCGATGCGCGTGATCGTCGGGCCGAGGCTGGCGGCGAGGTGCAGCCAGTGGATCCCTTCTTCGAAGAACGCATCGCCGCCGGCCATGGTCTCGTCGTTGCGCCAGTCGTCCGCGGCCTTCAGGCGCTTGACGATGCTGCTGAAATGGCCGAACACCATCTCGCCGATCACGCCGTCGGCCAGCAGTTTTCGCAGCGCCACGGCCAGCGGCTTGTAGTGATCGTTCTCGCCGACGAGCACCACGCGCCCGGCGCGGTCGCGGGCCTCGCGCACAGCCTCGTAATCGCCGATCGAGGGATACGCCGGCTTTTCGACGAGCACGTGTTTGCCGGCCGCCAGCGCCTGGAGCGTCAGGTTCAAATGGAATGTCGGCGGCACCGCGATCACCACCGCATCCACTTTCGGATCGCCGATCGCCGCCGCGTAGTCGTCGTACGTGCCCGTGCCCCGGTACCTGCCGCAGAACTCGGCGGCCTTGGCCCTGTCGCGGCTGGCGTAGCCGCAGACGATCTCGGATCGGAATCGCCTCAGGTTGCGGCTATGGACTCGCGTAATGAAGCCACAGCCCAGGAACGCGATGCGGAGGGGTGCTGGCATCGAGGGATTCCATCATATCGTTGTCTACCGGCGGGAGAGGACGATCGTCACCTCCACCGTCGTGTCCGGGCGGACGTCGACGCCGGTCGTGGTGATATCGCTGCGGCTCCGCATGACGGCGTGCACCTGCCACTCGGGAGACAGACCCATCAGCTGCAGCGCACGCGTGCCGAAGAGGCCGTCGATGCTGAAGTGGCCGTCGGCCGCGACCGCTGCGTGATCGGGAACCAGCGGATCGACCTCGATCCCGTCGTCGACCCAGGCCGCGGCGACGCGCACGCCGTCGACCGGCGGCAGGCCGCCGCTCCGGGCGACGATCCTCCCGGTGATGCGCCCTGCAGGCTGCAACGCCATGGCGACGTCGTGCGTGTCGTTGACGAGGTCGACCACTTCGAAGCCGGCGAGCCGGCCGTCGGGCGATCCGGCCTGCGCCGAAAGAAAATAGCGCCCCTGCTGGAGGCCCCGCACGGTGCCGGTGCTGTCGCCCGAAAGGTCGATGCGCCTGGTCATGCGAGGCTGAATCGAGATCAGCCGTGCGACCAGGTCGTCAGCTTTGACGCCCCCGGACACGCGCACCGTGATCGCGTTCGAGGCGATGCGCGGCAGCACGATCGAGAGGCCCGTGGTCATCGCGCCAGGACGAGCGTCGACCGTCTCGGCCTCCTGCGGATCCAGCACGCCCGGATAGTAGATGGCGGGGGCTCGCGGCATGTCGGGTGAGGAGGCCGCGTCGACCGCCACCTTCACGTCCTCGCCGAGAATGTTGGTGAGTTCGAAGCTACCGTCCGATCGCGTCACGTCCGGCCTGCCCGAGATGACCTGTCCGGCCAGCCACACGTACGCGCGGGCGACAGGCCGGCCGTCGGGATCGACGACCCGGCCGCGGATGGTGGCGCCGCGCACCAGCCGGAAGTCGATTCCCGACCGTTCCTGGTCGGGCACCACGGACACGTACACACATCGCAGGCGGAACAGATCCGTCGCGCCGTGACACTGGCGGACATGTGACGGGCTCCACGCCATGACGCTGTATTCACCGCCGGCGATCTTCACGAACTCGTACGCGCCGTTACTGTTGGTCTTGACCTCGCGTGCCCTCATCGACCGAGGTTCGCCTAGAACGACAGTGACATCGGCGAGGGGCTCGCCGGTCTGCGCGTCCAGCACGACTCCGGCGATGGTGGCAGAACCCGCCGGGACAGGTTCCTGCCGGCGGGACTGCGCGCTCACGCCCTCGGCGGCAACCACCACGATCAGCGAGACGATGAGAGCGGAAGGTTTGGGACGCATCGCGTCAGCGAGTCGGGGTCAATGATATAACTCGGCCGTCCGGCCGGCGGACACCCTATGAGACGTCTCCCCCTGGCGTTCTGGCTGGTCATGGTCATGCTGGCGCTGCCGCGGCCGTCGGCGGCGCAGGATGCGGCCCCGCAGCCGGGGCCGGTCCGGAAGTTCCTCGAGACCGTCGGCAGCGACTTCAAGTCGATGGCGTCGAGCGAAAGCCTGCCGCTGCTGACCGCCGCCGCGGCCGTCGCCCTCTTCGTGGCGCCCTTCGATGAAACGCTGACCTACTCCGCGAGCTGTTCGACGTTTCTGAAGACCACCCTCGACGGGTGGGCGAGGACGATGGGGCAGGAATGGCTGCTGGGCGGCGGCGCGCTGGCGACCTACGTCGCCGGGCGTGCCGCCGGGAACACACGGATGGCGGCGCTCGGCGGCGACCTGCTCGAGGCCGAACTCGTGGCGGGCATAACCACGGTGGCGGTGAAGTACGCGGTGAACCGGCAACGCCCGGACGGCGAGGCCCGATCGTTCCCGTCCGGTCACACCGCCGGCACATTCGCGGCGGCCACGGTGATGCAACGCCACTTCGGCTGGAAGGGCGCCGTGCCCGCCTACGCCGCGGCGGTGCTGATCTCCGGCGCGCGCCTTCAGGCCAACTCGCACTTTTCAACCGACGTCATCGCCGGGGCGGCGGTTGGCATCCTCGCCGGCCGCGCCGCCACGGTGAAGATCGCCGGCGCGCGCGTCTCGGCGTCGCCGGTGATCCTGCCGGGCGGCGGCGCCGTGTCGTTCAGCATTCGATCAGCCAGGGAGTAACCCGCCGCAGTGGGGCCTACAGACACATTGTCGATTTGGCGATCGACTGATTGGGCGACTGTTTCGTGATCGTCGAATCGGGCGATTGACTGATTCGATTATCACGATTGCCGAATCGGGCGATTGGCCGGCGATTCGCCGACCATTTACACAATCGACATTGAAGGATCGAATCCATCAATCGTCGATTTCCCAATCACCAAACAATCGTCAATCGGTCGATCGGCAATCGTCGATGCAAAGGAATACGGTATCGTCTAGTCGTTGGCTGCCAATTTCTGGGAGGTCTTCGAAGCCTCCGCCACCCGCTTCGCGGATCGCCCCGCCGTCGAGATCCAGAGGCGGGATGCGATCGATCGCTTCACTTACGCGGACCTGCGGTCGATGGCGCGGGCGCGGGCGGCCTGGCTCGCGACCCAGGGCGTGGCCGTCGGCGACCGCTGCGCGATCCTCGCCGACAACGACGCGCACTGGTGCGCGGCCTACCTCGGCATCCTCAGCCTCGGCGCCGTCGCCGTGCCGCTCGACACCAACTACTCGGCCAGACAGGTGGCGACGATCGTTGGTGATTCGGGCGCGAAGATCCTGTTCGTGAACGCGCGGCTCGCCGCGGTGGCGCGCGAGGCCGTGGCCGACCTCCCGATTCAGATCCAGGATCTGCACTCGGCACCCCTGGCACCAACCCCCTTGGCACCCCAGGCACCGTACGCACCTGTGGCACCGGCTTCGGTGGCGGTAATCCTCTACACGTCCGGGACGACGTCCGATCCCAAGGGCGTCGTCCTGACCCACGCCAACCTGCTCGCCGAGCGCGACGCTGCCTTCGCGGTGGTGGATGTGACCGACCGCGACGGCATTCTGGGCGTGCTGCCGCTGTTTCATGCGCTGGCGCAGCTCGCCAACCTGCTGCTGCCCTTCGCGGTCGGCGCCCGCGTCGTCTTCCTCGAGTCGGTGAATTCGACCGAGCTCATGCGCGCGCTCAGCGAGCGGCGGATCACGATCTTCTGCTGCGTGCCGCAGTTCTTCTACCTGATCCACCAACGTGTGATGGAGCAGGTCGGCAAGTCGGCGCTGGTCACGCGGCTCGTGTTCGCCGTCCTGATGGCCGTCAATTTCCGGCTGCGCCGCGTCGGCGTCAACATCGGTCGGCTGGCGTTTGCCCGGGTCCACACCCTGCTGGGGCGCCACATGCGCCTCTTCGTGACGGGCGGCTCGAAGTTCGACCCCGCCATCGGCCGCGACCTGTATTCCCTGGGCTTCACCATCGTGCAGGCGTACGGCCTCACCGAAACGAGCGGCGCCGCCACCATGAACACGCCAAACGAGGCGCACATCGACACGGTGGGGCGGGCGTTGCCAGGCGTGCAGATCCAGATTCGCGCCGCCGAGAGCGAAGACGTCGACGGCGAGATCGCGATTCGTGGCGCCATCGTGACGCCGGGCTACTACAAGCGCCCAGACGCCACGGCGGCGGTGATGAGCGACGGTTGGTTCCTCACCGGAGACCTCGGGCGGATGGACGACGGCGGGCGGATCACCATTACCGGCCGCAAGAAGGAAATGATCGTGCTCGCGTCGGGCAAGAACATCTATCCCGAGGAGGTCGAAGCGCACTACCGCCAGTCGGCGTTCGTCAAGGAGCTGTGCGTGATGGGGCTGGCCAGCCCCGGCCACCCGACGACCGAGCGGCTGCACGCGGTGGTGGTCCCGAACATGGATCTCATGCGCGAGAAACAGATCGTGAACACCGGCGACATCCTGCGGTTCGAGCTCGAGGGCCGGGCCGTCGGCCTGCCGTCGCACAAGCGCGTGCTCAGCTACGACATCTGGTTCGATCCGCTGCCGAGAACGACCACGGGGAAGGTGAAGCGGCACGAGGTGGAGCGCCTGGTTCGCGAGCGGCATCGATCGGCGGCGCAGGAGGCCACCGCGCCGATGCCCGAAGCCGATCAGGCGTGGCTCGAGGATGCGCATGCCGCGGCGGCGGCCCGGGTGATCGAGGGCCGCGTGCGCCCCGGCGCGCGCGTGCGGCCGGAGGCCAACCTCGAGCTCGACCTCGGACTCGATTCGATGGAGCGCGTGGAGCTGCTCACCGAGCTCGAGCAGCGTTTCCTGGTGCAGGTGTCGAGGGCCGCTGCGGCGGAGGTGTTCACGGTCCGCCACCTCGTCGACGCAGTGCGGCCGGGCGCGGACCAACCTGAAGGTTTGTCCCCACCTGCTTCCACGACCGACGAGTCGTGGGCTTCAATCCTGAAGGACCTGCCGCCGGCCACCGATCCGATCCTGGGCGGTCTGCTCGAACGCAAGCCCGTGGCGGCGCCGATCCTGTTTGTCGCCTCGCGAGTGGTGCGCCTGCTGCTCGGCCGCGTCGACGTCTCCGGACTCGAATCGTTGCCGAGGGACGGCCCGTACATCATCAGCCCCAACCACCAGAGCTATCTCGATCCGATCTTCGTGTGCGGTGTCCTGCCGTACCGCGCGTTCCGCAACATGTTCTTCGTCGGCGCGGTCGAGTACTTCGAGACGCCGTTCACGAAGTGGGTCGCGCGAACGGTCAACTGCGTGCCCGTTGATGCCGACTCGAACCTGGTGCCCGCGATGAAGGCCGGGGGTTTCGGGTTGAAGCACGGCCGGGTCCTGATCCTCTTTCCGGAAGGGGAGCGTTCGATCGACGGCACGGTGAAGAAGTTCAAGAAGGGCTCGCCGATCCTGGCGCGACACATGGGCGTGCCGATCGTGCCGGTGTCGCTCAAGGGCGTGTACGAAGTCTGGCCGCGCAACCGCGCGTTCAACTGGAAGGTCCTGTGGCCGTGGAGCGGCCACCGCATCAAGGTGTCGTTCGGCGCGCCGCTGGCGTTCGGCGAGGATGAAAGCTACGCCGACGCCGCGGTGCGCCTCCGCGATCGCGTCAACGAGATGTGGTTGCGCTGTGGAAGATGAGCTGCAGGTTCAGAGTTCACGGTTCAGGGTTCAGGGTTCTTTGGGTTCAGGCTCTTCAAGTTCACTCAGACCAACCGAGAACCTGATGAACCGAGAACCTGATGAACCGTGAACCGTGAACCCTGAACCGTGAACCGTGGTGGTCTATTTGAAACTCGTAAGCGCCTCCGCCTCCGTGTCGTAGACGTCGAAGACGGCCAGCAGCTTGGTCATGATCAGCAGGTCCTGGACGCGCTTGCCCAGGTTGGCGAGCTTGATGGCGCCGCCAGACCGCTTGGCGGTGGCCAGGCACGCCACCAGCTCACCGAGGCCGCCGCTGTCCATGTAGGTGAGCCCGCCGAGATTGACCAGGACCTGCTTCCGACCCTGGAAGAACACGCTGCTCACCTTGTCCTTCAGTTTTCCGCTCTCCTCGCTCGACGCGAGCTTCCCGGAGAGGTCGATCACGGTCACGGCGCCAACCTGGCGTTCAGCAATGGGCATAGAGGGACTCCGCGCACATACTCCCACACTTACGCGGGTTCACGGTTCACAAGTTCAGGGTTCAAGGTTCACTTGGTTCTCGCACGCCCGTTGTGCCCCTTCCTGGCAAGCCACTGGACTTGAAGAACCTTGAACCTGCTGAACCCTGAACCTGGTGAACCCTGAACCCTGAACGATGAACCGTGAACCTACTTGGAGGCAGCCAGATTCTTCGTGAGCCACGCCGCGAGGGCCGAGGTGGCGTCCGGCGACACCCTCGCCTCCGGGCCGAGCGTGGCGTATTCGGCCACTTCGCCGGTCTTGGCGGCGACAAGCAGGTGGTTGACGCCGGGCACCTTCACGACGTCGACGGCCGCCTTGGTCTTCCGTTCGCGCGCCATCTGCGCGAGCTTGTCGGCATGGTGCGGCGGCACCTGCCTGTCGAGCTCGCCCTGCACGATCAGGACCGGCTGCCGCACGTCGCGCATCGCCTTCGCCGGGTCGAACGTCAGGAAGCTGTAAAACCACGGCGTGTCCGCCACGCGCCGGACCGAATCCGGAATGTCGGTCCATCCCGTGCCCTTGATCACCGCCTGGTTGATCCGCTCCTGCAGCGCCAGCTTCTCCGCCCGCTGCCCATCGTCGATCTTCATCTGCGCGAGGAGGTGCTTCTGCTGCTCGATCACGAGATCGGCGCCGGTGGTGGAGACACCCGAGAGCAGCGCCAGAGCGGAGACGCGATCGCGCTCGCGCCCGGCCGTCAGCAACGCGACGCTCGCGCCTTCGCTGTGGCCGACCAGGGCGACGCGGTCCTTGTCCACGTCCTTCTGCCTGCCGAGCCAGAAGAGCACCGAACGGACGTCTTCGGCATAGTCGGCCAGCGTGACCGATTCGGTGCGGCCGCCGCTCTGGCCCACGCCGCGCTTGTCGTAGCGCACGATGTAGAAGCCGGCGTTCACGAGGTCGCGCGCGATCTGGCCGAACACGGGAATGCCGGCGACGGTCTCGTCGCGATCGGTCGGGCCCGAGCCGCCGATGAGCACCGCGACCGGCAGCTTGCCGGTGGCGTTGGGCGGCCTCGTCACGGTGGCGGCGATGTTGAAGCCCATCGCCGGGATTTGCACGGCTTCATCACCGGGGATCGAGAACGATGCGGTCCTCGATGCCGCCGAAGCGATGTCTTCGCGCGCCATCTCGAGGGTCTGCGACGGGATGCTGAGGCGCAGCAAATCGCCGCCGCTGTTGGTCCAGATGACGAGCGGCAGGTCGCCCGCCGGCGGCGGGCTCGAGAACGTCAGCGAGTAGCGGGTGGCGGGGAAGCCGCCCTTCGGCGTTTCCATCCGCTCTTGGGCCACCGCGGTGATCTTCACCGCGACCTCGCCTTGCGGCGCGATGTAGCCGCGCAGTTCGGCGCCGGCCTTCATGCCCTGCAGCCTTCGGCCCAGCGCCGCGTACGATCCGAGAAACGCGTTCGGCAGCACGACCGGATCCGCCGAGACGGGATCCACCTTCGTTTGCGGCGTGCCCTGCACCGCGATCACGTTGGACGCCTTGCCGCCGTCGAATGTTGTCTTCAGCGTGACGTCCTGTCCGCGGACGATGCCGTCGACGAGCAGCGACCGCGGCCGCCATTCCAGGTCGTAAATCACCTCGGCATGCCGGGTGGTGATGTCGATGGGCGGCCCGAGACGGCTCGAGCCGCGGACCACCCACTGATCCGACAGGCGGATCACGAGGACCTCTTCGCGGCCGACGGGTTGCGAGCGGAGGAACACGAGAAACTGCGTGCCGCCCGCGTCGGGCACTAACGGCGGGGGCGGCTGGGCCGCGGCGCTGGACGCCGTCACGACAACCGCCAGGGCAACGCCGGTAAGATGGGACAGGGTCACGACTCAGCTTAGAACATGTTTTCCCTCGACGGCTACCGGGCTCTCCGGACAACGGGCGGCGCAGTGAGGCGGGTGGATCGCGGGGTCCTGGCTGTCGCGGGCCGCGATCGCGCGGCGTGGCTGCAGGGCCTCGTGACCAACGACGTGGCGGCCCTGGCCGACGGGCAGGGCTGCTATGCCGCGTACCTGACGCCCCAGGGCCGCATGATCACCGACATGAACGTCCTGGCCCGCGGCGCGCGCCTGCTGCTGGACGTCCCCGCGCCCCTGGCCGCGTCGTTGCGCGATCGGCTGGACGGTTTGATCTTCACGGAGGATGTCCAGGTCAGCGACGAGAGCGCGCGCCTGTCGGTGTGGACGGTCGTCGGACCGGGCTCCGGGCTCCCTTCGACGACGCTCAGGGCAGGCCGGGCTCCGGGCTCCGCTCTCACGGTGTTCGCTGTGCGGGGGGAGAGCCCGTTGTCTCCGATGCCGCCCGAAGTCGATCTCGACACCTACGAGGTCGTCCGCGTCGAAGACGGCGTGCCGAAGTTCCTCGTCGACATGAACGAAGAGACTATTCCCCTCGAAGCCGGCATCGAAGACCGCGCCATCTCGTTCACGAAGGGCTGCTACGTCGGGCAGGAAGTGATCGTCCGGGTGACGCACCGTGGCGGCGGCCGCGTCGCCAGGAAACTGGTGCGCTGGAAGGCCGCTGCTGGTGGGGACAAACCTTCAGGTTTGTCCATCCCGCGCGACGCCCGAATCCTCTCAGGCGATCGCGACATCGGCCGGGTCACGAGCGCCGTGGTCTCTCCGGCGCAAAGCGCGATCGTCGGCCTTGGTTACGTGCATCGGGACTTCGCCGATAGTGGAACGAAAGTCACGTTGGTATGGAATGATGCGCGGGCCGAGGCCACACTCAGATGACGCAGATCTCAAATGCCCGGATCGCTCTCCTCGTGGTCGCATTCGCGTCTGCGGTGGCCGTCACATCCGCGTTTCAAGCCCCAAGCCCCAGGCCCCAGGCCGTCTGGTACAAGGGCAACCTCCACACGCACACTCTGAACAGCGACGGCGATTCGACTCCGGACGACGTCGTGAGGTGGTATCGCGAGCGCGGGTACCAATTCGTCCTGCTGACCGATCACAACTACCTGACCAGCGTCACCGGCTTGAATGCCCTGCACGGCGCCGACGACAAGTTCCTCGTCCTCAAGGGCGAAGAGGTGACGGATCGCTTCGGCGACAAGCCGATCCACGTCAACGGCCTCGAGGTGGAACGCTTCGTACCGCCTCCCGGCGGCAGGTCCGTCGTCGACATGGTGCAGCGCATGGTGGATGCGATCCGCGACGCCCGCGGTGTGCCCAGCATCAACCATCCCAACTTCGGCTGGGCGATCTCGCCCGATGAGCTCGGGCAGATCCAGCGCACGCGGCTCTTCGAGGTCTTCAACGGCCATCCCAAGGTGAACAACCTCGGCGGCGGCGGCGTGGCCGGCCTCGAGGACACGTGGGACCGCATCCTCTCGAGCGGCAAGCTGCTGTACGGCATCGCCGTGGATGACGCGCACTACTTCAAGCGGCCGGAGGATCCGGCGGCGCCCAGGCCCGGCAAGGGATGGGTCTACGTGCGCGCGCCGAGGCTCGATCCGCGCGCCATCGTCGAGGCGCTCGATCGCGGCGAGTTCTACGCCTCCACGGGCGTCGAGCTGCGCTCGCTGGAATCGACGGCGAGCGGGCTCAGCGTCGCCGTGCGGGAGCAGCCGTCGAGCAAGTACCGCATCCAGTTCATCGGCCGGCAGGGACGGGTGCTCCGCGAAGCGACGACGCCGTCGGCGAGCTACACCTTCACGGGCGACGAGGGCTACGTCCGCGCGAAGATCATCGAGTCCAACGGCGCGCTCGCGTGGGTGCAGCCGGTGCCGGCCGGACCGTCCGCGCCCCGATGAGCCCGGTCGTCGTCGTCGCCGCCGTGGTCGAGCGGGACGATGCGTTTCTGCTGACGTTGCGGCCGGACGGCACGCACCTGGCGGGCGATTGGGAGTTTCCCGGCGGCAAGGTCCACGACGGCGAGACCCATGCCGAAGCGCTGCGGCGCGAGCTCTTCGAAGAGCTCGCCATCGTCGGCGAGGTCGGCGCGCTCGTGCACACCGTGACCCACGTGTATCCGGAGAAGACCGTCGAGTTGTTCTTCTACCGCTGTGTCTTCGAGGGCGTGCCGAAGCCGATGATCGGGCAGGAGGTCCGGTGGGTGCCGCGCCCGGAGCTTCAAGCGCTGTCGTTTCCCGCCGCCGACCGCGCGCTCATAGCGCTGTTGGTAGAGGCGGGTCTTCAGTAGAGGCGGGTCTTTAGACCCGCCTGTCGTCGGACCGGCAAAACCCCTTCATCGGGCAGGTCGGGCACTTCGGCCTTCTCGCGCTGCAGTGCATGGCGCCGAAGTCCATCAACGCCTGGTTGAAGTCGAAGACGTGCTTCTGCGGTAGCACCGCGGCCGAGAGCGCCCACAGCCGCTTCTTCATCGCGTGCGCCTTTGGATCGCCTTTCGCGACGAAGATGCGGAACAGCACGCGCGCGACGTTGGTGTCGAGGATGGCGGCGCGCTCGCGGAACGCGAAGCTGCGAATCGCGCCCGCGGTGTAGGCACCGATGCCCGTGAACGACATCAGCGTCTCGTGATCGGACGGCAGGCGGCCGTCGTGTTTCTCCATCGCCTGTTGGGCGATTGACTGGAGGCGCTTCGGACGAATGTTGTAGCCGAGGGGGTACCAGGTCTTCGTCACGTCCGCGGGCCGGGCCTCGGCGAGCACGGCGAAGCTCGGGTACTTGCCCAGCCACTCGTGGTACTTCGGCAGTACGCGATCGACCTGCGTCTGCTGCAGCATGATCTCCGAGACGAGGATGTGGTACGGGTTGTCGGTGTTGCGCCACGGCAGGTCGCGTCCGTGCTTGCGGTACCACGCCAGCAAGTTGCGCCTGAAACGCTGCCGCATCGCGGGCGCAGGCAGCTGAGGAGTGCGTCGAGTCGAGGGCAAGTGTGGTGCGTAGAGGCGGGTCTGCAGACCCGCCTTGGCCGCCTATAATCCTATCAGTGTCTATCTACACCAAGACGGGCGACACCGGCGACACCAGCCTCTTCGACGGCACGCGCGTCAGCAAGACCCACCCGCGGGTGGCGGCCTACGGCGACGTCGACGAGGTCCAGGCCTGTCTCGGCGTGGTCCGCGCCGCGGGCCTGCCGAAGGATCTCGACGACATCTGCCTGGCGCTGCAGCGCGACCTGTTCGCCCTCGGCGCGCGGCTGGCCGATCCGTCCCACAAGATCGCGACGCGCGTGGAGAAGATCGTGATCGACGAGCAGAGCATCGCCCGCCTCGAGGGCTGGATCGATCGGCTCGACACCGAGATCGCGCCGCTGCGCCACTTCATCCTGTCGGACGGCACCGCCGCGGGCGCGTCCCTGCACTTCGCGCGCACGGTCTGCCGCCGCGCCGAGCGATCGGTGCTCGCGCTCGGCGCCGGCGCCGTCGAGCCCGTTGCGATCGTCTATTTGAATCGCCTGTCCGATCTGCTGTTCACGATGGCGCGGGCCGCGAACCATCGCGCGGGTGTCGCCGAAACACCGTGGTGACAGGGTTCCGGCACCCCATAAAGGGGTGCCCTACAGTATCCGCCGACTTGCAGCAGGCGTACGCCGGCTGCCTGCAGCTGGCGCACTCGCACTACGAGAACTTTCCCGTGGCCTCCCGGTTGATGCCGGCGCACCTGCGGCCGCACGTGGCTGCCATCTACGCGTTCGCCCGGATTGCGGACGACTACGCCGACGAGCCCGGCCGGGCCGTCGGCGAGCGGCTTCACCTGCTCGACCAGTGGCGCGCGCGGCTTCACGACGATCGCGCGCCGCAGGACGTGTTCCTCGCCGTCCACGACACGGTGACCCGCTTCGACCTGCCGCTGTCGCTGCTCGACGACCTGCTGAGCGCGTTCACCCAGGACGTCACGACCGCGCGCTACGCCACGTGGGCGGACGTGCTGGATTACTGCCGGCGATCGGCGAACCCGGTGGGCCGCCTCGTCCTCCGGCTGAGCGGCTACCGCGACGACGCCCTCGACCGCGCCTCGGATGCCGTCTGCACCGCGCTCCAGCTCACCAACTTCTGGCAGGACCTCGCGATCGACTGGTCGCGCGGCCGGCTCTACGTGCCGGAAGAGGCCTGGCGGCCTCACGCCGCCGAGCCCTCGGTGCTCGACGGCGGCCGCATGACGGCCGCCTGGGCGGCGGCGATGCGTGATTGCGGGGAGCGGACCCGCGCGCTCTTCGCCGACGGCCGCGCGGTCTGCGACGGCGTGTCCGGCCGGTTGCGCTACGAGCTGCGCGCGACCTGGCTCGGCGGGACCCGCATGCTGGAACGCCTCGAGCGCTCGGGATTCGACGTGTTCACCGCCCGCCCGAGGCTCGGCGCGGCCGACGCAATAGTGATAGCTTGGGGCACGGCACTGTGGCGCGCGACACCTCCTTCTCGTACTCATTCCTAGTCCTGCCCGCGGACGAGCGCCAGGCCATCGGCGTGGTGTGGGATTTCTGCCGCGCCGTGGACGACGCGGTGGACGAGGCGGCCGATCGGGCGGTCGCCGAGACGTCGATCGCGGCGTGGCGGGTCGAAGTGGGCCGCCTGTTCGGCCCCGATGCGCCGACGACCCCGCAGGGCCAGCACCTGAAACCGTTTGTCGCGACGTTTCAGCTTTCGCGCCAGCCCTTCGACGATCTCGTCGATGGGGTCGAGATGGACCTGCATCGATCGCGCTACGACACCTTCGACGAGCTGGTCGGGTATTGCCGGCGCGTGGCCTCGGCGGTCGGCCTGATCTGCATCGAGGTCTTCGGCTGCCGCGACTCGCGATCGCGCGACTACGCGATCAACCTGGGGCTGGCCCTGCAGCTGACCAACATCATCCGCGACGTCGCCGTCGACTTTGCCAACGGCCGCGTCTACCTGCCGCAGGAGGATCTGGCGCGCTTTGGCGTGACCGAAGACGCCCTTCGCGCCGGCCAGGTGACCGAACCGGTGCGGCGGCTGCTGGCGCACGAGTGCCAGCGCGCCCGGCAGTTGTTCAACGCCGCGGCGCAGGCGATGCCGCCGGCCGAAGCCCGCCGCCTGGTGGCCGCGGAGATCATGGGCGGCATCTACTTCGAGATCCTCCAGCGCATCGAGCAGCGCGGCTACGACGTGTTCACCGAAGTGATTCGCGTGCCCAAGGCGGTCCGCGCGCGCATTGCGCTGACGAGGTGGGCGCGGACGCAGCTGTCGGCCATCGGTTTGAACCGTTCCGCCCGCGCGTGACCCCCGCTTTCGACGCCATC
>MELE01000041.1:39547-43027 GCA_001768615.1 Acidobacteria bacterium RIFCSPLOWO2_12_FULL_67_14b | reverse complement strand
GCGCCCGGGGCTCGGCGGCCGCGCCACTGCATTTCGCGATCCCGACACCGGCGAGCGCGTGGACAACGGCCAGCACATCCTGATGGGGTGCTATGTCGAGACGCTCGCGTTCCTCCATCGCATCGGCGCCGCCGATCGCGTTCAATGGCAGGCGGGGCTGTCGCTGTCGATGATCGATCGGCGCGGGCACGAGTCGGTGCTGAAGCTGCCGGCGGTGGCCTCGCCGCTGCACCTGCTCGGCGGCGTGATGGCATGGGACGCGCTCAGTTGGAGCGAGCGGTTGGCGATCCTCCGCGTGGGATCCGATCTACGCCCCGGCGGCCCTAAAGGGCCGCCCTCCCGGCACGACACCGACACCGAAACCGTCCGTGAGTGGCTGCAGCGGCATCGGCAGCCGCAGCGGTTGTGCGAGCTGCTCTGGGAGCCGCTGGCGCTGGCCGCGCTCAATCAATCCGTCGATCAGGCGGCGGCGCGCTACTTCGTGGCCGTGCTCGAGCGGATGTTCGCCGGTCCCACCGCCGCCGCGCTGGTGCTGCCGGCGGTGCCGCTCGACGAGCTGTACGCCGAACCCGCCCGTGAGTGGCTCCACGCGCGGGGACACGAGGTCCGCGTCAACGCGCCCGCAAGGGTCGAGGTCGGCGACGGCAAGGTGCGGGGCGTGCGCGTGCGCGACGAGCGGATCGAGGCGCCGATCGTGATCGCCACAGTCCCGTGGCACTCGTTCGGCGCGCTCTTCGACACCATGCCGCCGGCGCTTGACCGCATCGCGGCCAACGCCGCGGCGCTCGAGAGCCTGCCGATCGTCACCGTGAACCTCTGGTTCGATCGCGCGGTGATGCACGAACCGCTCGTCGGCCTGCCGGCCCGCACCTTTCAATGGGTCTTCGATCGCCGCGCCATCGTCGGCGGCGCCACCTCGCACCTCTCGCTGATCTCGAGCGGGGCCGACGCCATCGTGGCGCAGGGCAACGACGAGCTCATCGCGACCGCGCTGCGCGAGGTGCGCGACGCGCTGCCGGCGGCGCGTGCCGCCGTGCTCCGGAAGGGGCTGGCCGTCCGCGAAAAGCGGTCGACGTTCTCGCTCGCCCCCGGCGCGCCGGCGCGACCGGGCACAACGACGCCGATCGCGGGCTTCCTGTTGGCCGGCGACTGGGTCGATACAGGGTTACCGGCGACGATCGAGTCCGCGGTCGTGTCCGGGCACCGCGCCGCCGCCGAAAGTTAAGCCGCCTTCTGCCTTCGTTCGAAGGGTTCAGCCGGCCAGCGCCAGCAGCACACAGCCGCCCAATACCAACCCGATGCCGGTAATCGCTGGTGGGGCCAGCGCCTCGCCGAGCCAGCGCGCGCCGAGGGCCGCGCCCAGCGCGACGCTAATCTGCCGCAGCGCGACCACGTAACCGGCATTCTCGGTTTGCAGGGCCACCAGCAAGAGGAACGACGAACCCGCGCCGAGGGCGGCGACCAGCAGGATCATTCGCCACGACTTGCGCCACTCGACGATCACGGCACCACGCTCCGACTGCTGCAGCACGAGGGCGTGGACGAGCCCCACGATCCCCGAATAGGCCGCCAGGTACGCCACCGGCGACAGCACCTGCACCGAGCGCTTATCCCAGACCGTGGAGCCGGCCGCCACCAACCCGGCCAGCAGGGCGTGACGCGTCGCCGGCGCGCCGGTCGCCCGCCCGTACGCCCGGACAGCATCCGTGCCGAAGCCGCGGAGCGGCAGATTCATCAGGCCCATGATGACCACCGCAATGCCGGCCCCACCGACGGCGTCGGTCGTCTCTCCGATCGCCAGAAACGCCACGAGTGGGACGGCCGCGAGCATTGCTCCCCGGGAAGCGGGAAGCACCAGGGACAGGTCCGGATGGCGGGTCGCAGCGGCCAGCAGCACGTTGCTCATGAGGAGCAGGGCGGCGCCAACCACCGGCAGGGGCCAGACGGACTGAAGGTTCCCGGATTCGACCCCCAGTCCAGCCAACAGCAGCGGCGCCAGCAGCACGCCTTCGGCGACCTTCCCCAGCCCCACAAATGCCTGTGAGCCCTGGGACCGTTTTACCAGGAAGTTCGTTGCGGCGAGCAGCACCGCAGAAAGTACGACCAGTCCGTAGTTTGTCGCGGTCATCACGCCAATCCTTCCAGCAAGGCCAGCGGGGGTAACCGATCCTATCGGACGATGGGGTTGCCGACATCACAGAAGCCGGTCCGATTGGGTCCGCGTGCACAAACGTATAGAGTTTCTTCGTGTCCTTCTTCGCGTTCGCCATGGCTGTTGCTTGATGACGTCAATCCTGGCGCACTATTCGGAGCTCGCGCTCAAGGGGAAGAACCGGCCCTGGTTCATCCGCCGCCTCGTGCGCAACCTGCACACGGCGCTGGCTGGTTTGAGCGTGAAGGAGATCCGCACGCCGATGGGGCGCCTCGAGATCGTCCTCAACAAAGAGACGACGATGGAGGAAGTCCGGGAGCGGATGAGCCGTGTCTTCGGGCTCGCCAACTACTCGGTGGCGACGCGGGTGCCGCTGGATTTCGAGGGCATGGCCGGCGCGATCGTGTCCATGCTGCCGGCTCGCGAGGCGGCGTCGAGCTTCCGCGTCAGGGTGCGCCGCGCCGACCAGGACTTCAAGACGCCGTCGCCCGACCTGGCGCGTGACCTCGGATCGCGGGTGTGGCATGCGCGCGGATGGAAGGTCGATCTCGATCGCGCCGACCTGGTGATCAGCGTCGAGATCATCCCCGGCGCCGCCTTCTGTTACATGGGCCGCCAGCCCGGGCCTGGGGGGTTGCCGACCGGAACGGCGGGCCGCGTGGTGGCGTTGCTGTCGGGCGGCATCGACTCGCCGGTGGCGGCGTGGCGCATGATGCGCAGGGGCTGCCAGGTCACGCTGCTGCACTTTCACTCGGCGCCGTTTCTCTCGACCACCTCGCAGGAGAAGGCCCGGCGGCTGGCCGAGGTGCTCACCACGTATCAGCTGCGCACGCGCCTCTACCTCGTCCCCTTCGGCGATCTGCAGCGGCAGATCACGCTCAGCGTTCCCGGCGACCTGCGTGTCGTCGTCTACCGGCGGATGATGCTCAGGATCGCGGATCGCATCGCGCGTCACGTGCGCGCGAAGGCGCTGGTGACCGGGGATGTGATCGGGCAGGTGGCGTCGCAGACGCTGGACAACATGACGACGATCGACGTGGCGTCGCAGCTGACGATCTTCCGGCCCCTGGTCGGCATGGACAAGGACGAGATCACCCAGCAGGCGCAGCGGCTCGGGACCTACGAGATCTCGATCGTGCCCGATCAGGATTCGTGCACGCTGTTCACGCCGCGGCACCCCGAGACGCACGCCCGCCGGTTCGAGATCGACCGGCTCGAACAGGGCCTGCCGATCCGCGAGATGGTCGACGCGGCGGTGGCGGCGGCGTGTGTGGAGTACCTGACGTACCCGGTGATAAAGTAGGCGGATGCCGACGGTTGAAGAAATC
>MELE01000041.1:36164-39540 GCA_001768615.1 Acidobacteria bacterium RIFCSPLOWO2_12_FULL_67_14b | reverse complement strand
ACGACGCGCGCGGGCTCCTCCAGCACCAGTGCAAGATCTCCAAGGACAGCCTTCACCTGCCGGGCCCCGACTTCGTGGAACGCATCCACGGGGGGTCCGACCGGCCCATTCCTGTGCTCGGGCGGCTGCAGTCGCTCTTCGATCACGGCCGGCTTGGCGGGACCGGGTACGTGTCGATCCTCCCGGTGGACCAGGGAATCGAGCACTCCGCCGGCGCGTCGTTTGCGCCGAACCCCGCGTATTTCGATCCCGAGAACATCGTGAAGCTCGCCATCGAGGGCGGCTGCAACGGGGTGGCCTCGACCCTCGGCGTGCTGGGCATCGTGGCGCGGAAGTACGCCCACAAGATCCCGTTCATTCTGAAGCTCAACCACAATGAGTTCCTGACCTACCCGAACCAGTTCGATCAAATCCGCTTCGCCAGCGTGAAGCAGGGGTTCGAGATGGGCGCCGCGGGCGCGGGCGCGACGATCTACTTCGGCTCCGACGAGTCGAAGCGCCAGATCCAGGAAGTCAGCGAGATGTTCCAGCGGGCCCACGAGCTCGGCATGTTCACGGTGCTGTGGTGCTACCTGCGCAATTCCGCCTTCAAGACGAAGGACGCGGATTACCACCTGGCGGCGGACCTCACCGGACAGGCCAATCACCTCGGCGTGACGCTCGAGGCCGACATCATCAAGCAGAAGCTGCCCGAGTGCAACGGCGGCTACACCGCGATCAACTTCGGCAAGACGCACAAGAAGGTCTATTCGGAGCTGACGAGCGACCATCCGATCGACCTCACGCGCTACCAGCTCGCCAACTGCTACATGGGCCGCGCCGGGCTGATCAACTCCGGCGGCGCCTCGGTGGGCGAGAACGACCTCAAGGAAGCCGTGAAGACGGCCGTCATCAACAAGCGCGCCGGGGGCATGGGGCTGATCTCGGGCCGCAAGGCCTTCCAGCGCCCGATGAAAGAGGGCGCGGGCCTGTTGAACGCGATCCAGGACGTCTACCTCAACAAGGGCATCACCATCGCGTGAGCCCGCGCGCCGGCGTGGCGATTCTGGCGGCGCTGGTCCTGCTGGCCGGGTTGCTGCAGCTGACGCGCGCCGGTTATTCTCCAGACGAAGAGTTCACGGTCTTTGCGGTCAAGGGCATTGCGGCGGACGGGTTGCCGCTGCTGCCGTCGGGTCTGCTGTACGACCGCGGCGTCGCGTATTCGTACGCCGGCGCGCTCGCGCGCGCGGCCACCGGATTCGAGCTGCCCGCGTATCGCGCGCTGAGCCTGGTCGCCGCCGTCGCGGCCATCGCGCTCGTGTTCGCGCTGGTGTCACGGCTCTCGTCCCCGGCCATCGGCCTCGTGGCGTCGCTCCTCGTCGCCACCTCGACGCCGTTCTGGGCCGCCGCCACCACCGGCCGCTTCTACGCGCCGTTCTTCGCGCTCTATCTCAGTGCATTGTGGGCACTAAGCACGCTTGGCACCAAACCCTTAGGCACCCCAGGCACCGTACGCACCTTAGGCACCATTGCATTGGTGGCCGCTGTTTGCAGATGGACCCACGAGTTGGCGTTCACGCTCGCCGCGGTTCCCGTCGCGTGCGCAGTACTTGACGTGCGGAGCGAGCGGGCGCACTGGCTGAAGGCGACGGCGGCGGTCGTCGGCGGCTTGGTGTTCGCACAGGTGGGCCTCTTCGCGATGCACTACCTGGCGCCGTTCAGCGGCCAGATGATGATCGATCGCTTCTTCATCTGGCAGGTGGTCAACCTGTTCGAGGCCCCTCCCGATCGCCAGTTCGGCATCGTGCTCGCCGTGATGGCGATCGCGTGGCTGGTGGCGCCGCGCCGCGCGTGGTTGACGACCGTGATCGGGCTCAGCGGCGCGGCGATGGTGCTGGCGTTTGCGATCGCCCGGGCGACCAACACGGCGCCGCTGTCGCGCGCGCTGGTGGTCTCGATTCTCGACGACGGGTCGCGCTATCCGCTCGACATGTTCTGGCACATCGCCCGCGCAACGCCGGTCACCCTGGCGGCGGCGGTCGGCTTGCTGGTCACACGCCGTGCGGGAGGGGGAGGGGCGTGGCGCGCGCCCGAGCGGGCCGCGCACCTGCTGTGGATCGGATGGGTCCTCTGGTTCGGCGTGATCGAATCCGGTATCACCACGAATTACCTGCTGCTACCGATGTCGTTCATGTTGATCGCGATCGCGATCGATGTTGCGGCGATTGTAAAGGGGCCTGGCCCCTCGACCCCACCGCGTGTGGCATTATTCGCGTTGCTCGTGATCGCCGCCGTCGTCGCCGACCAGTGGCGCGGCACCGGATCGATCGCCGACCGCCTCGCCGCCGCGCGCCCGACGATTGTGGCGCCCGGCATCGACGAGATCCGCGACAGCTTGCAGCCGGCCGATCGCATTGCCTGCACGGACGAACTCGGCTGCCTGATGCTGGTGGGCCGCATCGACGCCTGGCTGGCGCTGGACGACTACGTGCGCGAGCGGTTCCTCGTGAAGATGGGCGACGAGCAGGTCGCCGGCGTCTACACCGGCGCACCCGCGGTGTTTCGCCCCGGCGAGCTGTTCTCGCCCCGCCGCGACGGCACCCTGCCCGATCGCACGCTCGTCGTCGACATCTTCAAGGAATACCCGGTAGGCAACTCGCGCGCCTGGCTCCCCCGCGCGATTGAAGTCGACGGCCTGGAGGTGCGGCCGCTGCTCGAAACACCGCAGCTGCGCATCCTGCAGATCTCGCCGCCGGAAAGCCACGCCTCCAGGCAAGGTTGGACAGGTGGAGACAAACCTTTACGCCCTCGCCGAAGGGCATTGTCACCGTGCTATCATCCCGCCCTCGTTGCGGATGCGAGGGATCGGAACGGGAGCATCTGGCCGTGCCAGGTCGCGAGTGGTCCGTTCCGGTCTACTCCATAGACATAAGAACAACGAAGTGAACCTTCAAATCGACTACTTGGAGAATCATCGTTACGCCATTCCGAGGCTCGCCGAACTACACCACGCTGAGTGGCTTTCGGTAACGCCAACCCTCACCGTGGCCGATCGGATGTCCGGCTTTGAAGCGCGCGCGAGGCACGGTTCGATTCCGACCGGATTCGTTGCGATCGATGACGACGCCGTCGTAGGTATGGCCTGCCTTGTCGAGTGCGACATCGAATCTCACTGTCACCTGACCCCGTGGTTAGCGTCGGTTCTCGTCGCGCCCGCGTATCGCCGCCGTGGCGTCGGTTCTGCCCTCGCCATTCGTGCCACGGATGAGGCGATTCAACTCGGAGTAAGTGAATTGTTCTTGTTCACCTTCGATCGGCAGTCGTTTTATTCCCGACTCGGTTGGCAGGAGCTCGAATCCGCCATGTACGCGGGTCGAGCCGGTACCGTAATGTCCCG
>MELE01000041.1:0-36109 GCA_001768615.1 Acidobacteria bacterium RIFCSPLOWO2_12_FULL_67_14b | reverse complement strand
TTCTCGGCCAGCGCGGTCTCGATGGCCTGGCTCCGGTTGCGGAACCGTTGGCGTGCGACCAAGTGGTCCACGCGGTCCAGCAGATCGGCGTCAAGGGTGAGTGCGACTTTGGTCTTGGCCATGGTGGTATGACAAAACATCATACCATCAAGCCTGAGCAACCGGAACGACAGGTCCGCTGTCCAGCGCGTGCCCCGGTGAGGCACGCGGCGCTACAACCCTGGCCTCCACGGGGCCGTCCAACCGGGCATGCTGCTCCAGGACCTGCGCTACGCCTTCCGCGGATTCGTCAAGCGTCCGGGCTTTGCCGCGATCGCGGTGATCACCTTGTCGCTCGGCATCGGGGCGACCACGGCCATCTTCAGCGTGGTCCAGGCCGTCCTATTGCGGCCGCTCGAATATCCGCAGGCCGATCGGTTGCTGAAGCTCCACGGGTTCGACAAGGCCGAAGGGACCCCCGGCAACCTGTCGCCGGCCGACTTCCTGGATTTCGAGCGTGACAACGCGGTGTTCGCTCGCGCCGGGGCGAACGGCTGGGTGGGACTGTTCACCATCACCGGTGGACGTGGTGAAGCCGAGCGCGTGGGCGGCGTACTGGTCACCGAGGGTTTCTTCCCGACGCTGCAGGTGCAGCCGGCGATCGGCCGGGCCTTTCTTCCGGAGGAGGATCGCCCGGGCGCGGCCCGCGTGGCGATGCTGAGCGACGGCTTCTGGCGCCGGCGCTACGGCGCGGACCCGGGCATCGTCGGGTCGTCCATTACGGTCAACGCCGCGCCGGCGACGGTCATTGGGGTGCTGCCGCCGACCTACCGGCACATCGAAGTCAACCCCGAACGGCCCGCCGACGTGTTCATGCTGCACGGCTTCGATCGCGCCAACGCCAACCGCGGCGGGCACTACATCCGCGGCATCGCGCGACTCAAGGACGGCGTGGCGGTGGAGCGCGCGCGGGCCGACCTGGAGGCAATCGCCGCGCGCCTCGAACAGCAGCATCCGTCGGACAACACCGATCAGGGCGTCGTTGTGACGCCGCTGCTCGAGTCGATGGTGGGCGAGTCTCGCCCGGTGCTGTTGCTGTTGTCGGCTGCCGTCGGCTTCGTGTTGCTGGTGGCGTGCGCGAACGTCGCGAACCTACTGCTCGCCCGGGGGACCGGTCGCCTGAAGGAACTGGCCCTGCGCGCGGCCATCGGCGCCGATCGCGGGCGCCTCGTGCGCCAGATGCTCACCGAAAGCGCCGCGCTCAGCATGCTGGGCGCGGCCGGCGGGCTGCTGCTGGCGTTCTGGGCCACGCGCGCGCTCACCGTGCTCGCCGCCACGGGCTTGCCGCGCGCGGATCAGATCCGGCTCGACGGCGTCGTCCTCGGCTTTGCCGTGGCGGCCGCGCTGTTCACGAGCGTGGCCTTTGGCCTGCTGCCAGCTCTCCAGTTGTCGAGGAGCGACCTGAACGAATCGTTGAAGGAGGGCGGCAGGCACCAGGGCGCCTCGACCGGCCGCGCTGCGCGCGAGCTCCTGATCGTGGCCGAAGTGGCGCTGTCGATCGTGCTGCTCGTCGGCGCCGGCCTGTTCGCGAGAAGCCTGCGGGAGCTGCAGCAGGTGAACCCGGGTTTCCGGTCCGACAACGTCCTGACCATGGAGGTGTCGTTGCCGGTCGCGCGCTACGAAGAAGGCGAGCAGATGCCGTTCTACCAGCGGCTCGAAGAGCGCATCCGCGGGCTGGCCGGCGTCGCGGAGGTCGGGGCCGTCAACATCCTTCCGCTGAGCGCCAACTACGACAGCCAGGGCGTGCAGATCGAGGACCATCCCATGCCGGCGGGGCAGGGCCAGGCGCCGCAGGTGCGCTCCATTACTCCCGGGTACTTCCGCGCCATGGGCATTCCCTTGCTCCGTGGCCGCGAGTTCGACGCGCATGACGTGAACGACGGGCAGCTCGTGGTGATCGTGAGCCAGTCGATGGCCAGGAAGTACTGGCCCGGCGAGACCGACGTGATCGGCAGGCGCGTGACCCACAACGGCGGCGTCCCGCGCGAGCGCCAGCAGGTAGTCGGCGGCCCGGGCTCACGCATCGTCGTCGGGGTCGTCGACGACGTGAAGCACTTGGGCCTCGGCGAAAGCGAAGTGCCGATGATGTACGAGCCGCACACGCAGCAGCCGTCGTACCACACGATGCGCCTGGTCATCCGCGCCAACGCGGATGCCGCGGGGCTGACGCCACAGGTGCGGGCGGAGCTCAGCCGGATGGACAGCGAAGTGCCGCTGTCGCAGGTCGGCATGCTGACGGCCGCCCTCGACAACTCCGTGGCCGAGCCGCGGATGCGAGCCATGCTGCTCGGGCTGTTCGCCGCGCTGGCCATGGCCCTGGCGGCGATCGGCGTCTATGGAGTCGTGTCGTATCTCGTCGGACAGCGCACCCAGGAAATCGGCGTGCGCCGGGCGCTGGGCGCCCGGGCGATCGACGTGCTGATCATGCTGGTGCGCGAGGCCATGCGGCCGGTCGGGCTCGGGATTGTCGCCGGCGTCGCCGGCGCCTTCGGCCTGACCCGGGCGGTGTCGTCGATGCTGTTCGGCGTCACGCCGACCGACGTGACGACCTACGTCGTGGCGTGTTCGGTGCTCGCGATCGCCGCGCTGGTCGCGTCGATCGTCCCCGCGCGGCGCGCGCTCGGCGTCGATCCGATCACCGCGGTGCGGGGCTCATAGGTCCGGGGATCCTAGGTGGGGACAAACCTTTAGGTTTGTCCTTCAGGTTTGTCCAAATAATCCCGCAACGCTTCCTTCGTGCTGCGAAACGCGAGCTCGTCCCACGGAATCGCGTCGAGGTCGAACTCGCGCGCCTCCAGGCCCTCGTCATCCACGGCCAGCTCACCAGACAGCTTGGTCGCCGCGTAGACGATAATCACCGGCGCCCGCCCGGCGTACGAGTAGATGCCGACCAGGCGATCGAGCCGCACGTCGAGCCCGGCTTCCTCCCTGGCCTCGCGGACGGCGGCCAGCGTGATCTCCTCACCGCGATCGACGTAGCCGCCCGGAAACACCCACTTGCCATACCCCGGCTCGATCGCCCGCTTCACCAGCACGATCTGCCGCCCCTCGTTCACGCGGATGATCGTGGCCGCCGCAATCTTTGGATCCAGGTAGAACACGAACCCGCACGCGGCGCTCGTGCACACCAGGCGCTTGGGCTCGGTGATCTTCAGGACCCTCGGCTCGAGCGGGCTCCCGCAAACGGGACAGAACTTGTAGGGCGGGTTCATATCGTGGGAATGCATCTCTTGGGTGCTTGGGTGCTTGAGTGCTTGGGTGCTTGAGTGCTTGGGTGCTCGGGTGCTTAGGTGAACCACTGCACCCCAGCACTCCAGCACCTGTGCACCCCAGCACCTGGGAGTATAAGATCGCGTCATGTCGATCCTGAAAGTGGCCCGGATGGGCCATCCCGTCCTTCGCGCCAAGGCACGGCCCATCGAAAAGGCCGAGCTGAAGACGCCGGGCCTTCAGCAATTCATCGACGACATGGTCGATACCATGTTCGAGTACTCGGGCGTCGGCCTCGCGGCGCCGCAAGTGCACGAAGGCATCCGGCTGTTCGTGGCCATGCTCGACCCCGACGGCCGCGGCGAAGGCGACGCCACCATCGTCATCAATCCGGAGATCCTCGTCCTCGACGACCAGACCGTCGAGGGCTGGGAAGGCTGCCTGAGCATTCCCGACATTCGCGGCCGCGTGCCACGGGCGCATCACATCAAGCTGTCGGCGCTCGACCGGGAAGGCAAGCGCTACGAGCTGGACGTCGTCGATTTCCCCGCGCGCGTGATCCAGCACGAGACCGATCATCTCGACGGCGTGCTGTTCTTCGATCGCATGCGGTCGCTCGAAACGCTGACCTACCTCGAGGAGTACGCGCGCTACCACGCCAAGCGCGCGGACGATGAGGATGAGTAGGACGGTGTACGGTGCGTACGGTGCGTACGGTGCCTGGGGTGCCCAAAGGGGTTGGTGCGAAGGTGCTGGGGTGCTCGGGTGCCCGGTGGTGTACGCGCGTTCGTGGCGAATCTACCGGAAACCTTGCGAAGCGACGCCGGAGTATCGGTTTATCCAGGTCGGCCTATCTCCCGTTGGATCGCCGTGGACCGTCGCGCTACACTGCAGCCGCCGCTGGGGTAATGGGTTATCGAGTTGAGCCGACTACTCGTTATACAGACAAGGAAAAGAGTCTCGGATCATTCACTCGCGTTAGTTGCAGACGCTTTTCAGCTCGTGTCGTCGGTTTACCAGAACGGGAGGTGCCGCGGTGAGTTCCTCAGATCTGATCACCATCTCGACATTCCGATCCACCGCAGATGCGCAGATAGCCAAGGGCATTCTGGATGAGGCGGGAATCGAGTCCATGATTAGGGCTGACAATGCGGGCGGAATGTATCCGGCGATGAGTGGAGCCGAGCTCCTGGTGAGATCGGAGGATGTTGACAAGGCCCACGATGCGCTTCATCGACGCGATCGCCGGGCACACTGACCGACTACCGGCTGCTCCGAAGCTCGGATCAACTCGAGCATGTCGGGGCATCGAGGTCGAGCGTGGTCGGTCTCGGGCAGCGGCGCGTGGAGATGTTTGGGTTGCAGGTCGCCCCCGCCTTCGTTCGAAGCGGGTAGTTGGACGGTGGGCCGTCACACATTTTGGGCGCAGCGCCCGGGTCAAGGCCAAGGCCGGGTGTCGGTGGTGTCACGCCGCTCTACCGGGTCGTTCACCGCAGGCGGCCTGCCGAACCGCTGGCCTCAAGAGGGCTCTGTCGCACGCGCTGTATAAGCTCCAAATGGAGCCGACGCGCCCAATAGTGCGTGCGACGATGTGGCCGAGGCGCGCGGCTCATTTGGACCGTTCGACCGACATAAGGCGGGTGGGGCGGAAGGGGGGCTGAGAATGCGTACGACTGCTGAGCAGAACAAGGCGCTGGCTCGCCGCTTTGGCGAGGCTATGAATGCCCGTCAGTTCGACCTTCTGGACGACATCGTGGCGTCGGACTTCGTGCGCCATTGCCAGGCGACTCCTCAGGTCGATGTGAGGAGCCTCCGCGGGTTCAAGGAATACTTGAGACAGGACGCCACGGTGTTTCCTGATTCCATCCAGACTCCGAAGCACCTACTGGCGGACGGGGACCTCGTTGCCGTTTGGGCCACGTACGAGGGCACCCAGAGAGGGCAGATGGGGCCCTTTCCACCATCCGGAAGAAAAATGCAGCTTGAGTTCGGGGCTGTCCTCCGTGTGGAAAACGGCATGATTGCTGAGATGTGGGTGACTTGGGACAACATGGCGGCACTCGCTCAGCTCGGCCACCTGCCCGCAGTTCCCAGCGGGAGTAGTTAGAGCGGTCGAACACCGCGATGGACCCGACGCCACGCAGCCCCCGTCTCCCGCGCTGCGTGGCGCGGACGGGAGAATCTGGCGCCGACGCTGGCGCGCGGAGGCCATTGATGAAGATCAAGACGCTACTACTGGGCTGCAGTCTGGCGCTTGCCATAGCGGTCGCTGCGGACGCTCAGGGGTCTCTCGACGGAAATGGGTTGGAATAACCTCGCAGGACCAAGCCATTTCCTTCGCGATCGAGAACGGTGCTCTCAAATCCTTCACCTTGGGATGGCGGGTTTCCCTGGACGAACCTTGCGTTACGAGCCCAGGCTCGTCGGTGGCCATGACCGTCCTCGGCGGTACCGACACAGTGTTCTTTCCGTACACTCAGAAGGAGTTCGATCTCCTTAAGAGCCAGGGTGAGACGAGAATCGATCCGTCCACGGTTGCTCCCATAGTTGGAGAAAAGGGGTTCGACGTGAACCGGGACCTCTCGGGGAAAGCTCGCCTGCGTGTAATCGCAACCCCCAAACCCGACGGATCAATTTCTGGCACTGCAAGACTTATTGCAGCCACCTGCAAGGGAGCCGAGGAACTATCCTGGAATGCGCAGAAACAGAAGTAGCTGCCTCTGGCCCTGGGGGCTACTCCGTTCGACGTTCGCCGCTGCCGTTAGGCAGCTGAATATCCAACCATGGCAACTGCCGCAATCAAGAACCGGAAGATCGTAGTCATTCGACGCCGGCTACCTGATCGAGGCGTACAAGAAGAAGGCGATCGCGATGGCCGGCCCGAGCCGGAGATGGAGTTTGCCGCGTCGCTGATGACGCAGGGCGCGGCTGCTTCGGCGCATCGCGCCCGCGCCACCGCCTCGGCGGCGCGCGGGTCGCTGCTGGCGCAGAACCTCGCGAAGGTCGGGTAGCCGGGGGAAGGTGGAAGACTTCTTGCCTTCTGCCTTCTGCCTTCTGCCTTCTGCCTTCTTACCTCTTCTTGGCGCCGGTCCCGCTCATCGAAAACTGGCCGCCGTTGATGTCGAAGAGCACCTTCGCCTTGTCGGCGCCATCCGGCGACACGGTGATCACGGCGTCAAACGGGTTGCCCTGGAAATTGCCGGCGAATTTCAGGACCAGGCTCTCCTGGTCCTTGCTGACGTCGGTGACTTCCTGCACGTCCGGCTGCATCTGGCTGGTCATCTCCGCGACGACCTTCCCGGCCTTGTCCTTCAGCACCAGGGTCTGTTCGAAGGGTCCCTGAGGGCTGTCGAGCGTGAGGGTCCACGTGCCCATGAAGTCGCCGGCATCAGCCGGCGTCAGGGATGCCTGGGCCGAGGCGACGGCCGGCATCAGTACGAGCGCCAACGCGAGCGAGTGAAACAAGTTTTTCATAGCCGGGCATCCTAACACAGGGCGCCGCCGGGGCGTATAATCACGTGCACTCCATGCCCGCCCTTGCGCTCGCCACGGCTGCACCCAAAGTCACGCTGCGTTCGTCGCCGGCCGTGCCCTACGACGGCGCGATCGCCGCGGCGCGGACCTGCTATTCGCCCCGCGTCATCGAGCGCAGCGAGATTACCGACAAGCAGCGGGATTCCATCGGCCCGCTGACCTTCGAGGGCGGCCACCACACCGTGTTCCAGCACGCGCACTTCGAGTTCGGGCTCGAGAACATCTCACGCCAGCTGGTGTGGAGCATCCTGCATTCCTATCCCTTCTACAACTCCGAACAGTCCAGCCAGCGATACGTGAAGCTGAGCGAGCCGCGCGCCTTCGTGCCGCCGCTGTCGGGCGAGGCGCTGGACGTCTACGAGCAGGCCATCCTCCGCGCGTGGGACGCCTACGCGCGGCTCTCGGCGCTGCTCAAGGACGATGCGTGGGCGATCCTGAAGCAGTTGCGCTACGTGCGGCCCACCAACACAGCGGCGCGGCTGAAGACGGTTGAGCGCGAGGCGGAAAAGAAGGCGATCGAGACCGCCCGCTACGTGATCCCGATCGGCGCGTTCACGTCGATGGTCCACACCGTGTCGGGGATCGTGCTGCATCGCCTGCACCGCATGCTGAACGCCGGCGACGTGCCCTACGAGGCCGCGATGGTGATTGGCGCGATGGTCGACCTCGTGAGGGAAGTCGACCCGATGTTCTTCGACAAGGTCGGGCTCGACACGCTCGGACGCGAGGCGCTGCCGGAGTTGGCCTTCCCGGTCACGCGCGGCTCGGGAGACGCCTACGCCGCCGAATTCGATCGCCGTTTGGGCGGGCGCGTCTCCCGGTTGCGCGACTGGTCCGCCGGCGCCGAGCGCGTCGTCGCCGATGCCGTGCGGGCCACCTTCGGCCTCACCACCGCGGAACTGGACGATGCGGAAGCCATCGATCGCGTGATGAACCCGGCGAGGAACCCCTACCGCGTCGACATGCTGGACGTCGCCTATCACTCGCCGATGATGCGCACGCTGCACCACGCGACCTACGTGTTCGAGAAGCGCCTGAGCCACACCGCCGACTCGCAGGACCAGCGCCATCGCATGGTCCCGGCGTCGCGGCCGATGATGACGCTGGCCGACACGGCGGCGCCCGACTACGTCACGCCCCGTTTGATCCGGCAGAACCGCGAAGCGCTCGCGGTCTACGAGCAGGCGATGGCCGACGCGTGGACGGCGAAGAACCGGCTGCTCGCGCTGGGCGTGCCCCTCGAGCACGCCCTCTATGTCGTCCCGAATGCCAAGGCGCTTCGCCTCGTGGAGTCCGGGTCGTTCATCGCCTTGCAGCACAAGTGGACGCTGCGGACCTGCTTCAACGCGCAGGAAGAGATCTACCTGGCGTCGATGGACGAGATCAGCCAGGTGAGGGACGTCCACCCGCAGTTGGGCCGCTACCTGGGCCCGCCCTGCGTGCTGCGGAACCGCATCGTGTCGCCGCGCTGCACCGAGGGCACGCACTTCTGCGGCGTGCCGGTCTGGCAGTCGTTCCCCAACGCCGAGCGCCGCCTCTGAGGTGACTCTGGCCTGGGTCGCGCACTTCTACACCGCCCTGGGCGCCGTGCTGGCGCTGGCCGCCACGCTCGCGATCGTCGAGCGTGATTACCGGACGGCCTTCCTCGCCCTGATTGCCGCGACGGTGGTCGACGCCACCGACGGCATGCTCGCCCGCGCGCTGCGCGTGAAGCAGCGCCTGCCCCAGTACGACGGCAGCCGGCTCGACGACGTCGTCGATTACCTGACCTACGTCTTCGTGCCGGTCCTGCTGATCTGGCGCGCGGGACTGCTGCCCGAGGGCTCGGTGCTGTGGGTGGGCGGGGCGGTGTTGCTGGCAAGCGCGTACGGGTTCGGACAGGCCGATCACAAGGTGATGGTCGACACACCTAAAGGTGTGTCGCCACGCGACGGGGGGTCGCTGCAGGAATACTTCTTCACGGGCTTCCCGTCGTACTGGAATATCGCCGCCCTGTACCTCTTCGTGCTGGGCCTGTCGCCCGTGACCAACGCCGCGATTCTGCTCGTGCTGTCGGTCCTCGTCTTCGTGCCGATTCGATACGTGTATCCCTCGCGCACCCTGACCCTGCGAGCGCCGACGATCCTCCTTGGGTCGGCGTGGGCGCTGATCGTCCTGATGATCGTGTGGCGGCTGCCGGTCACCGACGGGCCCTGGATCGCCGTGTCGTTGCTGTACCCGATCTACTACACGCTCGTCTCGTTGTGGCTGCACGCCCGCTCGTGATGTCGCCGCTCGCCGTCATTTTCGTCACGGTGTTCATCGACCTTCTCGGGTTCGGCATCATCATCCCGCTGTTGCCGTTCTATGCCGAGTCGTTCGGCGCCTCGGCGTTCGCGATCGGCCTGCTCGGCACGAGCTTTTCGCTGATGCAGTTCGTGTTTTCGCCGATCTGGGGGCGCTGGTCGGATCGCATCGGGCGCAAGCCGATCATCCTCCTGGGCCTGATGGGGTCGTGCGTGTCGTACCTCACGCTGGCGCTGGCCACGTCGCTGACGCTGGTGTTCGTGGCGCGCATTCTCGGCGGCATCGCGGGCGCGAACATCCCGACGGCCCAGGCCTACATCGCGGACGTGACCACGCCCGAGAACCGCGCCAAGGGCATGGGCATGGTGGGCGCGGCATTCGGGCTGGGGTTCATCTTCGGACCGGCCATCGGCGGCGTCCTCAGCCGGATCAGCCCGGAGGCGCCGATGTGGACCGCCTCCGCCCTGTGCCTGTCGAATTTCATCGCGGCCTGGTTCCTCCTGCCCGAATCGCGCGCCGCGAACCCGGAGACCAAGGGCCTCGGCCGCCTCGACGCCTTCCGGCACGCGATGACCAAGCCCACGCTCGTCCTGCTGCTGGCCCTCTACTTCATCGTCACCGCCGCCTTCTCGGGCTTCGAGGCGACGTTCGCGCTGTTCAGCGAGAGCCGCTTCGGGTTCACCGCGGCCTCGATCGGCTTCCTGTTCGCGTACATCGGTGTCGTCCTCGCGCTCGTGCAGGGTGTGCTCGTGCACAAGGTCGTCAAGCGCGTGGGAGAGGCGAGGCTGATTCCCGTGGCCATCTTCGCGATTGCGGTCGGCGTCGGCCTGGTGCCGTTTGCCTGGAGCGTGCCGACGCTGCTGGTCGCGCTCGCGGTGCTCGCGCTCGGCATGGGCTTCAACAGTCCGGCGCTGTCGGCGATGGTGTCGAAGACGGCCGATGCCGACGATCAGGGCGGCACGCTCGGCCTGGCCTCCTCGCTGGCGAGCCTCGGGCGGGTCGTCGGTCCGGCATGGGGCGGTTATCTGTACGACGCCTATGGGATGACCACGCCGTATCTGAGCGCGGCGGCGATTATGCTCGTGGCGTTCGGCGTGTCGTTAGTAGGACTGAGGACGCCGGGTTCATTTTCCCAAGGATCCTCCGGACAATGAGCCTGGCGTCTTTGCGCCCGATCCCCTTGCACGCGGGCAACCCGGGGCCCTTCACCGGTGAAGGGAACTGGACCTACCTGATCCCCGGCGACGCGCCCGTGCTGATCGACGCCGGCGTCGGACAGGCGTCGCACCTCGACGCCCTCGCCGCAGCGGCGCCGGCCGGCCCCGGGCGTGTGCTGGTCACGCACGTGCACACGGATCATGCGACCGGAGCACCGGCGATTGCCTCGCGCTGGCCCGCGGCGGAGTTCTGGAAGTGGCCCTGGCCGGAGAAGGACGCCAGGTTCGCGGTGCCGTGGCGCCCGCTCCGCGATGGCGATCGGGTGGCGACTCCCGCGGACGATCTCGAAGTGATTCACACACCCGGTCACTCGCCGGATCACCTGGCGTTCTGGCATGCGGGCTCGCGCACGGTGTTCGTCGGCGACCTGCTCGTGCTGGGGACCACCGTCTTCATCCCGGCCTCGAGCGGCGGCAACCTGTCGGATTACCTGCGATCGCTCGAGCGGCTGCTCGCGCTCGAGCCCGTGCGGGCCTGGCCGGCCCACGGGCCGGTGATCGAGGATCCGGCGGCGCTGATCCGCCAGTACCTCGATCATCGACGCCAGCGCGAAGCGCAGGTGCTGTCGGCGCTCGCGTCGGGCGTGTCGACCGCCGACGCGATCACGGCGGCGATCTACTTCAGGCTCACGCCGGCGCTCGCGCCGATGGCGCGCGAGAGCGTGCTGGCGCATCTGCACAAGCTCGAACAGGACGGGCGGGCGCGGCGCGACGGCGAATGCTGGACCGTCGCGTGATCGCAGGACGATATACTGTAGCGCCCATGGTTCGCACAGTCGGCCTGGCCGGGGGCGGCATCCTGCTGGCGTACGCCCTCCTGTCGATCGCGACGGGCCAACGGTCGGCCGCGTTCGGCGATCTGGCGCAGCTGGTGCCGCCGCTGGCCTACGCGGCGCTGACCCTGGCGCTCGCGCGCCGGTGCCGCGGCCAGGTCCGCGTCTTCTGGAACCTCAACGCGGTGCACGGCGTGATGTGGACCGTCGGCCAGGCCGTGTGGACGTATTACGACCTCGCGCGCGGCGGCGTCCCGGTGATGTCGCCCACCGATCCGCTCTTCTTCGTGTCGAGCATTCCGCTGGCGGCGGCGCTGTACGGCCGGCCCGAGCGCGACCGCCCGCGATGGCTGTTCGACATCGTGCTGCTCGACCTCGTCCTGATCGCGCTCTTCGCGGCGTTCGTCTACATCTATTTCGTCGTCTCGATCGCCGTGACCAACGGGTCCGAGCAGCTCTACAACCGGAACCTCACGCAACTGCTGAACGCGCGCAACCTGCTGCTGGCGTCGTGGGCGGGATCGGTGTGGCTGACCTCGTCGTCGGCCGCGTGGCGCAGGATGCTGGGCGTCTACGCCGCCGGATTGACGCTCAACTTCGCCGGCGGCATCGCCTACGACGTCATCGATCGGTCCGGTCAGTACGCGGCCGGCGGGCTCTGGGATCTGGTGTGGATGGCGCCGTACGTCGCGATGGCGCTGGCGGCGGCGGTGGCGTTCGACGAGAAGCTCTTCGAGCCGTCCGAGGAGGCGCCGCCGCTGGCGCGATTGCCGGTGGTGTCGCTGATCGCGATTGCCCTGCTTGTCGCGATTCCGGCGATCGACGAGATCGCCCGCCGGCTCCTGGACGTCTCGCCGGAGGTGGAGTCGCTGCGCACGCGTCTGGCGCTGGCGATGATGATCCCGTTCGGCTTCGTCGTGGTGGTGCGCGAGTTCCTGTCGCGCCGCGCGCTGATTCGCGCCGGACAGCAGCTCGTGTCGACGCGCGAACAGCTCGTGCAGAAGGAAAAACTCGCGGCGGTCGGCCAGCTGGTGTCGGGGGTCGCGCACGAGCTGAACAACCCGCTGCAGGGCGTCCTCGGTTACGCCGAATTGATGCTGGCGTCGAGGCCTTCGGCGCCCGAGACCGAGGAACTCCGCGCCATTCGCGACAATGCCAACCGTGCCGCCGGCATCGTCCGCAACCTGCTGACCTTCGCGGGCCGCACCTCGTCGGCGCGCGGGTGGCAGCAGATGAACCGGATCGTGCGCGACGCCGTGGCGATGCGCGAACCGCGCCTGCTGTCGGCCGGGATCGACCTCCGGATCGAGATCGCCGACCGGCTGCCGCTCGTGTATGTGGATCACGCGCGGCTGGAAGACGTGCTCGTCAACCTGATCCAGAACGCCGAGAATGCGATCGGCGCCCGCCGCAGCGGCGACGGCCCGCCTACCCAGGTGCCGACCACGGCCCGCGGCGAGATCGTGCTCACCACGAAGTGGCGGGGCGAACCGGACCGTATTCTCGTGGAGGTCGCCGACAACGGCAGCGGCCTCAGGAACGAAGACCTCACGCGCGTCTTCGATCCGTTCTTCACGACACGCGAAGTGGGCCAGGGCTCGGGACTCGGCCTGTCGGTCTGCTACGGCATCGTCCGCGAGCACGGCGGACAGATCACGGCCCGTAACAACCCGGAGGGCGGCGCCGTCTTCACGGTGGAACTGCCGGTGATGGCCGAGTCATTGGCGTCGGTGGCCGCCGCCGGCCCCCACGCCCCGGCCCCGGCCCGGGGCTTCCAGACCCGCGCCGTCACCTCGGGGGAGGCCTCGTACACCGTCGTGCCGCCCGATGCCGACGAGCTGGCTGCCTCGCCCCACCGCCGGAAGGCGCTGGTCGTCGACGACGAGGAATCGAACGCGGCGCTGGTGCGCCGGGTGCTGGCCGGCGCCGGCTACGACGTCGAAAGCACGACCTTGTCGCGCCGGGCGCTGGTCATGATCGAGCGGACGGCGTACGATGCGGTGATCGCCGACGTGAAGATGCCCGAGCTCAGCGGCCAGGAACTCTACGGCCGTGTCTGCCAGATCCGGCCGGAGATGGCGCGCCGCTTCATCTTCATCACCGGCGACATCGACGGCGACGACACCCGCGAGTTCCTGGACCAGTCACGCTGCAGTTATTTCATGAAGCCCTTTAACCTGGAGCGGCTGACCGCCGCCGTGGACATGCTCACCGGCAAAGGTTCGCCGGACGCCATCGGATAGACCCATGGACAAGATTGTCGACTTCATCAACGTGAACCGCGACCGCTACATCGACGAGATGAAGCAGTACCTCGCCATCCCCAGCATCAGCGCCTTGCCCCAGCACAAGGACGACGTGCGCAAGTGCGCCGAGTGGACCGCGGCCGAGATGCGCCGCATCGGCCTGAATCAGGTGCGCCTCGAAGACACACCGGGCCATCCCGTGGTCTACGGCGAATGGCTCGGCGCCGCGGGCGCGCCGACGATTCTCTTTTACGGCCACTATGACGTGCAGCCCGTGGACCCGGTCAACCTGTGGACCTCGCCGCCGTTCGAGGCGACGATTCGCGACGGCGAAATCTACGCGCGCGGCTCGGCCGACGACAAGGGCCAGGTCTTCATGCACTTCAAGGCCGTCGAGGCGCACATCCGGCAGAACGGCGGCCTGCCCCTGAACATGAAGTTCCTGATCGAGGGCGAAGAAGAGGTGGGCAGCGCCAACCTCGACGACTTCATCCGCGCGCACAAGGACCTGCTCAAGGCCGACGTCGTGGTCATCTCCGACTCGCCGATGTTCGATCGCGGCATCCCGTCGATCTGCTACGGCCTTCGCGGCCTCACCTACTTCCAGCTCGACCTCCGCGGCAGCAAGTCGGACCTGCACTCGGGATCGTTCGGCGGCGCCGTGGCCAACCCGGCGATGGTGCTCGCGCAAGTGCTCGCGCAAATGAAAGACAAGGGCGGGCGCGTGAAGATCGACGGCTTCTACGACGACGTGGTGCCGCTGAGGGATGAGGAACGGGCGGAGTGGCAGAAGCTGCCCTTCAACGAGAAGAAGTACCGGAACGAGTTGGGCGCCCCGAAGCTGTTTGGCGAAACCGGCTATACGACGCTCGAGCGCACCTGGGCGCGGCCGACCTTCGAGGTCAACGGGCTGCTCTCCGGATTCACCGGCGAGGGCGCCAAGACCGTGCTGCCGGCCGTGGCGATGGCGAAGGTGAGCATGCGGCTGGTACCGAACCAGGACCCGCAGAAGATCGGCGACCTGTTCGAGGCCTACGTCCGCAAGGTCACGCCGAAGACCGTCGAGCTGACGATCACGCGCATGCACGGCGGCAAGCCGTGGATGACGGCATTCGACAACCCGTTCGTGCAGGCGGCCGGCCGCGCCATCGAGCAGGGCTTCGGCCAGCGGCCGGTCTTCAACCGTGAAGGCGGATCGATCCCGGTGGTGTCGACGTTCCAGGAAGAGCTCGGGGTGCCGTGCGTACTCTTTGGCGTCGGCCTGCCCGACGAGAACGCGCACGCGCCCGACGAGAAGCTCGACCTCGGCAACTTCCACAACGGCGTGATTGCGTCGGCGTACCTCTACAAGGAAATCGCCGCGCTTCGCTAGTTGAGCTGCGCCACGCGGCGGCGGAGGGTCTTGACGTGCTCCCAGACCTTCTCGGTTTCCTTGCGCTCGTCTTCGTCCTGCTCCGACAGCCGCGCCAGCTTCAGGTATTCCTCGAGATCCCGCAGCGCATGTGAGAAGTCGTTCATGTGGTACGCGAGCAGGCCGCGGTCGCGAAGGTCGGCGAGCGACGTCGGCTGCAGCGCCAGCAGCGCATCGGTCGTGGCGCGGGCCTGCGGGAACGAGTGCATCCGCACGTACAGCCGCTTCAGGTTGAGCAGCATCCGCACCAGCACCTGCCGCCGCGTGGCCCTCGCCAGCAGGGCCGGCTCGAACGCCGCGTCCTCGCCCATGAAGCGATTGAGCAGCTGGCGGCAGTCCGCCTCGTTGAGGATCGCGCCGCCATGGAACGGATCGACGATCAGGCCATCGTCGCGATCGTCGGTGCGCAGATCCCGAAGGATCCGCGTCAGGAAGTGTCCGGGAAAATTCACGCCCTCCGCGCGCAGGCCGGCCCGCCGGGCGACCTCGATGTAAATCAGCGCCATCGTGATCGGGATCCCTTTCTTCCGATCCATCACCTCGTTGAGGCAGCTGTTGCGCGGGTCGTCGTACTGCTCGCGGTTACCGGTGAAGCCGAGCTCGCCGAAGAGAAAACGGTTGACGGCATCGATGCGGGCGGCGAGCGGCGCGTCGTGTCCCGGATCCTTCGCGACGAAGTGAAAGGCGGCGTCGCCCATGTCGTCGAGCCGGTCGAGATACGGCGACGGATCGAGTCGCGGATACTCGATGCGCGCCACCAGGAACGCGGGCGCCGCCAGGTCCGGCCCCGGCCGGTCGGCCGCATCCGCGATCTGCTCGGCGAGCGATTTCACCACCCGGGCCTCAGTCGGCACACAGCGCGTCCAGCGCGGCAATCGTCAGTGCGTGCAGCCCGGGCACGACGAGTTCGGCGTCGGCACGCAGTTCCTGTTCCGAATACGTGTTGGTCACGGCCACGCAGCGCAGGTCGGCGCCCCGGGCCGACACCAGTCCCCACTTCGAGTCTTCGATGGCGACCGATCGCCATGGCACCAGGTCCCGGCCCGTGTGCGCACACAGCTTCGCAAATGCCGTCACGTACGGATCGGGGCTCGGCTTGCTGCGCGCGGTCTGATCGGCCCCGACGATCACCGGAAACAGCGCGCGCAGCCCGGCGCGCTCCAGCACGTCCTCGATCTCGTGCGTCAGCGCGCCCGAGGCGATCGCCAGGGGCACCACCGCCGCCGCCGCCCGGATGAAATCGGCCGCGCCCGGAAACAGCATCTCGCCGGCGGCTGCCAAGGCCTCGTAGCGGCGGCCCTTCTGCGTCACCAGCGTCGTCACGCGCCCGTCGTCCATCGGCAGACCGTGATCCTTGCCGATCGCCTTGAACACGCCCACGTCGTCGTAGCCGAGGTAGCGCGAGTAGTAGTCCTCCTCCGACACGGTGATGCCTTCGGGCGCAAGGATCTCCTGGTACACGCGAAGGTGCAGGCGCTCGCTGTCGGCGATGACCCCGTCGAAGTCGAAGACGATGGCCTGCAGCGCGGATGGTTTGAGCCCGGAGCCCGGAGCGCGGAGCCCGTCAGCGGCTTTCATGGAACACTCGACGCCGCCTTCGGCAGGCGCTCGCCCGCGCGGATCGGCGTGGTCAGGCGGTTTTCCGCGGGTGGATACGGGCAGTCGAACTCCGGGCTGTAGTAGCAGTACGGGTGATAGGCGACGTTGAAGTCGATGACGTAGATGCCCGTTGGCGTCGGATCGAGCTCGAGGTAGCGGCCCGCCGCATAAGTTTCCGCACCGCTGGTGAGGTCGGAAAACGGCACGAAGAGCCGGTTCTGCGGCGCGCTGACCTCGACGAAGGCGGTGAGCTTCAGGGCCTGTCCCCTGAGCGAGAACTTCAGCGTGCCGACGCGCTCGATGTCGCGGATCTTGCCGGTCGAGGTCGGCACCTGGATGCGGGTCCGCTCGGCGGCGGGCGCCAGCGTCGCGGGCACCGCGTAGCTTTCGTCAACGGGGAAGTACGACAGCGGCAACAGTTCGGCCTTCTTGTCGGGCGGCACCGGCGATTCGGGATTGGACGTGAAGCTTTCGTCTTTCGCCGCGCGGGCCGCCGCGATCTTCGTGGTGTAGTCTTCCGGCGCCGAGCACGCGCCCGCCGCGAGAGCGGCCGTGATCATGAGGGTGAGGGACCGAAACGTCACGCTCTTCACTATGCCATGACCCGGGCCCGGGATCTTCGCCGGCGCTTGCAGGTATGCTCCAGCGCAGCACCCATGTCGAGGTTCGGCTTCGTGGCGCTCGCCATCGCGCTCATCGCCGCAGCGTATCTGGCGGTGCTGTACCTGGCCCAACGCAGCCTGCTGTTTCCGGCGCCGGTCAACCGGCTGCCGGCGGACACCGGCCGCGCGGAAATCGTGCGGCTGCCCCTCGCCGGGGGCGAAGCGCAGGCGTTGCTGCTCGTCCCGGCGGAGGTGCCCGCGGGTCCGGTCCCGCTGCTGATCTTCATGCACGGCAACGCCGAGCTGGCCGACGACTGGGTGCCCGTGTTCGAAGAGGTCACCACGTGGGGCATGGCCGCGTTGCTGCTCGAGTATCCGGGGTACGGCCGCTCAGCAGGCCGGCCGTCGGAACCTTCGATCAACGAGGCAGCGGCTGCCGCCTACGACTGGGCCCAGGCCGATCCCCGGATCGACGCGAAGCGGATCGTGCCGTATGGGCGATCGCTCGGCGGCGGAGCCGCGGCGCGGCTGGCGGCCGACCGCAAGACCCCGGCGCTGATTCTCGAATCGTCCTTCACCAGCGTGGCGGATTTCGCGGCGCAATTCCTCGCGCCCGCGTTTCTGGTCAGGGATCGGTTCGATACGCTGGGCGCCCTTTCAGCGTTCCGCGGACCGCTGCTCGTAGTGCACGGATCGCTCGACACCATCGTGCCGATCGCCCAGGGACGCGCGCTCGCCGCCGCCGTGCCGGGGGCGAGGTTCCACGAAGTCCCGTGCGGCCACAACGACTGCCCGCGGCCCTGGTACCTGATCAGGCAGTTCCTGGAAGAGAGCGGAGTACAGTGAACCCGTGCACCCGTCGCTCGCGCACCTTGACCATCGGCCGTGGCCGGTTCCGGGTCGTCCCTGGATCGGGCGTCAGTCGTGGTGCGACCTGCTCTTCGCCCACTGGCCGGTTCCCGTGGCCAGCGTGCGCCACCTGGTCCCCGCCGGACTGGAGGTCGACTCGTTCGATCGCCAGACGTGGATCGGCGTCGTGCCGTTCCGGATGGAAGGCGTCATGGTCCGTGGGCTGCCGGACGTGCCGTGGATTTCGGCATTTCCCGAGCTGAACGTTCGCCTGTATGTCACTCGTGGCGGCAAGCCGGGCGTCTGGTTTCTCAGTCTCGACGCCTCGAATCCCGTGGCCGTATGGGTGGCCAGGCGGGTTTTTCATCTTCCCTACGAGCACGCCAGGATGAAGGTCGACTTGTCGCAGGCCGGGGTGGAGTACTGGTCCGCAAGGCGCCGGCCGCCGGCCGCGTTCGAGGCGACGTTCCGTCCGACGTCGCCGGTTCGCGAGCCCGCGCGCGGCTCGCTCGAGCACTGGCTCACCGAGCGTTACTGCTTCTACGCCCTGGACGGCCGCGGCCGGCTGCTGCGGGGCGATGTGCATCACCGCGCGTGGCCGTTGCAGTCGGCGGAGGCGGAGATCCGCCGCAACGCGATGCTCGAGGTCCACGGCGTGTCGATCCATGACGCCAAGCCGCTGCTGCACTTTGCCCGGCGGCTCGACATGGTGGCGTGGGCGCCGACGCGGGTCGGCCGCGCGGCACATTGACGATCGTCGATCGACCGATTTTGCGATTGTTTAGCGATTGTCGAATTGTCAATTGGGTGATTGTGATCCGGATTGTCGATCTGGCGATTCGCCGCCGCACCGGCAGCCAATCGTCACAATCGTGAATCGCCAAACCCAATCACTCAATCTCACATCGCCCAATCACCAAACAGTCGCCCGATCGGTCAATTGTCAATTGTCAATGTACCCGTGAGACATCAGAACACGGACGTCACCCATACGAACACCGCGGCAGCGGCCGACAACTGTAGTGCCAGCGCCACGCGATCGCGCAGGAACAGGACGCCGAGTGCGAGGAAGCCGGCGGCCGCCAGCAGGAAGTTCCAGTAGAGATCCTGCGTTCCCTCCTGCAGCCCCTTCGAGCCGGCGCGCCGGCGCGTCTGCTCGATAATCGCATTGGCGATGTCGCGATCGGTCTCGCGATCGAGCTCGAAGTAGCGCCCGCCGCCGACCGTGGCCAGCCGCGACAGTTCGGCGCGGTTGAGCACGGAACGCAGCATCGGCTGGTTCGGCTCCCGTTTCGGATCCGGGATGAGCCCGCCCACCGTGGTGCCGACGCCGATCACGTTCAGCGGCACGTTCTTTTCCTGCGCGAGGGCGAGCGACTTGGCCACCTCGCCGCTCCACGACTGGCCGTCGGAAATCAGGATGAACGCGCGCGAATTGTCGCTCTCGGCCTGGTTGTGGCCGGGCGTGTTCCGCCGGATCTCTTCATCCTTTTCGATCAACCGCAGCCCCCAGTAGATGCCGCGCTCGGTGTTCGTGTCCCACGTGCCGTCGTCTTCGAGGCGGAACGGCGAGGTGTCTTCGAGGTGATCGAGGAAGAAGAAGTACGTGTTCGGGTCCTTGGTCAGGCGGATCTGCGGCGTGGCCATGTGGGCGAAGAGCGCCATGGCCACGCGGTCGTCGTCCCATCGCAGCGATTCGCCCAGGGTCCGCAGGAACCGCATCGATCGCCGCCACCGGTTGCCGCGCACATCCTGGACGTGCATCGACGCCGAGCCGTCCTGCAGGATGACGAGGTCGACGCCGGCGGTGCGCACCAGCGAGGTCACGGCCACGGGCCGCGCCACCGCGAGGATCGCCGACGTGGCGGCGAAGAGCAGGAAGAGCCAGAACAGCAGCTCGCCGAAGAACGGGATGCGCTCCTTCACCGGCACGCGCCGCCGCTGAACGAACGCCTGCACGTCGGCCCGCCGGCGCCACACCTGCCACACCCACAGGAGCAACAGCACGCCGGGGACGACGAGCAGCGGCAGGAATCCGGGCGCGCCGAACTTCATCTTCTACTCAAGTCCCAAGCCTCAAGCCCCAGGCCTACCCTTTTCTGACCTTCGTGGTGCCCTTGCCGGCCTTCTCGGCCTCGAGCCGCTCGTCGGGCCGCATCGGGACGATCATCTTGAACTTCTTCATGTCGGACTCTTCGGGCGGCGCGCCCGCCGATCCGTGGATGGTGATCGTCTGGTCGGCCGGGTTGACCGGCGCGACCGGCTGCTTGCGCGCGGCGATCACGGCCCGCAGCCGCACCGCGTACTCGTAGTTGAACGCGGCCTCGACGTTGCCGGGCTCTTCGCGCAGGATCTCGGCGTAGCCCTTGACCAGCTGATCGAGCTTGCCGACCACGGCCTGCCACGTCCCGCCGTCGCGGCGAATCGTCCGGTACGAGGCGTTGGCGGCGAGCAGCTTCGCGGCCGGATTCGACGCCACCGTGTTGTAGTCGGCCTCCCAGTACGCGGCGGTCGCGCGCAGCGTCGCGGCGTCAGTGACCGTGCGGCCCTCGCCCGGCAGCAGCACCGCTATCCGGCTCGGGGCCTCGGCGGCGGCCGCGGCGCTGTCGTAGCGCAGCGTCACGAGGTCCCGCTCTGCGGCGGCCATCCGTTCCTCGAGTTGGCCCGCGCGCCAAAGAACGACGCCGCCGGCCACGAGCACCACCGTAATCAACAGCTGACCGAACCAGGAGGACGATTTCATTTCCTTCTCCTCATAGCGGACCTAAAGGTCCGCTCGACAACACCCGGAGCCCGGAGCCCGGAGCCCGAGACCTTCACGGAAACGTCTGGAACGTCGGTACCGTAAACCGCAACAACAGCGCCAGGCACCAGAACCCCGCACCGGCCAGCGCGAACGGCGCATACCGCGGCCGCTCCGTGCTGTACTGCTTGATGTCTATCTTGCCCGGCGACGAACGATCGATGGCGCGGATCGACTCGATGATCATCGCCTCGTCGGCGCCCGAGAAGAACTTCCCCCCGGTCTTCTGCACGGCGTTGATCCACAGCTCGTCGGCGACGCTGCGCTTGTTGGCGATGTTGCCGCCGATCTTGATCAGGTAGACGGGAATCTTCGCGCGGGTCGCCTCGGCCAGCACGTCATCCACGGTCTTGCCGTTCTCGAGCACGTCGGCGTCGGCGCCGTCGGTGAAGATCACCAGCAGGTTGCCAGCCGAGTCGAGGTAGTCGAACGCCTGGAACAGGCCGACCGCCTGTTCCACCGCGCGCGCGACGACCGTGCCCTGGTCGGGAAACGCCATGAACTCGTTCCAGTCGCCGATGAGCGACGTGCTCAACAGGATGTTCTCGTAATCGGTCGTGAACGGCGTGATGACGTACGCATCGTCACCGAACTCGATCAGCGCCATCAGGTCGCGGTACTTTCCCTGCATGCGGCGCTCGATGAAGAACCGCGCGGCGCCGACGGTGGTGAAGAAGGCGGCGTTGTTCGGCGCGCCCTTCGCCAGTCGCGTGGAGGGCAGTGCCGACAGCATGCTGGACGAGGCGTCGATCAGCAGGCTGATGCGGCGGCCGGGATAGGTGGTCTCGGACCGGGTCAGGGCGGTCCGCGGGTCGCCGAGCGCGAGCACGAAGAAGGGCAGGCCCGCCAGCGCCAGGATGAGCGCGCCATGCCGCGACAACGACGCGCGCGACCAGCCGGCGCTCGTCACGATGGCCGGCAGTGCCATCCGCTTGTGGCCCGGGTTGCTGGCGCCGAACGATCGAATCACGATGAAGACGATCGCCAGCCCGATGAGCGCGATCACCGCCTGCCGTGCCGTGGCGCTTTCGGCGAAGAGCAGGCGTTCGAGACGGAGCTCTCCCAGTTCGGCCCACGTGGCCTCGAGCAGCGCTGCCAGATCCCGGACGAGTTGCATCGCTCTATGCCGTCTTTCGCACCGTACGCACCCTAGGCACCGTACGCACCGTACGCACCTTGGTCAGGCCCAGACCTTCTTGCGCAGGTCCACCAGCGACTGCACGAAGGCGTTGGTCCACTCCGTGAGCAACGAATGGGCCGCCTGCTGTTGCGTCGTCAGCCGGATCGCCGTTTCCACCGCCTCATCCGCGGCGGAGCCGAACGCCTCGTGGCGCCCGTAGCGGACGACCGTGAGCGAGCGCAGCGCGCCGGCGAGTCCCGGCGCGGCGCGCTCGGGCGCGGCTTCCGGTGTGACCGATCCGGACACCAGCGCCTTCGGACGCCCGAATCCACCGCCGACGAGCAGTTCGCCTTCGACCGCGGTTTCCCCGGCTTTCGCCACCCGTTGTCCCACCGCGCGGCCGATCGCATAGCTGCCCGCCAGGCGGAGCGCCGCCAGCGCGCGGCCCGCCAGTTCGCCGGTCCATCCGCCGCGGCTGGCCCGCTGGATCTCGGCCAGTTCGGTGGCGGCGGCGGCGAGAATCCGGCGCGCGGGCACCCGCCGCCGCGCGGCCTCGCCGGCCGGCGTCTTGCGGCGGAACAGGCTGACGAGCACGAGCAGCGCGACGAGACCGGCGAGCGTGAACAGCACGCCGGCGATGGTCTGAAACAGGTTCGCGCGCGACACCCGCGACTCGATGGCCGAAAACGGCGCCGCCGGCGCTTCGCGAATGTCGGTCGTGTCGTCGGGCACGAGCGAGATCAGGCGAATCGCCGCGCGTGGCAGGGCGTAGCTCTGGTCGCGGCCTTGCACCGACTCGCCGCCCGACACCTTGCTCTCGACCCGATAGGTGACCTCGAGCGGCGGCACCGCGACGTCGGCGCCGAAGGCGTCCTCGGCGAGCAGCCGAAGGCGGTAGTCGTACTGGAAGAACCGCTTGCCGACGGTGACCAGGTCCGACGGGTGGGTCCCGCCGAGGACCTCGAAGGGCGGTAGCTGCACCACGTTGGCTTCCAGCTTGGAGAAGTCCGGGACGATCTTCGTCGACTCGGTTTCGAGCACGGCGCACGTCAGGGTGAGCCCGAACGGCTCGCCGGTGCGCACCGCGCTGGTGCTCGTCCGCCACCAGCAGGTGATCGGCTCGACCTCGACCATGTCGGTCCCGGTCTGCGCGCCCGCGGCCGCGGGAACGATCAGGCCTGCCAGCAGGGCAACGATGAGTGTGTGTGTCTTCATAACGGCTCTCGGCGGATCCCGGCGGAACTAAAGTTCCGCCCTCCCTGCAACTCTGAACTCTGAACTCTGAACTCTGAACTCTGAACTCTGCACTCTTGACTCTACTTGCGGCGCCGAAGGCGGCGCTCCGCGACCCACTCGATGAGCGCGACGTCGAACTTCACCTGATCGAGCGTGAGGCGCACGACATCCAGGTCGAGCTGCTTCGCCTGGCGCGTCACTTCGTCCTGCCACAGGCGGATCCGCTCGCTCTGATGGCTGAGCTCGCCGCGCGACATCATCCGGGTCTTGCCCGTCTCGACGTCGTAGACCTCGATCCACCCCGCCGAGACCTTGGGCAGCTCGAACGCGAACGACGCGTCCACCATCATCACGAACACGTCGTGCACGTTGTTGACCTGCGCCAGCTCCCGCAGGAACTCCTCCGCGTCGTCGAACAGGAAGTCCGAGATCACCGGCATCATCGACGTCTTGCGCGAGAAGCCGCTGAGCGTGGCGCTGAGGTTGCCGGTGTGCCGCAGGTCCTGCAGCCCGTAGCCGTGCTGGTAGGCCTCGAGGCAGTGGATCACCTGGCCCTTGCCGATCCGGGGGCGGACGGCGCGGAGGTCGCGGAATCCCTCGTCGAACGTGATCAGGCCGATCGAGTCCTGGAAGAACACCGCCGACATGCCGACGGTGGCGATCGCCCGCGCGATCAGCGTCGCGATCTGCATGCCGGCGCGGTCGGCCCCGCCCGTGTCGACGCCGCAGCGCGTCGACGCGGAGCGATCCGCCACGATCACGACGCCGGAGGTCGTCGGCTGCTCGAACTCGCGGACGATCAGCGGGCTGAAGTTGGTGAGCGACGACTGCGCCCAGTCGATGGCCTCGAACCGATCGCCCGACTGCCAGTCGCGGAGGCCGACGAAATCAAAGCCGGTCCCGTGGAACAGGCTCGAGTGCTCGCCGATGGTGAACTCGCGCATCCGCTTGAGGATGAGCAGCTCGACTTCCGTGATCTCGGACAGGTCGATGAGCGGATCGGCGCGCTCTTCGGGCGTGACAATCGAAGACGGCCGCGTCCTCATGGGATAGGCGTGCGCTCGATGATGTCTTTGATCACCGCGTCGGTGGTGAGGCCATGGCTGGCGGCGTGCGGCCCCAGCCAGAGGCGGTGGGCCAGGACGTAGGTCGCCAGGTCCTGGATGTCTTCCGGGTAGACCTCGTCGCGGCGGCGGACGAGAATCGCCCACACCTTCGCGAGACGGCCCCACACGATGATCGCGCGCGGCGAGGCGCCGAGGTCGACGCCGGTCTCGACCAGCTCCGACGGCGAGTGCCGCAGCCAGTCGGTGTCGGGGTTGTAGGGCCGCGTGTTCGAGACCAGCCGCTGGATGTAGTCCCCCAGCCGCTCGTGGAGGAACACGTGTTCGCTGATCGCCGAGCGCAACTCGATGATCCGTTCCTTCCTCATCAGCGGGTTGAGCCGCACCTGCTTGAAGTCGAAGTTCACCAGCTTGCGCTCTTCCTCGGGCGGCAGGTAGCCGATGTTCACCATGATCGCGAAGCGATCCGTGGCCGCTTCCGACAGCGGGAACGTGCCCTGGCCGAGCTCCACCGGGTTCATCGTCGCGATGGCGAAGTTGAAGGCCGGCAATTCGTAGGTCGTCTTGCCGACCGTGACGGTGCGGTCCTGCAAGCCTTCGAGGAACGCGCTCTGCGACTTGAGGGGAATGCGGTTGATCTCGTCGAGCAGGATCACTTCGGCTTCGGCGAGCGGACCCATTTCGGTGGTGAGCACGCCCGTGGCCGGGTTGATCATCTGGAAGCCCACCACCTCGGTGGGCTGCAGGTCGGCGCGGCCCTGGATGCGGGCGAACTTCGCGTTGCTGATGGCCGCGAGAATCACGCCGAAAAACGTCTTGCCGACGCCCGGGACCCCTCGCAAGAGCAGGTTGCCTGAGTTGACCTGCCGCTGCTCCTTCTTGTCGTAGGTGGTCGGAATCTCCGACAGCAGCACGACGTTGGCCAGGATCTTTGGCTGGGTATAACCGACGAGGGCCTTGCTGCCTTCCGCGAGAATGGCTTCGTGGAAGGCGATCGCGTCTTGGAGGTCAGGATGCACGTGTCCGCCTTGAAAACGCCAATCGTATCCGATGCGTGACGAATGGCGCTAGAATTCCCCAAAACCTGCGAGCGTCCTGTCCGGGGACGGACGACGGTAGGGACAGACGACGGGTAGGGACAAACCTTCAGGTTTGTCCAGAGACAGGGAGGTCTTGCCATGCTGCTCGAACTGCTTATGGCCGCGCTGCTGGGACAGCAGCCCGCCACGCCGCCGCCCGCACCGCCGGCATCCGGTCCGACGCTCGACTACGAGTTCTTCAAAGCCCGCGTGCAGCCGTTGTTCACCGAGAAGCGTGTGGATCACGCGCGGTGCGTGACCTGCCACGCCGGCAGCACCACGCTTCGCCTGCAACGCTTCGCGCCGGGCGCCACCGCTTGGAACGAGGAGCAGACGCGCCAGAATTTCGAGGCCGCCAGGGCGATGGTCGTGCCCGGCAGCCCGGGCGCGAGCCGTCTGTTGCGGCATCCGCTGGCCCGCGCCGCCGGCGGCGACGTGTTCCATGGCGGCGGGCAGCACTGGACCACCAAGGACGATCCGGACTGGCGGGTGCTGTCGGCCTGGGTCAACGGCGCGACGCTCACGGCCGGCACCGACGCCCGCGTGGCGCGCATCATCCAGACCAACGCCGCCGGCGACAATATCCACCTGATCGACCCCGCGACCAACACGGTCGTGGGCGTCATCCATGACATCGAGGTGCCGCACGGCGTCACGAGCGCACCCGACGGCACGCGGCTCTACTTCTCCAACGAAGCCCTCCACACGCTCGACGTCGTGGATGCCATCACGCTGGCCGTGACCGCGCGGATCCCGCTCAGCGGCCGCCCCAACAACGTCTTCGTGGGGAAGGACGGCAAGCGCGTTTACGTCGGGATTGCCCAGGCGCCCGGCGCCGTCGACGTGATCGACACCGTGACGCTGACCAACGCGAAGTCGATTCCCGTCAAGGGTGCGATCCACAACGTCTACGTGACCCCTGACGGCAAGTACGTGGTGTCAGGCTCGATTCCCGGCCGCATGCTGACGGTGATCGATGCCGCCACCGAGACCGTGGCCTGGGAGCTGCAGATGTCGGCCGGGGTGCGTCCCATGACGTTCGAGCAGGCGAAAGACGGCTCGACGTCCAGGATCTTCGTCCAGCTGTCGGACTATCACGGCATCGCCGTGGTGGATTTTGCCTCGCGCAAGGAGGTGTCCCGGTTCCCCATGGCGGACATTCCAGGCGAGGAGAAGCACACGCAGGGTCTGCAGGGTGCCCCGGCGCATGGATTGGGCGTCACGCCCGATGGAAAGACCCTCATCGCGACGAGCAAGGTGTTCAGCCAGCTGTACGCCTACTCGCTGCCGGACCTGAAGCCGATCGGGACCGTCCACGTGGGACAACATCCGGAATGGGTGACGTTCTCGCCAGACGGCAAGTTCGTCTATGTGGCTGCGGCCGGGGACAATGCGGTTTCGGTAGTGAATATTGCAACTCTGAAGGAAATCGCTCGTATTCCAGTAGGACAGGTGCCAAAACGGAACGGCACGGCCATGCTCCGACGGTAGGGTCTGACCCCTCTGCAGCCCTGCTACAATTGGCGCATTCAAGGAGAGTGTGTATGTCGGTTGGAAAGAACTTCGGTCTGGGCCTGACGATGGGCACCGCGATCCTGACCGCGGGCGTCATCGGCCTGGTGGCGCCCTTGGGCCTCGACGCCCAACAGGCCGCGCCGGCGCCCGAGGTGACCTTCACCAGGGACATCGCGCCGATCCTGCAGCGCAGCTGCCAGAATTGCCATCGGCCCGGACAGGTCGCGCCGATGTCGCTTCAGACCTACGAAGAGGCGCGGCCCTGGGCGCGTGCCATGAAGCAGCGCACGGCGATTCGCGACAAGTTCGGCGCCATGCCGCCGTGGTACATCGAGAAGAACATCGGCATCCAGCATTACAAGAACGACCCGTCGCTCAGCGACGAAGAGGTCGCCAAGATCGCGAAGTGGGCCGACACCGGCGCGGCCCGCGGCAACGTGGCCGACATGCCGGCGCCGCGGGTGTTCCCGGATGGTGCGTCGTGGCACTCGGGCCAGCCCGACCTGATCGTCGAAAGCCCCGAGATCACCGTCAAGGCGAACGCCCCCGACTGGTGGGGCGAGTTCGAGCCCACGAAGATCCCGCTCACCGAGGATCGCTACGTTTCATCCGTCGAGATTCGCGAGGTCAACAACTTCTCGAACGACTCGGGCCGCGAGACGGTCGGACAGCGGTACGTGTGGCACCACCTGATCTGGGCCACGGCCGAATTCAGCGGTGACGGCGATCCCATCGACGCCTCGATCTCCGAGGGCGCGGTGGGCTGGCCCGTGCACGAAGTCGGCCGTAACGCCGACATCTTCGACCCGAACGCCGGCCGCCTGCTGAAGGCCAACTCCAGCATCATCTACCAGTCGGCGCACTTGCACTCGGGCGGCGCCGACGTGAAGTCGAAGCTGCTGTTCGGCTTCCGGTTCCATCCGAAGGGCTACAAGCCGGCGCGCCGCAGCACGCTGCGCAACCTCGGCAACGGGCTCGACATCGACATCAAGCCCAACGAGGCCAACCAGCAGCTGCACGCCTACCTCGTGCTGCAGCAGCCGACCAAGATCGCGACCTTCGAGCCGCACCTGCACGCGCCGGGCCAGCGCATGTGCCTCGAGGCCATCTGGGGCATCAACATCCAGACGCTGACCTGCGCCGGCTACGACCACAACTGGGTCCGCCAGTACGAGTACGAGGACGACCACGCGCCGCTGCTGCCGCGCGGCACGATCCTCCACATCATCGGCTACATGGATAACACGCCGAACAACAAGAACATCCCCGACCCGCGCAACTGGCAGGGCTCGGGCAACCGCTCGATCGCGAACATGTTCATCGACCTCGGCCAGTCGGTGCCGCTCACCGACGACGAGTTCCAGCAGGAGATGGCGGAACGCCGCCGAAAGCTCGGCCCGAACCGGCCCGACGTGATCGTCGGCTGCCCGCTGTGTAACGTCATCCCGCCGCCGGCCAAACCGACGGCGAGCCCGCAACAGTAGGAATGGCAATGATTCGATCAGGACGCGCGCGCCTGTTACTGGGCGCGCTCACGGTAGCGCTCGCGTATCAAACCGCCAGCGGGCAGATGCTGTCGTACTCCCGCGGCCAGAACGTTTCGCCCGCCTTCGAAGGCTGGGAAAAGAACGACGACGGGTCGTTCAACATGATGTTCGGCTACATGAACCGCAACTGGGAAGAGGAAGTCGACGTGCCCATCGGCCCCGACAACAACCTGTCGCCCGGGTTGCCCGACCAGGGCCAGCCGACGCACTTCCTGCCGCGCCGGAACCGGTTCGTGTTCAGGGTGCGCGTGCCGAAAGACTGGGGCAAGAAGGAGCTGGTCTGGACGCTGACCACGCGTGGCAAGACCGAGCGCGCCTTCGGCACGCTCCGCGAAGACTCCCTCGTCGACAACCTGGTGCAGGCCTCGGAGCAGGGCGCGCTTGGCGCCGGCATCAGCAGCCCGGAGATTCGCGCCAACCAGCCGCCGGCGCTGAGCATGGACGGCGGCGATCGGCGGGCGCAGGTCGGCCAGCCGCTCACGCTGATTGCGATCGCGAAAGACGACGGCGTGCCGCGGCCGCGCTACGGCCCCGATTCCCGCGAAGCTCGCCTGGTCGCCGCGGCCCGCGCCCGGGCGTCCGGCAATGCCACGCCGCCCGCGCCGACACCACGGGGCACCATGGCGTTCGATCCCGCGGCGCAGCGGCCGCCCTCGGCGATCACCGTCGGCAGCCAGACGGGCCTGCGTCACTCGTGCTTTGTCTACCGCGGCGCCGGCCGCGTGACGTTCACGCCCCGGCAGGCGAAGGTCTGGGAAGACACGCGCGCGGGCGCCAACTCGCCGTGGGCGCCGCGCTGGATGGCGCCGGCGGTTCCGGAAGACGGCAAGTACACCGTGTCGATGACGTTCGAGGATCCGGGCGAGTACACGATCCGCTGCCTGGCCTCCGACGGCGCGCTCAACACGACGAAGGACATCGTCGTCACCGTCACGAAATAAGCTACTGCCGGCAGCTCGTGTTGCCGGCGCCGCGTTCGAGCTCGCACTTCACGAAGGCAATGCGCGCGCGGGCGAAGTTCAACATGTCGCCCGCCTTGCCTTCGTAACTCGAGTTCGAGAAGGGCTTCGCCGGGTCTTCCTTCATCGCGGTATCGATGCGCTGCACCTGCCGGATGATCTCGGTATTGAGCCAGTCATCAGCCTCCGCCAGTTGTGCGGTGCGCGCCACCTCCGTCAGATAGAGTGACTGATATTCGGACACCGACATCAGTTTTTCCATCAGCGGGTTGCCCGACCAGCCTTCGTTGATCGAGAGGTCCGTGCTGTAGAACGTGTTGTCCGAGTCCCACGAAATCAGGGTGTGGACCTCGCTGTTCTCGAGGCGATAGAGGTAGAAGTTGTTCAGGCCGAACGCGCCGAGAAAGCCGTCCGTGTCGGCGAGGAAATTCTGCGCCGCGACGTAGCGGATGAACGCCGGGATGTCGAAGATGCTGCCGATCGCGCCGGCCAGGCCGCTTGCGGTTGACTCGTTGGTCAGGCGCACCAGCGTTTCGATCCGGCGGTAGAGCTGCTCGTCGTTCTCCGTTTCGTGCGTGGTCGCTTCGAAGCGCAGCTTGTACGGCTCGAGGCTGGTGCCGAGGTTCGTGAACCGCCAGTCGTCGTTCCATTTGTATTCGTAGAGATGCCCGTCGTTCTGCGTGTCGTCGCCGATGGCGCCGAAGACGCGCGCGAGCAGGTCCTTGTCCACCGACTCGACGATGACGTAGACGCCTGCGTACTCGTTGTTGACGTAGAGCCGGGTGTGGATCTCGCGTGACACGGGAATGCCCAGGCGGGCGTAGAACGCCGCGGCCACGGGTTCATGGATCCCCGACGCATCCTGCGTGCCGTTGTCGAGGATGAACGACTTGAGGCCGAGAAACGTCTGGCCGGTGGCATAGCGGTCGAAGTCGACGCGAAGCCCGGGTTTGGTACCGCTGCGCGACCCGCGTCCGCGCGAGCGGATGCCGGTGTTGCGGACGGTCTGGCCGTTCCACGTGAGGTCAGCCGGATAGTAGGTACTGGTCTGGAACTCAGCCTTGAGCTTGGCCCAGTCGGCCGAATTCAGCCACAGATCCACGCGCTGCAGGTCCGTGCTGCTGAAAAGGTCGTTGGCGGACTGGGCAGATGCCGGGGCGGCCCCCAGGCAGAGGGCCGCCAAGGCGGCGCAGGCCAGTGTTGCGATGTGTTTGCCCACGGTACACAATATAGACGAGGTCTCCGGTCGCCGGTTCAACCCCGTCGCCGGTCACGAAAAAGCAGCATGTGGCCCCCTCCGCCCAGGACGCTCGGGCTGGTAACGCTCTTTGTGTGTGCGGTGGCATCCGCATGGTGCAGTGGTTCCCCGATCTCGCCGTCACCCACGCCGCAGGTGGTGGCCACGCCCGCGCCGCCGGTCGAGGTGCCCGTCAACGAATCGCCGGCGGCCCCGACCGCGCCCACGTTGCCCCCGACCGGCGCGGCCACCACGTGGGTAAATATCTTCGGCGACACCGGCTGGTGCGGGTCGCCGGTCATGGCGTCGTTGGCCCGGTTGATGACCGACCTGGGGGGCGACGTCTTCCTGGCCGGCGACCTGGCGTACCCGAACGGCACGCTCGAAGAATTCCGGCGCTGTTTCGACCCCGAGCTCGGGCGCTTCAGGTCACGCTTCTGGGCCGCTCCGGGCAACCACGACTACCAGACCGCGGGCGCCGCGGGCTACTTCACCTACTTCGGCGAGCGGGCCGGCCCCGATCGGAGCGGCTACTATGCCATCGGATCCTCCACGTGGCAGGTGCTCATGCTCAACTCGAACGTGGCCAATGGCCGCAACTCGGTGCAGATCGAGTGGGTCCGCCAACAGCTCCGGTCGAGCACCGCGCGCTGCACGCTGGCCGTCATGCACCACCCTTTCGACAGCTCGGGACCGAACGGTCCGAACCCGCAGCAGCGGGACCTCTGGGACGTGATGTACAGCCTCGGGGTCGATGTCGTGGTGACGGGACACGATCACCTGTACGAACGCCACGCGCCCCAGGACGCCAACCAGCGGCCCGACCCCGTCAGGGGCATCCGGCTCTTCATCGCGGGTACTGGCGGAGCGCCGCCGTACGGACGGGCGCGCGCGGCCGGAAACTCGGAGGTGCTGATTACCGGGCACGGCTTGCTGCGCCTCAAGCTGGAACCGGCGCTCTACGAGTGGGAGTTCCGGAACGTGAACGGCGCGGTCCTGGACCGCGGGCTGAACATCTGCCACTGATTCAGCCGTCGGCCTTCAGCTGTCGGCTTTCAGCCAACTGTTCTCATTTCCTCAAATCAAACGCCGTCAGCTGACGGTCGTTGCGCACGTAGTAACGGCCGTTGGCGAGCGCTGGGTACGCGCGCACCACGCCAGGGATCAGCGCCGCGCGCGATGCATACCGAAAAGCTCTTGGCGAAGCCGGCGCCAACACGAGCTCGCCGGACTCGCGCGTGACGACCAGCGCCTCACCCGCCACCAGCAGCGTTCCCGCGCCGAAGCCCTCCACGTTCCACATCACCTTGCCGGTGGCCAGCTCGATGCAGCGGAGGCTCTGCCCGAATTCCTGGCGGCCTTCGAATCCGTACAGGTAGCCGTCCTTGTAGACGCTGGTCGAGTAGTGATTCGACAGCGACTCGTCGCCCGACCAGACCAGCTTCACCGCGTTGTTGGCGACCTGCAGCAGCACCGCGCCGGTGCCGTAGCTCGCCGACAGGAAGATCTGGTCCTTCACGACGATTGGCGTGGCCGCGTTCACCGATGCCGCCATGCGCGCACGCCAGCGAAACACGTAGCGCGCCGCGCCGGTTGAGGGGTCGAGGGCCACCAGTCCCGTCCGCGTGAAGAACACGCCCAGGTGCTGCCCGGCGATGTCGGCGGCGATCGGCGACGAGTAACTGGCTTCGTCCGCCTGCGATGACCACAGCGTCTTGCCCGTGGCGGCGTCGAAGGCGACGATGCCCGCGCTTTTGCCGCCGACGTTGACCATCACGCGGTCGTCGTCGACCAGGGGCGACGAGGCCACGCCGAAGTACCCCTTCGGCGTCTGGAACACCTTGCGCGTGTCCACCGACCACAGGCTCTTGCCGGTGGCGAAGTCGATGCCGTGCAGCATGCCGTCGGCGCCGTGGGTGAACACGCGTCCGCCGGCGATCACGGGCACGGCGCGCGGGCCTTCGTCGAACCCGAAGTCGTCGCGATAGCCGGTGGGGTAGTCGAACGTCCAGATCGTCTTGCCCGTGAGGGCGTCCATGGCCTCGACGGTTTCGCGGTTGTTGACGCGATGGAACAGCACCAGCCGTCCGCCCGCGACCGCGGGTCCGGCAAAGCCCGCGCCCACGTCGCGTTTCCAGATGAGCGGCGGGCCGGAGCGTGGGAACGACGGCACGATCTCCGGCCCCGTGTAGATGCCGTTTCGCCCGGGCCCGAGAATCTGCGGCCAGTCCTGCGCGGCCACCAACCCGCCAAAGGAAACCACGAAGATCACGAAGGCCAAGACACGAAGATCACGAAGTTGAAGTGTTCCAAGAAAAGTCATCGTGTTCTTCGTGGTTCTCTTCGTGCTCTTCGTGGTTTCACTTATTACTCCTTCGTCGGCGCCGGCTTCGGCGGCGCGGGCCGCGGGAACGAGCCCTCGCGCATCGCCGCGTTGTAGATCACCGACGCGATCACGACCGAGGCCTGCTTGAGCGCGGCCGGATCGATCCGTTCGGCAAAGTCGACGTTGGTGTGATGCGTGCGGACGTCGTAGTTCACGTATTCCTGTACGGCCTGGAAGCCGGGCATGCCGGCGTCGAGGAACGAGAGATGATCGGTCGCGCCGATGTGTCCCGGCGACGGAATGATCGCGCCCAGCCCGGCGAGCGGCTTCAGCCACTCTTCCATGATCTTCCTCGCGGGATCGTTGCCTTCCATGTAGAACCCGGTCACCGGCGGGTAGCCATTGTCGAAGTTGAAGTAGACGGAGAGCTTGTCGCGTGCGGCCTTGTTCCTGTTGCCGGCAAAGTGCTGTTCGACGTAGGCCCGCGACCCCAGCAGGCCCTGCTCTTCGCCGGCCCACAGCGCCAGCCGGATCGTCCGTTTCGGCCGCACGCCGAGCACCTTCAGAATTCGCATCGCCTCCATGGTCGTGGCGGTGCCGTCGGCGTTGTCGGTGGCGCCGGTGGCGGTGTGCCACGAGTCGAGGTGGGCGCCGAGCATCACGACCTCGTCTTTGAGGGCGTTATCGGTGCCTGGGATCTCGGCGATCACGTTGTGCGTGTTCCGATCCTCCTCGGTGAAGCGGCCCTGCACCTCGACCGCCAGCTTGACCGGGATCTTCTGCTGCAGCATCTTCGCAATCAGGTTGTAGTGCTCGGTGGCGAGCACGATCGACGGCACCGAGTTGGCGCCCATGTCGCGGCCGGTCACGAACACGGTGCCGTGCTCGCCGATGTTCGGCTCGATCGTCACGCCGACGCCCTCGGCCTTCAGCACCGCGAGCCGCTCGGCGTTCAGCTGGGGCGGACGCACCGGCGCCGGCTGCGGCGGCTTCAGATCGCCTGAGGCCACGGGGCGATCCGCCTTGATCGCGTAGTTCACGATCGGGCTGGTCATCAGGATCGCGCCCTTCAGCTTGCCGGCCTGCGCCTTGAGGGCGGTCTCGTCCAGGCCGGGCAGCCACACCGGCGCCGCCGTCAGCCTGCCCGCGGTGGACGGCGACCAGCCTTTCGGGTAGCCGATCATCGGCATGTAGCGCGGTTCGATCATTTCGATCGAGACCTTGTCGAGCGTCCAGCCACGGCCGAACGGGAACGGCTCGGCGTGCACCTCGCTCATGCCCCAGGCCTTCAGCGTCTCCTGCGTCCACGCCACGGCGCGTTTGTGTGCAGGGGAATTGGTCAGCCGCGGGCCGATCACCGTCGTGAGCTGATCGAAGGTCTCGAGCACCTTCGACCGCTCCATGCCCTCCGCCTTGATTTTCTCGACCATGGCGATGTCCTGGGCAGCGCCGGGAGCCACGACCACGAGCACGACAGCGACGATGGCGAGATAGGTCTTTCGCATGGCGCGATTCTACTCCTCAACGCGGGTATAATTCCCGCGATCGGGAGGGAATGATGAAGACGAATCGACGTGCGTTTTTGCGAATGACCGGGGCCCTGGGCGCCGGCGCGTTTGTCATCGGCGACAACAGTATCGAGCTGGTGGCGCAGGCGTCGCGGGCGCTCGGCGACCGTTCGGCTGATGACGTGGCGCGCGACGAATTCTACTGGCGCGAGATTCAGAGCGCCTTCTCGCTCGATCGCTCGTTGATCAACCTCAACAATGGCAACAGCTGCCCAAGTCCGACGGTGGTTCACGAAGCCTACAAGCGCTACCTCGACTACTCGAACCAGGCGCCGGTGTTTCACCGCGGGATCATCGAGCGGAACATCGAGGTGGCCCGCCGCCGGCTGGCCGCCGAGTTCGGCTGCGACCCGGAGGAAATGGCGATCACGCGCAATTCGAGCGAGTCGCTGCAGATCGCGCAGAACGGCCTCGACCTCGAGCCCGGCGATGAGGTGCTGACCACCGAGCAGGACTACGGCCGCATGCTCACCACGTGGGACCAGCGCGCCCGCCGCGACAAGATCAAGATCACGAAGATCAATTTCCCGGTGCCGACCACCGGCGAGGATCTCTTTGCGCGCCTCGAGGGCGCGATCACGCCGCGCACGAAAGTGCTGCACTTCTGCCACATCACCAACCTCACCGGCCAGATCTTCCCGGTGCAGAACATCTCGCGCATGGCGCGCTCGCGCAACATCATCACCATCGTCGACGGCGCACATGCCGTGGCGCATTTCCCGTTCAAGCTGCGCGACCTCGAGATGGATTACTACGGCACCAGCCTCCACAAGTGGCTGCTGGCGCCGACCGGCACCGGGTTCCTCTACGTGCGGCGGGACCGGATCGCGAAGACGTGGCCGCTGCAGGCCGCGCCCCTCCGGAGCGAGAACGACATCCGTAAGTTCGAGGAAATCGGCACCTCGCCGGCCGCCACCAAGGCCGCGATCAACGAGGCGCTCGCGTTCCACCAGGCCATCGGCACCGAGCGTGTGGCCGCGCGGCTCCGTTACCTGACGCTCCGCTGGGCCAACAAGCTCAAGACCAACCCGCGCGTGGTGATCCACACGGGCCTCGATCAGGTCTACGGCGTGGCCTGCGTCGGCATCAAGGACATCCCGGCGCCGCGGATCAACGCCTTCATGTGGGACAAGTACCGCATCGTGACGACGGCGATCAACCGGCCCGAGTACAACGGCATCCGCGTGACGCCGAACATCTACACGCCGCTCGAGGAGATCGACACGTTCATCATGGCGATGGAAGACCTGCTGAAGAATGGGTTACCGGCCGCCACCGCGTAAAGGCGGGTCTTTAGACCCGCCTGCGACACTCGAGCAGCGCCAGGCCATCGAGGAGTTCAAGCGACTCCGGGGGACCGAGCCGTTCGGTCCCTTTATTCCGCTTCTTCACAGCCCTGAACTCCTGACGCGCGTGAGCGCGCTCGGCGAGTACCTGCGGTTCCGCAGCGCGCTCGCGCCGCGCCTGAGCGAGCTCGTGATTCTGATCACGGCCGCGCATTGGCGGCAGCAGTACGAGTGGGATGTGCACGCGCCGATCGCCCTGAATTCGGGCGTGCAGCCGTCCACCATCGACGCGCTCGCGGCGGGCCGGCGGCCGCCGGAATTGGGCGAAGACGAAGCGGCCCTCTTCGAGCTGTGCCGGGCTGTGCACGACCGTCAGATTGTCCCGAATGCCGTGTATGGCCGCGCACTGCAGGCGGTTGGTGAGAGAGGCGTCATCGATGCCGTTGGCCTCTGCGGCTACTACGCGATGCTGGCGGCCGTGCTCAACACCGCGCCCACCGGCACCTGAGTTGCAAACGAAGGCAACGTCTTCGAACCGGAATGCGATCATTTCGCGGTCAGGACACATGACCCTTCAGACACTCGGATTACCCGCGCTCATCA
>MELE01000040.1:3502-35815 GCA_001768615.1 Acidobacteria bacterium RIFCSPLOWO2_12_FULL_67_14b | reverse complement strand
CCAACGGCGTCATCGCCGTGCCCGGCCACGGACAGATGACCGTTTACGGATCGCTGCAATGCCCGTACTACGTGCACAAGGCGCTGGTCGTTCTGCTCGGGCTGCCGCCGGATCGCGTGCGCGTGGTGCAGGCCGAGACCGGCGGCGGGTTCGGCGGCAAGGAAGAGTACCCGTCGATGCTGGCGTGCCACGCGGCGATCCTGGCGCGCAAGGCGGGCCGTCCGGTGAAGATGATCTACGACCGCGTCGAGGATCTGCTGGCCACGACCAAGCGCCACCCCGCGGTCCTCCGCCACCGGACCGGGGTCACGCGCGCCGGCCGCATCACCGCCATGGATGTCGACGTCGTCATGGACGGCGGCGCCTATGCGACGTTGAGCGCCGTGGTGCTGTCGCGCGGGGTCATTCACGCGGCGGGGCCGTACCGATGCGATCACGTCCGCATTCGCGGCCGCGCGATGCAGACGCACACGCCGCCCAACGGCGCGTTCCGCGGCTTCGGCGCGCCGCAAACGCAGTTCGGCATCGAAGCGCACATGGATCGCCTGGCCGCCGAGCTCGGCATCGATCCGGTGAAGCTGCGCGAGCTGAACGCGCTCAGGCCCGGCGATACCACTGCGACGGGCCAGACGCTCGGCAAGGACGCGAGCGCGCTGCCGGTCCTGCGCGAGGCCGTGCGCCGATCGGGATTCAAAGCGAAGCGGCGGAAGTGGCAGGGCAGCAACCGCGGCATCGGCCTCTCGCTGTTCTTCCACGGCTCGGGCTTCACCGGCGGCGGCGAGGTGAAGCTGGCGTCGAAAGCCTCGCTCGAACTCACGCCACAGGGCGCGCGGATCCTGGTGGCCAGCACCGAGATCGGGCAAGGCACACGAACCATGCACGCCCAGATCGTGGCCGACGCGCTCGGCGTGCCCTTCGACGCCATCGAGGTCCATGAGGTCGACACCCGGTTCGTGCCCGACAGCGGCCCCACCGTCGCGTCGCGCACCTGCATGATCGTCGGCAAGCTGCTCGAACGCTGCGCCCGCGACATGCGCAAGCGCCTGGGCCGGCTGTCGCCCGCCGACTACTTCGACAAGCACGGCCCCTTCACCGTGACGGCGCAGTACGAGCCGCCGCCAGGCCTGCGGTGGGACGATGACACGTATCGCGGGGATGCGTATGGCAGCTACGCGTGGGGCTGCAACGTGGTGGAGCTCGAGGTGGATCCGGCGACGTTCGAAGCGCGGCCGCTCCACGTCACCGCGGTCGCGGAGATCGGCAAGGCCATCCACCCGCTGATGGCCGAGGGGCAGATCGAAGGCGGCACGGCGCAGGGCATCGGCTACGCGCTGATCGAAGAGGTCGTGATGCGCGACGGCCGCATGGCCAATTCGCAGCTCACCAACTACATCATCCCGACGCCGCTCGATGCCGTGCCGATGACGGTCGTGTTGCTCGAGCGCCCGTACGCGCACGGGCCGTACGGCGCGAAGGGCGTCGGCGAGATGCCGATCGACGGTCCGGCGCCGGCGGTCGTCAACGCGCTGCGCCACTGCGGCTACGACGTGCGCGCCATCCCGGCGACGCCCGAGCGGATCATGAAGGCCCAGATCAAGGCAGAAGGCAGAAGGCAGAAGGCAGAAGGCAAAAGGCAGAAGGCAGAAGGCTGAATGATCGCGGTCATCAACGGCAGGCGCTGCAAGCTCGACGTGCATCCGATGAAGCGGCTGCTCGACGTGTTGCGCGAAGACTGCGGCCTCACCGGCACGAAGGAAGGGTGCGGCGAAGGGGAGTGCGGCGCCTGCACCGTGCTGGTGGACGGCGTCGCCGTGGATGCCTGCCTGGTGCCCGCCGCCCACGCCGACGGCTGCGCCATCGTCACCATCGAGGGCGCCGGCCGCGTGCGGGCGGGGAAGGCGCTGCAGGAAGCGTTCGTCAAGCACGGCGGCGCGCAGTGCGGGATCTGCACGCCCGGGATGATCCTGGCGGCGATGCCCGTAAGAGCCGGCGCGTCGCTCGAGGAGATCAAGACGGCCCTGGCCGGCAACTTGTGCCGGTGTACCGGATACCTGAGCATTTTCAGATCGGTCCAGGCGGGTCTAAAGACCCGCCCGAAGAAGAAGAGGGCGCGTGCCAACGCCCGTTAGCGCCCTGTCGCTGCAGCGCCCGCGGACGCTGACGGCGGCGCTCGCGATGCTCGCGGACGATCCGACGCTCACGCCGATTGCCGGCTGCACCGACGTGTTCGTGAACCTGCATTTCGGGACGCTCGAGAACCGGCGCTTCGTCGATCTGTGGGGGCTCGACGAGCTCCGAGGGATCAGGGCGGGTGCATCGGGTGCATCACGTGCGTCGATTAGGATCGGCGCGCTGGCCACCTACACCGACATCATCAGGTCGCCGCTGGTGCAGCGGCGCGTGCCCATGCTCGTGGCCGCGGCGCGCGAAGTGGGCGGGGCGCAGATCCAGAACCGGGGCACGCTCGGCGGCAACATCGCCAACGCCTCGCCCGCCGGCGACACGCTGCCGGTGCTGGCGGCCGCCGGCGCGCGCGTGGTCCTGCGCAGCGCGAAAGGGGAGCGGACTGTCCCGTTCAACGGGTTCTACACGGGGTACCGGACCAGTGTGCGGCAGCCCGCCGAGTTGATCACGGCCGTCGAGATCCCGCCGATCGAGGGGCGCCAGTGGTGGCGCAAGGTCGGGACCAGGCGGGCGCAGGCGATCTCGAAGGTGATGATGGCCGGCGTGCGCGGGCGGACCGTGCGGGTGGCCATCGGATCCGTGGCGCCCACGGTGGTGCAGGCCACCGCCGCCGCAGAGGTTTTGACCAAGGGCGGATCGATCGCCGACGCGCAGACGGCGCTGCGCTCCGAGATCACGCCCATCGACGACATCCGCTCGACCGGCGAGTACCGGCTGCGCGTCGCCGAGAACCTTCTCGCCGCCTTCTGGAGAGAGACCAAATGACGGGGTGCTTGGGTGCGCGGGTGCTTGGGTGCATGGGTGCGCGGGTGCTTGGGTGCATGGGTGCGCTGGTGCTCGGGTGCCTGGGTGCGGTCGCCACGCCGGCCGCCGCTCGGGCGCAAGGATCGGTCGACGCCGATCGGGTAGTCACGGCGGTCCGCGCGGCGATGGCGCCGGCGCTGCCGTACCCGGAAAGCGACGAGTTCGGCTCGCTGCCGAAAGACGGCAAGTCGACCACGACGTGGATGGTGAAGCCGCACGCGCCCGGCGATCGATCGATCGAAGTGATCGCCAATCCGCTCAACCTCGCCAACCAGCAGCGCGCGACCAAAGCGATGGCGCAGATCCAGGCCTCGCTCGAATCCGCCCAGCGGCGGTCCGAGGCACAATACGAGCGGGCCATCGCCGAGGCCAAGCGCACGGGCCGATCGCAGGACGTGGACGGCGTCACGCTGTCGGATGAAGGCGTCGCCGGCGCGCGCATCGACGCCGAGGCCCACGTGACCATCGACGTCGACTTCAACAAGCCGTCCTATCTGTTTTCGATCGCCTCGTCGATCGAGCCGTCGGCGTCGAGGTCCATGAGCGTGCCCGGCGCCGTGGCCATCGTCACCGTGCCGTCCAACGTGTATCGGCAGAAGACCGAGCCGGCCTACGACGATCACTTCTGTCCGGCCGAGTCCCTCGTGTTCTTCGGCGGGCTCGGGGCCCCGGACGTGGACCGGCGCTCGGAGACCTCGTTCCAGGTGACCGCGGCCGCCACCTCGTCCGCCGCCGGGGCGCCGGTGCGCTCCCTCGTGCTCCGCCTGAGGGGCAACGACACGCTGATTGCGCAGATCCTGCGCACTTCCGACTGGAATGCCGTGCTGGAACTTCTCAAGTAGCGCAGCCGTAACAAGTTATGAGGTACGGCAATGTTCAGGATCTACGAGTGGAACTTCTCCAGCACCATCGACGTAGTGGTGGCAGCCCTGTTGGTGTTTTCGATTCTCGCGGTGAGCTTCGGAAGCTGATAGCCGAAAGCCGAAAGCCGATAGCTGATAGCCGAAAGCTGAAAGCCGAAAGCTGATTAACTGCTCTTGTCCGGCGCGGCCAGATAGCTCTTGCGCGCGCGGACCGTCATCCCGGGACGCCCCACCTTCACTTCGAGCTTGTGCACCTTGCCATCGAGCGTGGCGGGCGCAAACCCAATCAAGTACTGGCTCCGCAGCTCTTGCGCCACGCGCGTGAACGTGGGCGCGAGGTCTGCGGTCTTCAGCAGCTCGAAGTAGCCGCCGCCGGTTTCATCCGAGATCTTCTTCAAGTCCCGCGACGGGCGTGAGCGCACCACGCGCACGCCGTTGAAGTACTCCGACTCGAGACCGATCGAGTAGACCATCACCTCTTCGTCGCGCGCCCGCTCCATCACGCTCTTGAAGCCGAGGCGGCTCGACGTGTCTTCGCCGTCGGTGAAGACGATCACCACGCGGCGGCCGTCGATGCCCTGCAGCGCGTCGAGGCCCGCGGCAATGCCGTCGTTCAGCCGCGTCGGGTTGCCGAAGTACAGGTCGTTCAACGCGCCGATGAGCTCGTCGCGGTTGTTCGTGAACGTGCCGCTCAGCTGGATCTTGTCGTTGAACGCGCCGACCTGCGCCCGATCCACCGGCAGCAGGCGGAGCAGGAACTGCTCGGCGGCCCGGTTGAGCAGTTTGAGGTTGGCCGTCATGCTCGCGCTCGTGTCGAGCATCACCACGGCGGAGAAGGGCTGCGATTCGTTCGAAAAGAGGGACAGCTCGACGGGCTTGCCGTTATCGAGGATCGAGAAGTCGCCGCGCTCCAGGTCCGGCGCCAGGCGTCCGCCCGCATCCACCACCGTCGCGTAGATCGGCACCGTGCGGACGCTCGACTTGAAAATCGGCTGATCCTGAGCCAGCAGGACCGTAGCGGTGGCCAGGGCAAGGGCGAACACAATCGAGGACATCCGCTTCATGGGTACCCCAACTTTAGCAAAGGTTGTGCCCCGCGGCTCAATCGGGGTGGGCCGCCGCCAACGCGCCGGCCATGGCCTCCCCCAGCACTCGCTGGGCGGGTTCGTTGGGGTGGCCATCGAACAGCGAGACGTGGGTGTTGAAGCCGGTCAGCGCCGCCGTGGGGTCGACCACGCGAAAGCCCTCCGCTTCGGCCAGCGCCCTCATGCGATCGTGAATGGCCTGCAGCGGGTACGCGCCGGTGAACGGCACGAGCGGATACATCAGCAGCCAGCGTTCGGGCGCCTGCGCGCGCGCCCGGCCGGCCAGCTCGCGAAACACGTGCTCGAAGGCCTCGCCTTCGAGCGTGCCGGGAACGAACCGCGTCTGCAGGTGATCCACGTACGAGTACGCCGGTGGCGGCAGCCGCCGCCAGAGCTGATCCTCCAGGACGTAATACAAGTACGACGCGCGCAGCCGCGGGTGCCACGGCAGGTGCTGCCACCACCTTGTGAGATCCGGCTCCTGATCCTCAAAGATGTCGATGTCGTTGACGAAGAACTGGTAGATGAAGATGTCGGGCCGCACCTCGGCGGCCCACCGGTCGAACTCCCTCAGGTGATCGTCGAGGTTGTGTCCCGGCTCGGCCACCACCGCGAGTTCGTGCGGCCGGCCGCGTGCGCGGAGGCGCGCGACCATGATCTCGGGCCAGACGTCCCGCCAGTTCCGCACGCCCTGCCCGTACGAAATCGAATCGCCCACCACCAGGATTCGCGGCACGCCGGCGACCTGCGGTCCCGTCTCGAAGCGGCCGCGATGGCTCGCATCCTTGCCGGTGTGCTCGAAGGGTTGAAACCCCGGGCCGAACAGCGTGCGGCGGCCCTGGTCGCGATAGACGATGCGGAGGGCGGCCTCGCCCGTGAGGACGAACACGAGGAACGCGAAGAGCAGTCGCGCCAGCAAGGCCCGCACGGCACGCATCGCGGCCTAGTGTCCTACACTAGCAGCCGAGAATCCTCGTGAATCCCTCCTCGTCGCCAGTGGGCTTGTGCGCCGACTGCCGGCACGCGCGCAGCGTCCGCAGCGAGCGGTCGACGTTCTATCTGTGCGAGCGCGCGCTGACCGATCCCCGCTACCGGAAATACCCGTCCCTGCCCGTGTTGTCGTGTCCCGGGTACGAGCGGCGTGACGATGGCGGGGACGCGGCTTCGCGGGGGCAAGGCCCCGATGATAAGCTCCCAGGATGACGTTGGATCGATTCGGCTTTGCGTGCGTGCTCGCGCTGACCGTATCCGCGTGCGCGGATGCGCCAAGCGCGGCGACGCCGTCGGCCCAGGCGCCGCCGCAAAGCAATCCGGATCAGGTCGTCGCCGAGGTCAACGGACGCAAGGTGACGCTCCAGGATGTGGATGCCAAGTGGGAAGAGTTCGACGCGGCCGAGCGAGCGCGCGTCACGCAGGCGCTCTACCAGAACCGGCGCAACATGCTCAACCAGCTCGTGGGCGACATCCTGATCGAGGACGCCGCCAAGGCAGCGGGCCAGTCGGTTGCGGCCTTCCTGAAGCAGGACGCCGCCAGGCGCGCGCAGCCGGTCACCGAGCAGGACCTGACCCGGTACTTCGACGAGAACAAGGATCAGTTGAAGGGGCGCACGTTCGAGCAGCTCCGCGCGCCGATGAAGGAGTACCTCGAAAGCCAGCGCGCGCTGCAGGCGCGTGCGCAGCTGGTCGACGAGTTGAACAAGGGCGCGGCGCTCAAGGTGATGCTGGAGCCGCCGCGCTACGCGGTCGAGGTCTCGCCGGCCGATCCGGTGCGCGGAGACGCCACCGCGGCGGTCACGCTGGTGGAATTCTCCGACTATCAATGACCGTTCTGTGCGAGGGTCGGTCCGACCCTCACGAGAGTCCAACAGACCTACGGGAACAAGGTCCGCATCGTGTTCAAGGATTTTCCGCTGCCGACCCACGCGCAGGCATTCAAGGCGGCTGAGGCCGCGCGCTGCGCCGGCGACCAGGGCAAGTACTGGCCGATGCACGATGTCATGTTCGCCAACCAGCGCGCGCTCGAGGTGCCCGCGCTGAAGGCGGCGGCCGGGTCGCTTGGCCTCGACCGCGCGACGTTCGATTCGTGCCTCGACTCCGGCAAGCACGCCGACGCCGTGCGGGCCGGCGTGACGCAGGGCGAGAGGATGGGCGTGAACTCGACGCCGTCGATCTACATCAACGGCCGGCCGGTGATCGGGGCGCAGCCCTTCGAAGTCTTCAAGCAAGTGATCGACGAAGAACTCGCCAGGCGATGAAGGCGATTCGCGCGCACCAGTTCGGCGGTCCCGACGTGCTCAAGCTCGAAGAGGTTCCCGATCCCACGGCCGGCGCCGGCCAGGTCCGGGTGCGGGTCCATGCGGTCGGCGTCAATCCGTACGACACCTACATGCGGGCCGGGGGGTATGCGATCGCGCCGGCGCTGCCGTACATCCCAGGCGCCGACGCCGCCGGTGTGGTCGATCAAGTCGGCGAGGGCGTGACCGGCGTTCACGCCGGCGATCGGGTCTACATCAGCGGGACGGCACAGGGGAAAGCGCACGGGGCGTATGCGGCCTATGCGGTGTGCGAGCCGGCCCAGGTGCATCGGCTGCCGGCGCGCATCAGCTTTGCCCAGGGCGCGGGGCTGTTCGTGCCGTACGTCACCGCCTGGCGGGCGCTGTTCGGCCGGGCCAACGCCCGCGCCGGCGACACGCTGCTCGTTCACGGCGCGAGCGGCGGCGTCGGCGTGGCCGCCACCCAGCTCGCGCGCGCGGCGGGACTCACGGTCATCGGCACGGCCGGCACGGACGAAGGGCTCGCCGTGGTGCGGGCCCAGGGCGCCCACCACGCCGTCAACCACCGATTGCCGTCGCATCTCGATGAGATCACCGCGCTTTGTGGCGGCCGCGGGCCCGATCTCATCCTCGAGATGCTCGCCAACGTGAACCTGGACCACGACTTCACGATCGTGGCGCCGGGCGGCCGGATCGTGGTGATCGGCAATCGCGGCCGCGTCGAGATCGACCCCCGCAAGATCATGACGAAGGACGCCGCGGTCTACGGCCTCGCGCTCTGGGGCATTCCCGCGGACGACGTGCGTCGCGCGCACCAGGCGATCATCGCCGGGCTGGAAAGCGGCGCCCTGAACCCGGTCGTCGGCACCGAGCTGCCGCTCGCCGACGCCGCCCGCGCCCACGCGCTGGTGATGGCGCCCGGCGCGCGTGGCAAGATCGTGCTCATCCCGTAGGACGACCGGCAATGGACTGGCTGACACGGCTCGAAGCGCCACAGAACGCCCTGGCGATCCTGACGGCGATGATCACGCCGGCCGTGCTGATCTCGGCCTGCGGCGCCCTGATCTTCTCGACCAGCACGCGGCTCGGCCGCGTCGTCGATCGGGTCCGGATGCTGTCGGAGAAGTTCGAGGCGCTCGCCGCCCACCCCGATCAGGACGAGATGTTCGAAGAACGCCGCGCCCTGATCTTCACGCAGCTCGATCGCCAGACCTCGCGCGCGCGGCTGATCCAGCGCGCGATGACGGCGTTCTACACGGCGCTGGGCGTGTTCGTGTCGTCGAGCGTGGCCATTGCGGTGGTCTCGGCCGCGGCCCGCAACTTCACGTGGATCGCCGTGGTGCTCGGCCTGCTCGGGTCGATGTTCATGCTCTACGGATCGGTGCTCCTGATCGTCGAGTCACGCATGGCGCTCGCCTCGATCATGAGCGAGATGGATTTCGTGTGGAAGGTGAGCAAGAAGTACGCGGGCACTGACCTCGCGGCGAAGCCCACCGGCGGGCCGTTCACCTGGCTCGGCCGCAAGATCTGAAGTAGAGGCGGGTCTTTAGACCCGCCTAATCCCGCAGCGCCGCCATGAACCGCGTCAGCAGGAACGCCGCGGTCAGCCCGATCGCCCGTCATCCACACGTCCCGGCTCACCACCATCGGCATGTCGAGGCCCGGAGGGAGCAGGCAGAGGCGGAATGCGAGGCGAAGATCGTTCATGAGAGTAGAATCCAGTCCAAATGCGAACCGCGATTTGTTCCGTTGCTGTGGTGATGCTGTTGCTGGCAGCTGAGGCGGGTCTAGAGACCCGCCTCTACGGCGCAGAGACCCGCCTCTACGCTCAAACTCTGACGGCCCCGGCCGCCAATCCGTTAGCAGCGGATGTCGATCGGCTCTCTGCCGAGATCAACCCGCAGGTCGTCGCCTGGCGGCGCGACTTCCACAAGAACCCCGAGCTCGGCAATCGCGAGGTCCGCACGTCGAAGATCATCGCGGACGAGCTGCGCAAGCTCGGCTACGAGGTCACGACCGGGGTCGCTAGGACCGGCGTGGTCGGCGTGCTGCGTGGCGGCAGACCGGGACCGGTCGTGGCGCTCAGATCGGACATGGACGCGCTACCCGTCGCCGAGCAGGGCGACCTGCCGTTCAAGTCCACCGCGAAGGCCGAGTGGAACGGCCAGCAGGTCGGCGTGATGCACGCCTGCGGCCACGACAACCACATGGCCATCCTCCTCGGGACGGCGACGGTGCTCGCGAAGATGCGCGATCGGCTGCCGGGCACGGTCAAGCTGATCTTCCAGCCCGCCGAAGAGGGCCCGCCGCCCGGCGAAACCGGCGGCGCGGAGCAGATGGTCAAGGAAAACGTGCTCGACAACCCGAAGGTGGATGCCGTCTTCGGGCTCCACGTCTTCCCTTTCCCGGCCGGCAGCATCGTCTATCGGCCGGGTCCGCTGATGGCGAGCGCCGACTTTTTCACGATTCGCATCAAGGGCCGCCAGACCCACGGCGCGGTGCCGTGGGGCGGCGTCGATCCGATCGTGGTCGGCTCGCAGATCGTGACGGCGCTGCAGACGATCATCAGCCGCACGGTCAACATCACCGAAGCGCCGGCGGTGGTCTCGGTGGGCCGCTTCGCCGGCGGCAACCGCTCGAACATCATTCCCGAAGAAGTGGAGATGGAAGGTACGGTGCGCGCCTTCGACGAGGCGGTGCGCAAGAACATCCACGATCGCATTCGGTCGATCGCGACCCACTATGCGGAGGCGGCCGGCGCCACGGCCACCGTGGAGTTCGGCCTGGGCTACCCGGTGACGCGCAACGATCCGGCGCTGACCGAGCGGATGGTGCCGACGCTGCGCCGCGTGGCGGGCGCCGACAACGTGCGCGTGGGCCCGCTCACGGGCACGGCCGAGGACTTTTCGTTCTTCCAGCAGAAGGTGCCGGGGATGTTCATGTTCCTCGGCGTCACGCCGCGCGACCAGGACTACACGAAGGTGGCGCAGAACCACTCGCCGCTGTTCTTCGCCGACGAATCGGCGCTGCCGGTCGGCGTGCGCGTGATGTCGAACCTGGCGATCGACTACCTCATGGGGAAGTGAGGCTGGTTGACCGGTTAGTTCAAAGTTCAAAGTTCAAAGTTCAAAGTTCAAGAGTTCACAGTTCACAGTTCAGGTTGCGAGTTCAAAGTGTCGAGACCAGCGGAGGCTCTCCGAACCGCTTCAACTGAAATGGGGCCCTGGCCAACTGGGCCTGCCGAAGTGCGCCAGAGGCTCAAGTCCTCCCGGCCGCTTTTGAATCGTGCCTGTCAGTGTATCGAACGCCGTCGCTGCACACTGTCAGCGGGCACCTCCATGTTTAGGTGCACGCTGGTCCCGAGTGCCTCCGCAGCGGGGTTCAGGCTGGGATGACGACGACACACGCATGTTCTGCAACCTAGTCTGTCGGCATGGTGCGTTGACAATTGGTGCGGTCACGTCTCCAGCTTTGTCTACTGTTCTATACCCGCGTGAAGACGAGTGTTCTATTCGCCGAAATGTCTGCACATTCTGACCTGAAATTGGTGACTCGTAGGCTCGGCGGAATGCGAAGTCGAAGAGTCCGACGCAGGGGGCACCATAAGAGGCACAGCAAGAAGCCGCTCACGTTGTCGGAACACCGTGAGTGATTGAACTTCGAGGTTGCTCTGAACTTCAACTTTGAACTTCAACTTTGAACTTCAACTTTGAACTGTGAACTCTTGAACTTTGAACTAACGCCGTTTCAGCCTCAGCATGAGCACGTTGCGGACGCGGCCGACCGGGTCGACGGTCAGGCGCGCGAGCTCGGTTGAGAACTTCGCGTCGAACTCCTGCTGCTCGGTTCCCTCCAGCGCCGCGTAAACCGTGGCGCCATGGGCCTCCAGCTCACCGATGGTGGAGGCCAGCTCGTCGGGCTTCATCAAGTCCCACCTGAGCGTCTGCCGGCCGCTGTACCAGCGCAGCGATCCGCTGTGCTGCATGGCGAGCGCCACGCTTTGTGGCGGCGTGTTGACGATCATCCACTGCGCGGCCAGCGGGTAGCGCGCCTCCAGCGCCTGGATCTCCCACACGCTCGACGCTCTCATGAAGCGCTCGCTGCGCACGGCGAACACCACGGCAAAGAGCACGACGATCAGCGCAGGCGCAGCGGGCACGCGCACGGCGGCGGCCGCAGCCGTGACGCCGAACGCGGCGAGGATCGTCAGCGGCACCAGGCCCGGGAGCAGGAAGCGCAGCGTCTCCCAGTGATCGTAGGGGATGTAGAACAGGTAGGGAAGCGCGACGGCCGCGGCCACGGCGAGAATGTCGGCGGCGCGACGGCCGCGCAACACCCACACCCCGGCGCCGAGCGCGGCGAACCACAGCGCCCCGAACGCGATCCACGACTGGCGCGCGTAGATGGCCGCGTTCTCGGGGAACCTGCCGAGGGAGAAGAGGAAGTCGGCCGATCCATATCCGCTCGCGAAGGGGCTGCCGAAGAGGAATGCCTGCAGCGACATCTGCAACGCGACGGCCGCCGCCACGATGGCGCCCGCAATCAGCGCGTCGCGAAAGCGGCCCCGCGCTCCGGGAGGGCGGCACTTCAGTGCCGCCGTCAACGACGGAATTACGCCGCCCGCGACAATCAGCGCCGGTCGCGTGAGGAACGCCGCCCCGGCGGCCAGCCCCGCTCGAACCGGGGAACGGGCGCAATAGAGCGCGAGCATCATCCACGCCGTCGCCGCGACATCGCTCATCGGCTGCTTCGCGTAGGTGAGAAACACCGGATTCCACGCCACCAGCGCGGTGGCCAGCAGCGACACGGTCGTGTCGCCCCAACGCCTCGTGAATCGATAGACGAGCCACAGCGTGAGCAGGCCCATGGCTGGCGGCACGAAGAAGATCGCATTCGGTCCGGCGATTGAGCCGGCGAGCGCGAGCAACGCCGGAAATCCGAGCGGGTATTTCGGAACGATGCCATTGCCGCCCGCCCAGGGTGCCCAGCCGAGCGGCGAGGCGAGGGCCAGCCGGTCGGGCGACGACAGCCACTCCGCGATCGGCGCCGGGGCGACGAGCCCGCCGCTCGCCAGCTGCTGAGCCGCGGTGGCATAGCCGTACGAATCCGCTCCGCCAACGGTGGCCAGCAGGAACTTGAACCAGTAGCCGATGCTCAGGAAGATCAGTGTCAACAAACACAATCTGACGAGATCCGGGCTCCGGGCTCCGGGCTCGGGGCGCCGGGCTCCGGGCTCCGAAGAACGCGACCGCCAGACTCGAATACCAAACAGGGAGGCGGCAATCGCGAGCACCCGCCACGCGCTGTGCGATCGCAACGACACGGGCCCGGCTTGGATGTCGACGCCGCCGGTGGCGGCCACCAGCACCGCCAGCGCAAGAAGGGCCGCAATCAGGCCATCCAGCAAGGTAGAATTCCGCGGTCGGGAGGACATATGGATCGACGCCAGTTCATCATCTCATCCTCTGCCACCGTGGCCGGCGTGGCGCTTGCGCGGGTCCCCGTGTGGGGGCAGCAACCTGCGGCGCCGCCGGTCACGAAGTTCGAAGAGCTGCGGCGGGGCGTCGGCATCTTCATCGGCAACGGCGGCACCATCGGCTACCTCGTGAACGGCGACGGCGCCATCGCGGTGGACAGCCAATTCATGAACACGGCGGCGATCTGTGTCGAGGGGCTCAGGACGCGGGCGCCCAAGGGCCTGCAGATGCTGATCAACACGCATCACCACGGCGATCACACCGGCGGCAACAAGGCCTTCCGCCCGCTCGTGAAGAGCATCGTCTGCCAGGAGAACTGCCTCGTGTGGCACAAGAAGGTGTCCGAGCAGGCCAACAACGTCGCCGACCAGGCGTTTGCCGACCTCAGTTTCGGCGGCAGCTGGTCCACCAACTTCGGCGACGAGAAGGTGTGGGCGCGCTACTTCGGCCCGGGCCACACCAGCGGCGATGCCGTGATCCATTTCGAGAAGGCCAACGTCGTGCACGGCGGCGACCTGCTGTTCCGCCGGGTCCATCCGCGCATCGACGGACCGGCCGGGGCTTCGGCGGTCAACTGGATCAAGGTGCTGGAGCGCATCGCCAAGGATCACAGCAACGACACGATCTTCGTGTTCGGCCATGGCGCCGACAACAGCGTGCGCGGCACGAAGGCCGACGTCACGTTCTTCCGCGACTACCTCAGCGCCGGCGTCGATCACGTCCGCAAGGGCATCGGCGCCAGGAAATCGAAGGACGAGATCACGAAGGTGTCGGCGCTGCCGAAGTTCGAGTCGGTGACGGCGTTCAACCCGCGGCTCACGCTCGAAGGCACCCTGGGATCGATTTACGACGAGCTTTCAAAATGACACGCACACGCATCGCCACCACCGCCCTCGTCCTTTCATTCGCCGCGGCGCTGATGGCGCAGGCGCCGCAGGCGCCAACGCCGATCATGACCGAGCAGTCCGCGGGCAACGGGCCGCTCGATCGCCTGTCGTTCCGATCGATCGGCCCGGCCACGCCGTCTGGGCGGGTCGACGATTTCGCCGTGCTCGAGAGCGATCCGTCGACCTTCTACGTCGGCATGGCCACGTCGGGCGTCTACAAGACGACCAACGGCGGCACCACGTTCACCAACGTCTTCAACAACGAGACCACGGCCTCGATCGGCGCCGTGGCGATTGCGCCCACCGACGCCAACCTGGTCTGGGTCGGCACCGGTGAAGGCAACAACCGTCAGAGCTCGTCGTGGGGCGACGGCGTGTTCAAGTCCACCGACGGCGGGCGCAGCTGGAAGAACATGGGTCTGCGCGCCAGCAGGCAAATCGCCAAGGTCCTGGTCGATCCCGTGGATTTCAGCGTCGTCTACGTCGCGGCGCTGGGCGACCTGTGGGCGGCCGGCGGCGAGCGCGGCCTCTACAAGACCACCGACGGCGGCCTCACCTGGACCCGCACGCTCTTCGTCGACGACGACACCGGTGTCACCGAGCTGGTGATGGATCCGCAGAACAACAAGACCCTGTACGCGGCCACCTACCAGCGGCGCCGCCAGCAGTGGGGCATGAACGGCGGCGGGCCCGGCAGCGGCATCTGGAAGTCGACCGACGCAGGCCAGACGTGGGGCAAGCTCGAAACCGGCATTCCGGCGGGCCCGAAGGGGCGCATCGGCCTCGACGTGTATCGCCGCAACCCGAACGTGCTCTACGCCCGCATCGAGGCTCCCGGCGAGAGTGGTGTCTATCGATCGGACGATGCCGGCGCGAGCTGGCGGAAGATGAGCGACACCAATCCGCGGCCGATGTATTTCGGCGTGATCAAGATCGATCCGCAGACCGACTCGCGCATCTACGTCCCGGGCGTGTCGCTGCACGTCTCGGACGACGGCGGGCGCACGTTCCGCGCCGACGGCGCCGCGCGCATCCACGTCGATCATCACGCGCTGTGGATCAACCCGCGCGACCCGCGCCACCTGATCATCGGCAACGACGGCGGCGTGAGCATCTCGCACGATCGATCCGAGACCTGGGTCTGGCTGCCCAATGTGCTGGGCGCGCAGGCGTATCACGTCGAGTTCGATATGCAGACGCCGTACCACGTCTGCGCCGGCCTGCAGGACAACAACACCTGGTGCGGGCCGAGCGCCGTCCGCACCAACAGCGGCATCCACAACGACAACTGGTACGTGATCAGCGGCGGCGACGGCTTCCAGCCGCTGATGGATCCGACCGACTCCCGAATCGTCTACGCCGAGTCGCAGGACGGCCGCATGAGCCGGACCGACCGCCTGACCAACGAACGCCAGACAGTGCGGCCGGAGCCGGCGGAGCAGAAACCGGGCGCGCCGCCGCTCTATCGCTTCAACTGGGACACGGCGATGCAGCTGTCGCCGTTCGATCCGGCGACCATCTACATCGGCGCCAACCTCGTTCTGAAGTCGTCCGATCGCGGCCGCTCCTACCAGCCGATCAGCCCGGACCTCACCACCAACACGGATCGTGAGGCGCTCGCGATCATGGGCGTCGTCGGCAAGGACATCCGCATCGCCAAGCACGACGGCGTCGGCTCGTTCGGCAACATCGTCACGCTCGAAGAATCGGCCGCCCGGGCCGGCGTCGTCTGGGTCGGCAGCGACGACGGCATCGTCAGCGTGACCCAGGACGCGGGCAAGACGTGGACCAACGCGACCGCGAAGATGTCGGGCGTGCCGAAATTCACCTACGTCGCCGACGTGCTGCCGTCACGCGCCGCGGCGGGTGCCGCGTACGTGGCGTTCGACGGCCATCGCGGCGGCGACTACAACACCTACGTGTTGGCGACCTCCGACTTCGGCGCCACGTGGCGATCGATTGCCGGCAACCTGCCGAAGGGCGAAGTCGCGCGCGGTCTGGCCGAGGATCGCAAGGACCCGAACATCCTCTATCTCGGCACGGAAACGGGCCTGTGGGTCTCGTGGAACCGCGGCACGCAGTGGACGCGCCTCAAAGCCAACCTGCCGACGATGCCGATCTACGAGATCAAGCAGCATCCGCGGGACAACGATCTGATCCTGGCGACGCATGCGCGCGGCGTCTGGATTCTCGACGACCCATCGCCGATCCAGCAGTGGGCGAAGTCCGACGGCGCCGATGCGTTCGTGTTCGACAGCGAGCCGGCCACCATCATGAATGGCGCCAACGACCAGATGAAGGGCTTCGAGGGCAATCGCCTGTTCCTGGGCGCGAATCCCGCGCCGGGCGCGACGCTCGCGTATCGACTGAAGGGTGATGCGAAGGACGTGAAGTTCACCATCAAGGACGCCAGCGGCGCGACGGTGCGCGAGATCAGCGGTCCGGCGATGCGCGATCGCAACAAGGCCGGCTTGAACATCGTGAAGTGGGACATGCGCGTGGAGCCGCTGCGGCCGCTGCCGCCGGCTCCTGGTGCAGCCGCCGGTGGTGGCGGCGGCGGTGGTGGCGGTTTCGGCGGTGGTGGCAACAACGGTCCGTACGTGCTGCCGGGCACTTACAAGGCGACGCTCAACGTCAACGGCCGCGACGCGCAGACCATCGACGTGGCGGTGAAGGGCGATCCGCAGATCGCCATCGCCGACGCCGACCGCCGGGTGTGGTTCGATACGGCCAAGGATCTGCACGAGCTGCAGCAGAAAGCCACCGACGTGGCCGAGATGGTGCAGAACGCCGACGCGCAGATGACGCTGCTGCAGCAGCAGACGAAGAACACGCCGCCCACGGGCAACGCCAAGCAGCAGTTCGACGCGCTGCAGAAAGAGTTCGACACGGTCAAGCGACGGCTCGGGCTCGGCCCGCAGGGCGGCGGCGGTGGCGGCGGTTTCGGCGGCGGCACGGAGAACGTGCGCGGGCGGATCGGCCAGCTGAAGGGCTCGGTGATGAACGCCACGGCACTACCCACGAACACGCAGCTGATGCAGATTCGCGAGGTCAAGGCCGCCATGCCGGGCCTGATCGATCAGGCGAACGCCACCGTCGCGAAGGTGCCGGCGCTGGTGAAGGAGATGATGGGCAGCGGCGCGCTGTTCCCGGCGATCAAACCGATTCCGAAGTAGGGGTCGCTCGCTACGCTCGCTCCTGGGGGTCGCCGCCTGCGGCGGCTCCTGGGCTCGTGGCCTTCCGCCTTCGCGCCTTCGGCGCCTCGGCGGGACAAGTCGGCCACTCGTAGGCTCGGGCCTTCGGCCTGGTAGGGCGACGCTTGATCCAATTCCTTCCTACGAGTGGCCGGAGGCCACGAGCCCAAGGAGCGCGCGAGAGCGGGCGACTCCCACGAGGCCTGAAGGGCCAGCCCACGCGGAGCGAAGCGAGGCGCCTCAAGAGCCGCGACGCGCCGACTCAGGAAAGAGGCGCGCGAAGTTTGCCCCAAAGATGCTTTGCTGCACATCTTCAGGTGCGCCGATGCGGTCCAGCGAGGCTTTCTGTGCCGCGTACACGTCCCGGTTCCAGCCGCGGGGGAAGAACGACGAATCGGTCCCGAACAACAGTCGCTCCGGCCCGGCCACCGCGAGCGCCGCGCTGAAGACCGCTTCGAGCGTGAGGCCGGGCGTGTACTTGATCCAGCTGTTCGAGCTCGAGGTATCGAGGTAGACGTTCGGGCACAGGTCGGCGAGCATCAGCGCTTCGCGCAGCATGCCGGCGCCGAAGTGCGGCACGATCACCGGCACGTCCGGATACTTCAGCGCGAGCGCGTGCAGGTGCGCGGGATTGCCGAACGCGATGTCGAACGCGCTCGGCAGCCCGAGCTTCTTGCGCACGCCGATCGAGAGCACGCCGCAATGCACGAAGATCGCCGGCGCGCCCTGTCCGTCGACCTGCCGCCGCGACGCCGCCCGCTCGAAGATCCGCGCCACCTTCTCGTCATAGAGCGAATAGCGGTGCATCGCGGGAAACAGGCAAATCGTCCGCAGGCCCTCGTCCAGTGCCCGCGTCACGTACGCCTCCGCATCATCCCGGGTCGGATCGACCATGAAGAAGCCGACGAACCTGGACGGATGGCGGAGCACGGCGGCGGCGACCGAATCCGCATCGCCCGGCATGCTCGCCATGATCGCGGCGCGCGAGACGCCGTGCCGATCGAGCTCGCCGGCCCAGCGATCGGTCAGCGCTTCGGTCGACACCGGGTCATCCCAGCCAAGCGTGGCGACGGCGTCCTTCGTGGCGCCGAGCGCCGTGAAGAATCCCGGCGAGAAGAAGTGAACGTGGGCGTCGCAAATCATGGGGCGGATGGGGCGGGTCGGGCTGGTGGGGCCAGTGGGACGGGCACGGAGTGCACGGACAAATAGTGACGGATCTTCACCGTCCACACATACAAAAGAATCAGGCCCGTGACGATCAAGCCCAGCGACAGGCCGATCCAGAGGCCCCACACGCCCCAGCCCAGCACGAAGCAGAGCGTGTAGCTGACCGGAAGGCCGAGCAGCCAATGCGCCGCGAGGTTGACGATCATCGGCGTGCGGGTGTCGCCCAGCCCGCGCAAGGTGCCGGTGATCACGCCCTGGATGCCATCGAAGAGCTGGAACACGGCCGCGAGCCTCAGCAGCGAGGTGCCGACCGACAGCACGGCCGGATCTTTCGTGAACAGGCCGATCAGCACGTGCGGGATGGCGAAGAACAAGAGGCCCGAGGCAAACATGAATCCGGTGCCGAGGGCGATCGCCGTCCACCCGGCGGCCGACGCCCGGGCCGGATCGCCGGCGCCGACCGCGTGCCCCACCTTCACGGCGCCGGCCGAGCCGAGGCCGAGCGGCACCATGAAGGCCACGCCCGCGAGGTTGAGGGCGATCTGGTGCGAGGCGCTCGAGATCGGATCGAGCATGCCGGCCATCATGGTGGCGAGCGCGAACACGCCGACCTCGGCGGTGACCTGCGAGGCGGCGGGGAAGCCGAGCCTGACCAGGATCGCGATGCGCGCGCGATCGATCAGCCGCGGCACATGCCACAACCCCGCCTTCGCCAAGGCTTCGGCGGGTAAACCCAGCTGGCGCCGTTTGTCAGACAGCCAGACGGCGGCAATCAGCACGCACAGCATGTAGACGCGCGAGATCAGCGTGGCCCATGCGGCGCCCGCGACGCCGAGCGGTGGAACCCCGTAGTGCCCGTGGATCAACACCCAGTTGGCGCCCGCGTTGATCAGGTTGGCCGACACCAGCGCGAACATCACCGGCGTCACGATGTGCATGCCCTGGAGGTAGCGCCGCAGCGCGGCGTAGGCGAGCAGGAACGGCGTGCTCCACAGGACGACCGAGAAGTACGAGCGCAGCAGCGGCAGCATCTGCGGGTGGAATCCGATCGAGGGCAGCGCCCGGAGCAGCAGCAGGCAGAGCGCCATCACCGGCACGGTCAGCAGCATGGCCAACGCGATGCCGTCGAACAGCCATCGGTGGCACTCGCGGATGTCGCGCGCGCCGTAGGCCTGCGACACCAGCGTGTCGAGACCGAGCAGCACGCCCATGCCGAAGATGGCAAAGCCCATGTGCATCGCCGTGCCGACGCCCGCCGCGCCGATGGCCGCGGGCCCGAGCGGGCCGACCATGATCGTGTCGACCAGACCCATGGCCATCCAGCCGAGCTCCGCCGTCACCACGGGAACGGCGAGCCTGAGCATGGGGAGCAGTTCTGTGCGAAGGGAAGCGGCCACCGGAATCCTCAAGCTTACGGTAGGATGGGCCGACGGAGCCAGCCATGCGAGTCATCCTTTCGGCGTTCGCCGTCCTGCTCGGCGCCGCGACCCTGCCCCTCGACGCGCAGGTTGGCAACCGGCCCGGGTCTGGTTTTACGACCATCATCGGCAGTGCCATGCGCTACGCGATTGACTACGAGCAGAAGTTCCAGCTGCTGGTGGCGGAGGAAACCTACGTCCAGGAACTTCAGCGCCCGCCCAACCCCGGCGACAACCTGAGCCAGCGCAACCCGGGCGGCGGCATGCGCGCCGGCGGCGCGGTGACGCGGCTGGTGCTCCGATCCGACTTCATGCTCGTGCAGCTGGGCGGCGACGGCGAGGGCTGGATGCCGTTTCGCGACGCCTTCGAGTTGAAGGGCGCGAAGCTGCGCGAGCGCGACGACCGCCTCCTCAAGCTGTTCCAGTCCGGCGACCCGAAGCGCTTCGAGAAGGCCGCGGAGTTCACCGAGGCCACCGCCAAGCACAATCTCGGCAACGTGGCGCGCACCATCAACATTCCGACCCTGGCGCTGATGTTCCTGCACCCGCGCGTGAACGAGCGCTTCGAGTTCACGGACGAAGGTGAAGAAACCATGGCCGGCCGCGTGCTGCGGCGCGCCGCCTATCGCGAGGCGGCGCGGCCGACCCTGATCAAGACCACGCGAGGGCGCAATCTGGCGTTGACCGGCCGGATCTGGATCGACCCCTTCACCGGCACCGTCGTCAAAACCGAGCTGAACGCGGCGGATCCCGCCGTGCGGTGCGCCATCACGGTCACGTTCAGAAAAGATGACGCGCTCGACTTCTGGGTGCCCGTCCTGATGGAGGAGTACTACAAGGCGGCGCTCGGCCTCGACGAGATCCTCGCCACCGCAACCTACTCGAACGTCCGCCGCTTCCTCAAGCCGGCCTCCGAATGATGCGCGGCGTCTTGATCGGGCTGTTGACGGCGCTCGCCGCCGCTCCGCTGGCCGCCAACGACTGGCCGCACTGGCGCGGACCGTCGGGCACCGGCGTCGCCGCTTCGTCGGCGCTGCCCTCGACCTGGAGCGCGAAGGCGAATGTCGCCTGGCAGGCGCCGCTTGAAGGCGCCGGCGTGTCGTCGCCCATCGTGTGGGGCGACCGCGTCTACGTGACGTCGCAGGCCGGCGACGGGCGACGGCAGTCGGGACGCCACCCGACCCTCGCGCAGGGCGTGGATCCGGCCGCCGCGGGCGAGAGCACGCTAGCGGCGACGCTGCGCAAGCCACGGACCGGCGTCGTTTTCGTCGTTGAAGCCTTCGATCGCGCAACGGGCACGCGGGTGTGGTCGCACGAGACCGCCGCGGAAGGCGAGCTGCCGCCCGTGCACGACAAGCACAACCTGGCGACGGCGAGCCCGGTCACCGACGGCGAGCGCGTCTATGCGTGGTTCGGCACCGGACAACTCGTGGCGCTCGATGCCGCGGGCAAGCCGGTGTGGACGCGCAACCTGGCGACAGACTACGCGCCGTTCGACATCAACTGGGGGCATGGCAGCTCGCCGCTGCTGCATGGCGACTCGATCATCCTGCTCTGTTATCACTCGCAGATGTCGTATCTGCTGGCGCTCGACAAGCGCACCGGTCGTGTGCAATGGAAAGTGGATCGTCCCGCGGGTGTCGAGTCGTACAGCTCGCCGGTCGTAGCGCGGGGCCCCGGCGGGCCGGAGCTGATTGTCAATTCGAGCACCGGCGTCGAGTCGTTCGATCCCTCGTCCGGCAAGACGCTGTGGCACTATCCCGAGGTCAATCGCTTCCCGATCCCGGTGGCGATGACCGACGGCACCCATCTGTACATGAGCCGCGGTTACCGCAGCAGTCCGTACATGGCGATCAGGCTTGGCGGCCGCGGCGACATCACGTCGAGCCACGTCGCGTGGCGCGTGCCCACGGGCGCGCCGTACGTGTCGTCGCTGGTGCTCTACGAGGGCCTGCTCTACATGGGCGGCGAGAACGGCGTGGTGTCGGCGATCGATGCCGGCACCGGCCGGCGCCTGTGGCAGGAGCGCATCGGCGGCGTCTTCACGGCGTCGCCGATTGCCGGCGACGGCAAGGTCTACTTCGTGAGCGAGAGCGGCGAGACCGTCGTGCTGAAGGCGGGCCGCACCGCACAGGTCCTGTCGCGCAACACCTTGCCGGGCCACTTCGTAGCATCACCCGCCGCCGCGGCCGGGCGGCTGTTCCTGCGCGCCGACGACCGGCTCTACGCCGTGGGCCAGTGACGACAGCTACCAGCCGGCGCCGCGCTTCTGCTTCGGCAGGGCGATGCGGCCGGTCGGATCGACTTCCGCGACGAGCACCCGGCGGATCCGATCCTGGTAGGTCGACGGGCCGATGCCGACGCCGCTGAAGGTTCGCGTGTCCTCAAACCACCGGTCGTCCTCACCGCTATCCGGCGTTTGGCGGAACTCCACCGTGCCCATCGCGCCGTGCAGCGCGACCTTGAATTCCTTCAGCGTCTTCTTCTTGCGATTGTCGGAGGTCACGGTCACCGGCTTGGTGAACTTGAAATAGAGCACGAAGTTGCCCGCGGCAATCTCGCGCACGTCGCTCCACGGCACGGCCGCCTCTTCCCTGAGGCCCCCGAAGCAGCCGCCCCACGCGCGCCAGAGGCCCTTGGCTTCAGGGCCGGGGAACTCGGGGACGCCGAGATGTTTGGTGAAGTCCGGCGCGGCTTCGCCGAACCGGAACACCTTGATGCCGGCGCGATCGAACCCCATCACGAAGAACGCCTTCGCATCGACGTCATAGAGCGTCGCCGTCCAGGCCAGCGCGCCGCCGCCGCCGAACAGCGTCTTGATCTCCGCGCGGGCGCGCGCGCCCTCGGCGCCGAGGATCACGAGCTGCCGCGCCAGTTGCGATCGCGCGAGCTGGTTGCGCGCATCGAGCTCCAGCGCGCGCTCGGCGATGGTCAGCGCCGCCTCGTTGAGGTCGCCGAGCGCATCCTGGTGCGTGCGCAAGGACGCGTCGAAGCCGTCCCACCAGTTCGTCCGCGGGCGCGTGACGTTCATCGCCTGCGCGTCGGTCGCGAGCCGGTAGCTTTCGCGATCGAGGAATTCAGGGTCGCATGTGAAGGACTGTGCACGGGCGACCCCGGCCGAGGACAGGACCACGCCGAGAACGACCGCCGCCGAGGACAGACGCGTCATGGCAACACCTCTTGCAGACTATCGGTGGCAAGACGTGTACCGTGAGGCCTGTAGAGGCGGGTCTTGAGACCCGCCTCTACGCTCTACGCTTTACGGTGTCGGCAGCGGCGGCATCTTGTCTTTCGGCAGCCGCGGCAGCTTTTCATCCCGCATCGCCAGGTGATACACCGCCGCGGCGATCACCATGGCCGACTGCTGCGCGTCGTCTTCGATGATGCGTTCGTAGGTGTCGAGGTTGGTGTGCCAGGTGTGCGAGTTGTACTCGATCGGATCCTGCTGGATGCCGATGCCGGGCAGGCCCGCCTCGTTGAACGAGGTCGAGTCGGTGCCGCCGCGGCGGCGGCTCTGCGTGGCGTTGACGCCGAAGAAGCCGTTGTCTTCGAAGGGCTTGGTCGCCTGGCGAAGAATCGCCGCCGCATCGGACGGGCCGAACACCGACATGCCGCGCGCGCGGCCGGTGCCCGAGTCGATGTTGAAGTAGCCGGCGAAGTTCGCGTGCTCCGGCTTGGCGTTCTCGACCATGCCGAAGTGCTCCTTCACGTACGCCTGCGACCCGAGCAGGCCCTGCTCTTCGCCGCTCCACAGCGCCACGCGAATCGTGCGCCGCGGCTTCACGCCGATGGCGTTGAGAATCCGGATGGCCTCGAGCATGGTCGCGCAGCCGATGGCATTGTCGGTGGCGCCCGTGGCCGAGTGCCACGAATCGACGTGGCCGCCGAGCATCACGACTTCCTGGGCCTTGTCGGTGCCGGGGATTTCGGCCACCACGTTGTAGGCCGTTGCGCCCTCGGGGTACGTCTGATTGACGATGTTCAGTTCGAGCTCCACCGTGCGGCCATCGGCCATCAGGCGCGCCAGGCGGCCGTAGTCTTCGTTGCGCATCACCACCGTAGGCACCGCCTTGGCGACGTCAAACGTGCGGTTGTTGAACGCGCGGATCTGTCCGTGCTCGCGGCCCGCGTCGTTCACCCGGCCCACGGCGCCGGCCGACACGAGGAACTGATCGACCAGCTCGGCGACCTGGTTGCCGCTGAGCACGTTGGGGTTCGCGGGGCCGGCCGGCCCGCCGCCGGGAAAGCCGCCGCCGGTCGGGTTGACCGGATCGTACTGCGCCCGCACCTCGTTGTCCTCGCGGCGCTTGAGCGGCGGGAGAATCGTGACGCGGACTTCCGTGGCGGCGCCGACCATCGCGATCTTTCCCTTCACCGCCGCGCGGTGGTCGTCGAAGAACTTGTTCAGCACGTCCTTGGTCGGCTGCGGCGGCACGACGAGCTGCACCGCCTGTGCCGTCACCGGGCCGTTGGTGCCGGGCGTCCAGGCCAGGGCTTCGGTGACGAGCGCGTCCTTCACCGGCGAGATCACGTGGACCGACAGCCTCTCGTTGGCCCAGCCCGGGTGGCCGAACGACCACGGCTCGAGGTGGGCGTTCTTCAGCCCCCACGCCGTCGTCTCCTTGACGACCCATTCCTGGGCCCCCTTGAGGTTCGGCGACCCCGTCAGCCGCGGACCGTACACGTCCGTGAGGAAGTGCAGCGTCCGGAGGATCTGCGAGTTGTCGGTCGCCTCGCGGCGGATCTTCCAGTTGATGTCGCGGTCGATCTTCTCTTGCGCGGAGGGCGTCGAGATCGACAGCGCCGCCAGGGCCACGCTCAGGGCAATAGTGGTGTATCTCATGCCCGGCATTCTACAATCGAACGGTTATGCAGATCGCCACGGTCGCGGTATTGAAGCCCGGCGTTACCCTCGACACCTTGCCGGCGCCACGACCCGCCGATCTGGCCGGCGCCGCCGCCACCCGGCTGATTCGCGGCCAGGCCCTGATCATCTGGGACCCGAAGAATCCCGGGAAAAAGCTCGACGCCATCGACACGGATCAGATTACGCCGGCGGCCGACTGCGTCTCCGAAAGCCTCGACACCCTCGACGAGCGCTGGAAGGCCGGCTCCTTCCGCTACCTGATGCCGGACTTCCGCGCCCGCGTCCACGCCGGCCAGACCTTCGTGGTCGCCGGCGATCGCTTCGCCATCGGCAGCTCGCGCGAGATGTCGCCGGCGGGACTGAAGGCCATCGCCGACGAGGTCGGCCTCGAGATGGTGATCATCTGCGGCCACAACATGGGCGACATCTTCCGCAGGAACGCCTTCAACCTCGGCCTGCACGTCGTGCAGAGCCCGGACGCCGTGGCCGACACCAACGACGGCGACGAGTTCACCTACGAAACCGTGTCACGGCAGATCGTGAACGTGACGCAAGGCAAGACCTACACCCCGGTGCCGCTCAGCCCGAAAGAGGAGGAGATTCGCCAGAGCGGCGGTATCTTCGCGGTGGGCCGCCGTGAATTCCGCGCCTCGGTCGAGCGCACGCCGTCGGTGGTGTTTCCGGACGCCGCGCGCGCCAGGACGATGTCGACCACGGCGCAGATCGTGTGGGCGCATCGCGTCGACAAGGACGCGGACGTCACCGCCGGCGCGACGCTGCGTGTGTATGCGGATCTGCTGCCCGCCTCCGACGGCACGGCGCCGTTTGCGATTCACACGTTCAACCAGATTACCGGCGGCAACGCGATCTTCCCGCGGCAGGCGGCCATCGCCAACGATCACTTCGTCTTCACCGGCAAGCAAGACGACGACAAGCAGACCGGGATCGGGCGGCAGTTCGCGGTGTTCCACGGCATCGGGAAGCCGTACTACGCCACACCCGGCGACGGCATCTTTCACTTTTATTTTCCAGAACAGGGGCTCGTGCTGCCCGGGCAGTTCATTCCCGGCGCCGACTCGCACAGCCGTGCCTACGGCGCCTACGGCGCCGTCGGCATGGGCGTGGGTTCGACGACGCTCGGGTTCGGCTGGTCGACGGGCTACATCTATTTCACGATGGCGAAAGAGCGGCGCGTCACCTTCCGGGGGAAGCTGAGCCCGTGGGTGACCGGCAAGGACATCGTGCTGGAACTGCTGCGCCGGTGGGGCGCGAAGCAATCGCAGGGCATGTCGGTCGAGCTCGTCGATGGCGACCGGCAGCTGCCGATGGCGTTTCGCAACACGATTGCCAACATGATGGCCGAGGCCGAGGCGCTCAACGGCGTGTTCGCGCCCGACGACATTACGTATGCGTGGTATCGGGCCAAGGGCATCACCGAATTGCCGTATCCACATTTCGGGTGTGGCGCCGGCGCGGCCTTCGAGATCGATGAAGCGTTCGACCTGGGCGACGTGACGCCGATGATCGCCAAGCCGTTCAGCCCCGGCAACGCGTTCCCAGCGGAAGACGTGGCCCGCGAGCGGCTCACGTTCGACAAGGCCATGATCGGCTCCTGCACCAACGGCAGCTACGACGACCTGCTGTCGGCCGCGCTCGTGCTCGTGGCCGCGCGCGAGAAGGGCCTCACGAAGGTCCAGAAGGAACTCGTCGTGTTCCCGGGATCCGGCGGCGTCAAGCGGCAGATCGAGCGGCCCGACCCGCGCCTCAACGGCGAGTCGATCGCCGACGTGTTCCGCGGCGTGGGCGGCGAAATCCGCGCGTCGTGGTGCGGGCCCTGCTTCGGGCAGGGCAGCGACGCGCTGCACAAGGGCCAGCGCGCGATCACGTCGTTCAACCGCAACTGGCAGAACCGGATGGGACTCGGCGGCGAAGGCTACCTCGCATCGCCGTCGGTGGTGGCGGCCTCGGCGCTGGCCGGCTACATGGCGCCGCCGACCGAGCTCGGGCTGTCGTGGGATCCCGACAAGTACGGCGTCTAATCCGGGCTCCGGGCTCCGTGCTTCTGTGTTTCCGTGTGAGCATTCGCATTCTCACTGCGCTGCCGGCGACGCGTGCCACGCGATCACCTGCCAGCGGCCCTGGCTCATTGCGTAGACCTTGGTGAACCGCCAGTCGTCGGTCACGCTCTTGCCGTTGATCGAGCGCTCGCGGACGACGCGGCCGGTGACCAGCGCAGCGTCCGCGAACTTCCTCACGCGCAAATCGGACGTCTCGTACTTCAGAAACGCCATCCGGCCCGAGCGCACCATCGCCATCGAGTCGGCCTTGCTCATCACCGGCATCCCCGCCACGGTGACGATCAACTCGTTCGCCCACAAGGCGTCGAGCGCAGCGGCGTCACCCCTCACGTGCGCCTCGTTCCACACCGCTTCGAGACGATGCAGCTCCTTGAGATCCGCCGCGTCCTTCGCAATCGCGGGTGTCTGGATGGCGGTGAAGACCGCGATCAGGATTGCAGGCATGTGCTCGGCTCGCAGCGGACAGGGAAGTTGACCGAATTGGCGACGAAACACAGATGATGCGCGCGCTCGTGCAGCGACTCCGCCAGCGCCGAATCGCTCCCCGCCTCCAGCGTCACCGACGGCCTCAGCACGATCTCCGTGAAATGGCCGCCCGTGTCGGCCGTCTCCACCATCGTCCCCACCGCCTCGTCGACGTACGCCACCACGACCACGTTGGCCTGGGCGCAAAGGTGGAGATACCAGAGCATGTGACACGACGACACCGCCATGACCAGCAGCTCTTCAGGGTTGTAGCGTGCGGCGTCGCCGCGAAACGCGGGGTCGGCGGATCCGGGGATCACGGGCTTGCCTGGCACGGAGTATTCGTGCGCGCGCTGGTAGCCGCGATAGTCCTTCGTCCCCGTGCCGGTGTTGCCGGTCCAGGTCATGCGAATGGGGTAGGAATGCTGTTTTTGGGGCATCGGTCTGCATTATCCGGCTAACGGTCGGAGTTCGAAAGCCGGAACCTGTCATAAGCTATGGCGCGTGAAGGGTGCTGTCGGGCTTCTGGCGCTCGGTCTGCTCGCCTGGTCTCCGGCCGGGCAATCGACGACACTGCACGCCGTTCTCGCGCGTGCAGCGACGGAGTTCCCGGGACGCGCCGGCATCTGGGTGAAGCACCTCACCACCGGCGAAACCGCCGGCGTGCGCGACGGCGAGATGTTCAACAGCGCCAGCGTGATCAAGATCCCCGTGCTGGTGCTCGCGCTCCAGATGGCCGATCGTGGCGAGATCAACCTCGACGAGCGACTCACGATCCGCAAGGAAGACATCCGCGGCGGATCCGGCATCTTCCGCCATCACGACGCCGGGCTGCAGCCAACCCTTCGCGACGTGTTGTTGCAGATGATCATCACCAGCGACAACACCGCCACCGACCTCTCGATCGCGAAGGTGGGCGGGGTGGCCAGGGTCAACGCGTGGCTGAAGGAAACCGGCTACGCGGATGGCCAGCGGCTCGTGCAAACGACCGGTGAGCTGTTCGCCAAGTACAACGCGCTCACACCCAACGACGACCCGCCTTCGCGGCCGGAGGCCGCTTCGGCGGGGTCTCGCCGTAGCTCGCCTGATTCAGCGCGAGCGGAGGCGGATCGCAACGGCAAGACGAATGGCGACAGGTCGTACTGGCTCGGCGAGCTGTCGCCGAAAAGCATCGGCCTGATGCTCGAGGCGATCGAGAAGAAGACCATCGCCTCGGCGGCCGGTTGCGACGCGATGCTGCGCATGCTGCGGGCGCAGCAGGCCGGGCAGCGCCGGCTCAATCACTACGTCACCGTGCCCGTCGCGCACAAGACCGGCGACTTCCCGCCGGTGCTGGCCAACGACGTCGGCATCATCTACGCGCGCTCCGGACCGATCGTGGTGTCGTTCCTGGGGAACGCGATTACCGGCAACTACGGCGAAGCCGAAGATCGGATCGGCCGTGTGGCGCAGCAAATCGTGGAGTATTTCGACAAATGACACGTTCCCTCTGGCATTCCCTTCTGCCTTTGGCCTTCTGCCTTCTGCCTTCGGCTTCGTCAGCGCAAGAGCCAGCCCTCTGGCCCGGCGCGAAGTATGACCCGGCCGTCCCCACCATCGAGCAGGTGCTCGGCCACGACCACGGCGCCGTGATCACGCCGCCCGAAGGCATTGCCGCGTATCTCCAGGCCTTGCAGAAGGCCGCGCCCACGCGCTCACGGCTGGTCGAATACGCGCGCACGTGGGAAGGCCGGCCGCTCTGGCTCTTCGTGATCGGCAGCCCCGAGCGCATCGCCCGGCTCGAGCAGGTGAAGACCGACCTGCGGCGCTTCGCCGACCCGCGCGGCGTGGCGGCGGCCGAGCAGGAGCGGCTCGTCCGGGAACTGCCGGTGGTCGTGTGGCTGGTGCACGGCGTGCACGGCAACGAGATCTCGTCGGCGGACGCGGCGCTCGCCGAGGCCTACCACCTGCTGGCCGCCCAGGGAGACGAGGGCGTGAATGCGGTGTTGCGCGACGCGCTCGTGCTGATCGATCCGATGCAGAACCCCGACGGCCGGGCGCGGTTCGTCTTCCAGAACCTCCAGGGCCGCGCCGCCTCGGCCGACCCGGCGCCGTACAGCGCGGAGCACGACGAGCCGTGGCCGGGCGGCCGTTCGAATCACTACCTGTTCGACATGAACCGCGACTGGTTCGCGCAGTCGCAGCCCGAAACGCGCGGCCGCATCAAGATCGGCCTCGAGTACGTGCCGCAGGTCACCGTTGACCTGCACGAGCAGGGTGGCGACAACGCCTATTACTTCGCGCCGCCAGCGGACCCGCTGAACCCTCACATCACCAAGAGCCAGATCGCGGCGTGGGAGCTTCTCGGCCGCGCCAACGGCGCCCGCTTCGACGAGCGCGGCTGGGCCTATTACATCCGCGAGGTCTACGACGCGTTTTATCCCGGCTACGGTGATTCGTGGCCGACGTTTCAGGGATCGATCGGCATGACCTACGAGCAGGCCTCGGCCCGTGGCCTGTCCTTCGCCCGCAGCGACGGCGACACGCTGACGTTTCGCGACGGCGTGATGCACCACTTCAATGCCGCCATCACCACGGCGATCACGGCGGCGCGCAATCGCGAACGCTTCCTGCGCGATTACCTCGAGTACCGCAAGAGCGCGGTGGCCGAAGGCGAGAAGGGACCGATTCGCGAGTACCTGCTGGTGCCCGGCCACGACCCGTCGCGCGCGGAGCTGCTCGCGCGCAACCTGGCCACGCAGGGCATCGAGGTGCGCCGCGCCGACGAGCCGATCAAGCTGGCCTCCCGCACGCTCCCGGCCGGCACGTTCATCGTCTCCAACGCGCAGCCGGCCGCGCGGATGATCCGGAACCTGCTCGATCCGAAGACCGATCAGCCGGCCGAATTCATCAAGCGGCAGGAAGAACGCCGCAAGATGCGGCTGAACGATCAGATCTACGACATCACCGCGTGGAACCTGCCGATGCTGTTCGACGTGGAGCTGGTGACGAGCCCGACGCCGATCGCGGTGAAGGCGGCGCCGCTGCCGTCGCAGTACGACGCGCCCAGGCCGGCGCGGACGCTGGCGCCGGGCAAGCTCGGGTACTTGATGCCGTGGGGCGCCGCCGCCGCGGCGCTGTCCGCCGATGCACTGCAGCACGGCCTCCGCATCCGCAGCGTCGGCGGCGCGTTCACGCACAACGGCCGGCGCTATCCGATCGGAACGGCCCTGTTCCGGAACAGTGAAAACCCGGCGGACCTCAACGCCAGGCTCGCCGCGCTCGCCGCGGCGCACGGCGCCGACATCGTCCCGATCGACTCGTCGTGGGTCGACGAGGGCACCTCGCTCGGCAGCAACGACGTGCAGGCGCTCAAGGCGCCGAAGGTGCTGCTGGTGTGGGACACGCCGACGCAGACGCTGTCGGCGGGGTGGACCCGGTACGTGCTCGAGCGTCGCTTCGGCCAGGCGGTGACCGCCGTGCGCGCCGGTTCGCTCGGCCGCGCCAACTTCAACGACTATGACGTGATCGTGATGCCGAGCGGCACCTTCGCCGGCCAGATCAACGACGGACTGCTGGCGCGGATCAAGGACTGGCTGCGAGCGGGCGGCACACTCGTGACGATGGCTGAAGCGACCCGCTGGGCGACGGGCAGCGCGGTCGGCCTGCTGGACACGACGGCGCTGCTCAAAGACGGCAGGCCGGATGTGCCGTCTCCCGCATCAGGTGCATCAGGTGCATCAGGTGCATCGGGTGCATCAGGTGCATCGGGTGGATCGGGTGCGAAGCCGGCAGAACCCTTCGATTACGACAAGGCGATTCAACCCGATCGCGAGCGGCCGGCCTCGCAGCCCGGGGCGATCCTGCGCGTGATGCTTGACACGAACCACTGGCTCACCGCCGGCAGCGACGGCGAGACGCAGGTGATGATCGAAGGGCCGCGCGTGTTTGCGCCCCTGAAGCTGAACAGCGGCCGCAACGTCGGCGTCTACGCGACCAAAGACAAGCTGATCGCCTCGGGCCTGATCTGGCCCGACGCCCAGGACATCCTCGTGCAGAAGGCGTTCCTCATGCACCAGCCGTTCGGCCAGGGCCACGTGATCGGCTTCGCCGAAGAACCGAACTACCGCGCGTTCACCGAATCGACGATGCTGCTGTTCATGAATGCGGTGTTGCTCGGGCCGGGTTACTAGCGCCAAACTGCGTCGCACGGAAACCAAATGCCTCACACCGAAACACAGAAACACGGAAACACGGAGAACACTTTATGAAGACCGAAATCGAGCGGGCGCGGGCGATGGCATTCAGGGGTTTGGCTCTGTGTTTCTGTGCTTCTGTGTTTCTGTGGATGTATGTGGCCGCCGTGCCGGCCGCACAAAGCGGCCCCTACTTCCCGCCCGCCGGCGCGTGGGCGAAGAAGACGCCGGCCGAACTGGGCCTCGACCCGGCGCGGCTGGCCGAGGCCGTGACCTACGCGCAGTCGCGCGAGTCGAACCGCGAGATGGACTTCTCCGACCAGGAGCGGATCTTCGGCTCGCTGCTCGGCTCGGTGCCGACCAAGCGCGCCAAGACCAACGGCCTCGTCATCTACAAGGGCTACGTCGTCGCCGAGTTCGGCGACACCACGTGGGTCGACCCGACCTACTCGGTGGCGAAGAGCATGATGGCGAGCGTCGCCGGGATCGCGGTGCGCGACGGCAAGGTCACCAACCTCGACGAGCCGGTCGGCGCGACGGTGAAGGACGGCGGCTATGATTCGCCGCGCAACGCGCAGGTGACGTGGAAGATGCACCTGCAGCAGGAAACCGAGTGGGAAGGCACGATGTTCGGCAAGAAGGACGACTTTGTCGGCGCCGAGGCGTTCGGCGGCGGCGAGCGCAAGCCGCGCGAGCTGATGCGGCCGGGGACGCACTACGAGTACAACGACGTCCGGATCAACCGCCTCGGGCTGTCGCTGCTGCGCACCTTCAAGAAGCCGGTGCCGGAAGTGTTCCGCGACGAGATCATGGATCCGATCGGCGCCTCGAACGCGTGGAAGTGGGTGCCGTATCACAACAGCTACGTGGTGATCGACGGCAGGAAGATGCCGTCGGTGAGCGGCGGCACCCGGTGGGGTGGCGGCGTGTGGATCAACTCCTGGGACATGGCGCGGTTCGGCTACCTGTGGCTGCGCGGCGGCAAGTGGGGCGACAAACAGATCCTGCCGCCGGCGTTCGTGAAGGCGGCGCGGACGCCGAGCGCGCACGGTCCCGATTACGGCTATCTCTGGTGGCTGAACACGCAGGGCAAGCAGTATCCCGGCCTGCCGGCGAACGTGTTCGCGGCGGTCGGCGCCGGCAGCAACACGATCACGGTGTCACCCGATCACGACCTCGTGGTGGTGTGGCGCTGGCACCAGGGTAACCAGGCCGAGTTCGTCAAGCGCGTGATCGCGGCGATCAAGCCGGGCACGATGTAGCGCTTGGCCCGCCGAAGCCCGAAGGGCGAAGGCGGCTACCTCTCCCGAGTGATGCGGGCGCCCCGCCCGCGGTGACACCATCGGAGCAGCTGCCCCGGGCGCGCCTCACGGCGC
>MELE01000040.1:2726-3452 GCA_001768615.1 Acidobacteria bacterium RIFCSPLOWO2_12_FULL_67_14b | reverse complement strand
TGCAGCATGCGGACGGCCAGGGCGACCCTCCCCGGGAGGGCGAGCTTGCCGTAGATGGTGGCCAGATGCTTCTTCACCGTTTCTTCGCTGATCCCGAACTCGTTGGCAATCTGGCGGTTGCGCAGACCGCGGGTGACCGCGTGCGCCATCTGGCGCTCGCGGCCGGTCAGCGATTCAACGTGCAGCGCAAGGGTGTCGCTCATGGCTTTCTGCTCCGTATGGGGGCACAATTGCCCGCGTACTTACCCAAACGAGGCAGACTGGAAAACCGAACGCCCCCGCGGTCTCCGGCAACTCAGGACGCGTCCGCCACGGCGTCGCTCGTCCTGCTCGAGCGCGTTCGCGCCGGGGATACTGCCGCGCTCAATCGCCTGATGGATCGCTACCTGCCAAGGCTGTCCCGCTGGGCCTCCGGCCGGCTGCCGCAATGGGCGCGCGACCTTTCCGACACCGACGATCTGGTCCAGGACACGCTCGTCCGCAGCGTGGCCAACCTTGGTCATTTCGAGGCGAGAGGGGAGGGCGCGTTGCAGGCCTACCTGCGCGGCGCGGTGATGAACCGCATCCGCGACGAGATCCGCCGCAAGCGGCGCACGCCCGCCGTCGGCCCGCTCGACTCGACGATTGCCGCCGGCGGCCACTCGCCGCTCGAGACCGCGATTGGCGCCGAGGCGCTCGCGAAGTACGACCGCGCGCTCGAGCGGCTCGACGCTGAGACGCGCGAGG
>MELE01000040.1:0-2707 GCA_001768615.1 Acidobacteria bacterium RIFCSPLOWO2_12_FULL_67_14b | reverse complement strand
GATGGGGTGCTCGTACGCGGAGATCGCGGAGTCGATGGGCAAACCCAGCGCGGACGCCGCGCGCATGACCGTCAGTCGCGCCCTGGTGCGGCTGGCCGAGGAGATGCGTCATGGCTGACGACACGCTGCTCGCCGCGGCCGGGCGCATCGCCGACGGCGAGTACGTGGACTGGCCATCGATCACGTCCACGCTGCCGTCCGACGATCAGCGCGCGGTGGCCGACCAGCTCGCCGTGCTCGCCCAGATCGCCGCGGGCCATCGCCAGCTGCACGAACTGCTGCCGGTCGCCGCCGACACGCCGCCGAACCTGGTGCCCGATCGCGCGCGCTGGGGCCACCTCGACCTGCTGAACATCGTCGGCCGCGGATCGTACGGCACGGTCTACCGCGCGTGGGACACGCGGCTCGAGCGGCTGGTCGCGCTGAAGCTGTTTCACGGCGCGTCGGATCCGGATGCGGTGATGCAGGAAGGCCGCATGCTGGCCCGCGTCCGGCACGAGAACGTCGTCACGGTCTACGGCGCCGATGTGATCGACGGGGTGGCCGGCCTGTGGATGGAGCTGGTGCACGGGCAAACGCTCGATCACATCGTGAGGAAGAGTGGGCCGATGGCGCCGATCGAGGCTGCGACGATCGGCGTCGACGCGGCGCGGGCGCTCGCCGCCGTGCATGCGGCGGGGCTGCTGCACTGCGACGTCAAGGCGCAGAACGTGGTGCAGGAAGCCGGCGGCCGCGTCGTGCTGATGGACCTCGGTGCGGGCCGCGTCGTGCCCGAAGCGCGGGACTCGGACCAACTGTCGGACGTGGCCGGCACGCCGCGCTACATGGCGCCCGAGTTGTTCAAGGCGGGCGCCGAGTCGACGAAGGCGACCGACGTCTACAGCTTCGGGGTGCTGTTGTTCTTCCTGGTGTCGGGCCAGTTTCCGGTGGACGGCAAGTCGCTCGGCGAGCTGAAGCAGGCGCACCTCAAGGGCCGCGCCAACACCCTCGATCGCGTGCGCCCCGGCCTGCCCGCGGCCTACCTCGAGATCGTCACGCGCGCGACCGATCGGGATCCGGCGCGTCGCCCCACGTCTGCGGCCGACCTGCAGTCGGCATTGGCTTCGATCGCCGCCCCGGTGGCGGCGGTTGCGACACCGCGATCGATCGGATGGTGGGCGGCTGTTGCCGCCGGTGTGGGATTGCTGGCGCTGCTGATCGTGCGCCCGCTGTTCACGCCGTCTGCCCCCCCGGCCCCTCAAGTCCGATCGATTGCGGTGCTGCCGATCAGGAACCTGACCGGCGATCCGTCGAAGGCGTACATCGCCGACGGGTTGACGGAGGTGCTGATTTCGAACCTCGCGCGGATTCGATCGCTGAGGGTGCCGTCGTTCGCCGCGGTGGCGCCATTCCGAGACACCTCGAATCCTCCCGCAGACATCGCGAAGAAGCTCGGCGTACAGCTCTTGCTGGCGGGCTCAATCGTTCAAGCCGGTACCGCAGTGCGGTTGAGTGTTCATCTCGTTGACGCTGCGGGCACGGCAGTCTGGGGCGACGAAGTGACCCGCGAAACCGCCGGCGTCATGTCGGCCCAGGCCGATCTCTCCAGACGCCTCGCATCTCGCATGGCGCTGGATCTGGCCGACGCCGAGCCGCTGTTACAGCGCCAGTCGGCGCTCGAACCGCGCGCGCAGGACGCGTATCTTCGGGGCCTGGCGCTCAGGGTGTCGTCGCCATCGGCCCAACAGGAAGCCGCCCGGGCTTTCCGCGAGGCCGTCGAAATCGAGCCGACCCTGGCCGACGCGTGGGGACACCTGGCCCTGATCGAGACCGTGTTTGCCGAACGTGCAGCGCCGGCCGAGCGTGAGCGAGGGCGCACGGTCGCAAGAGAATTGGCCCAACGGGCGGTCGACCTCGATCCGGCCGCGCCGATCGGACACGTCGCCCTGGGGACGATTCAGTTCTACAGCGAGTGGGACTTTCCGGCGGCTGAGAAGTCATTTCGCGAAGCCCTCGCGGTGGCGCCGAGTTCCGGAATGGCGATGCAGCGCTACTCGATGCTGCTGGCCGCGCTCGGGCGCCTTGACGAGGCGATCGCCGTCGCCCAACAGGGGCAGCGACTGGAGCCCTCGGTGGCGCTGCGCACGACCTCACTGGGCACCGTGTATTACTACGCCCGCGACTTCGCGAGCGCAACAACCGAGATGCGGCGTGCCCTGTCGATCACGCCTGACTTCGGCGTGGCGCATTTCGGGCTCGGCCGCATCGCCTCCGCGCAGGGTCGTCACGACCAGGCCATTGCGGAGATCACCCGCGCGCTCGAGCAAAGCCGAAACTCTGCGTGGCTCGTGGAGTCGGCTCGAGCGTTCGCCGCCGCCGGCCGGTCCGTGGAGGCGCGGCGGGTGTTGGACGAGCTGGACGTCCGCGCCAAGACAGGCGATCGGTTCAGTGTGGACAACCTCGCGTACATTGCCATTGCACAAGGCCGCCGTGACGAGGCCTTTCGCCTGATCGAGCAGGCGGCCGATCAGCGCGAGGCCGCGATGTTGTGGATTGCCGTCGACCCGCGGGTCGACGCGTTGCATGGCGACCCCCGATACGACAAGCTTCTGGCCCGGATGAAACTTCGACCGTAGAGGCAGCGCACCGCCCCCGCACCGCTGCGCCAAGCCGGTACTCGTTTGTGTGGACTCGAGGAGTGCAAGCATGTCGAAGACGCCAAAAGGCA
>MELE01000039.1 GCA_001768615.1 Acidobacteria bacterium RIFCSPLOWO2_12_FULL_67_14b | reverse complement strand
CCACGGCCGCCCGCAGCGACTACAGCACGGTCGAAGGCCTGCTGACGCGCCTGTCGTCGTCCAACATGTCGAAGCTGCTCGAAACCGACGCGAAGGACCTCGCGAAGTACGGCCTCGACAAGCCCGAGATGACCATCACCGTGGGTGCCGGCAGCGCGAAGACGGTGCTGCAGGTCGGCAAGACGGAAAACGATCAGACCTACGCGAAGGACGCCTCGCGTCCGCTGGTGTTCACGGTCGACACCACGCTGCAAGCCGACCTCAAGAAGGGCCTCGACGAATACCGCAAGAAAGAGCTCTTCGAGTTCCGCCCGTTCGACCTCGCGCGGCTGCGCGCGGTGCTGGACGCGCCGGGCGGGCCGAAGACCTACGAGTTCGAGAAGGTCAAGGCTGAAAAGCCGGCGGACGCGGAGGGATGGAAGGTCACGCGCGTCGGCGGCGAGGCCACCAGCGCCGACCCTGCGGCCATGGACGACCTGCTGAACAAGCTCGTGGCCATCAAGGCCGAGTCGTGGGCCGACGCGAAGGCGAAGACCGGCATCGAGAAGCCGGCGCTGGTCGTGAGCGCGAGCTACGACGAAGGCAAGTTCGAGCGTGTCCGCTTCGGGCAAGTCGGCGACAGTGCCTTCGGCGCACGCGACGGCGAGGCCGGCGTGGCCAAGGTCGACAAGACCTCGATGGAAGCCGCGATGCTCGCATTCGACACGGTGGTGATGCCGCCGAAGCCCCCGGCCACGCCCGCGGCCCCGGACAAGGCGGGCGACAAGAAGTGAGGCGCAGGGGCCGGGGCGGGCTCGTTGCCGCGGCGACGATCGCGCTGGCCTCCTGCGCATCCGTCACCACCCGGCCGGCGCCGCCTCCAGAAGTGCCGTCGCTCGCGGAGGCGATCGCCCATCCCTCCCGGCTCGAACAACTGCGGCGCGACCTGCGGGCCCTGTTCACGGATCGCACCGTCGATCACGCGCAGTGGTCGATTGTCGTGCACTCGCTTCGTCACGGCGACACGATCTACAGCCTGAACGCTCACCGCCTGCAGGTCCCCGCCTCCAACCAGAAGCTGATCACGGCGGCGACCGCCGCGGAGCGGCTGGGCTGGGACTACCAGTACACCAGTCGGGTCTACGCCACCGGCCCGATTTCGGCCGACGGCACCATCGATGGCGACCTCGTGGTGGTGTCGAACGGCGATCCGACAATCAACCCGCGGCATCCGCAGCGGTGGGGCGCGCTGGACGACTGGGCGAAGCAGCTGGCGGCGCGCGGGATCCACCTGGTGGGCGGCCAGTTGATCGGCGACGACAACGCGTTTGCCGAGCCGGGCTGGGGCCTCGGCTGGGCGTGGGACGACATCGCCTTCGGCTACGGCGCGCCGGTCAGCGCACTGCAGTATCACGAGAACCAGGTCGAGTTGATGATCGGCCCGGGCCAGGAGGCCGGCGCGCGCGCCATCATCAGCACGTCGCCGCTTGGCAGCGGCCTGACCCTCGATCATGGCGTGACCACCGCGCCGGCAGGCGCGCCGAGCCGCGTCACGCTGGAACGCATCCCCGGATCGAGCGTGCTCAGCGTCCGCGGGCAGGTGGCGCTCGACGCCAAGCCGCTCGTCGAGTACGCGGCCGTCGCCAACCCGACGGTGATGTACGTGAACGCGTTTCGCGAAGCGCTCGCCCGCCACGGGATTTTCGTCGGCGGATCCACCATCGACATCGACGACCTGCGCCTGGCGCCCGACCTGACGAAGGCGACGCTGCTGCTCGAGGACCGCTCGCCGGCGCTCGCCGAGATCATCGACGTCATGCTCAAGTGGAGCCGCAACCTCTACGCCGAGACGCTGCTGCGCTCGATGGCGCCTCCGGGGCCGCCGGCCACCGCCGAAGCCGGCCTCGAGGTCATGCGCGGCACGCTGCGCAGCTGGGGCATCCTGCCCGACTACTACATCGCGCGAGACGGGTCGGGGCTCTCTCGCTACGACTACCTGACGGCCGATTCGCTGCTGTGGCTGCTCACCTACTTGTGGGCCGACCCGAAGCACGCGGAGAACTTCCGCAGCACCTTGCCCGTGTCCGGCGTGAGCGGCTCGCTGGCCGAGCGGATGAAAGACACGCCGGCCCAGTCGCGCGTGTGGGCGAAGACCGGATCGATGTCGCAAGTCCGCTCGCTTTCCGGCTACGTGGTCACGCTCGCAGGCGAGCCCCTGGCGTTCTCGATCGTGGTCAATGGGTTCCGGGTCCCCGCCCGTGACATCGACGCGCTGGTGGACAAGGCACTCGTCGCGCTGGTCCAGTTCCAGCGCGAGAGCACGGATCGGTGACGCGCGGGGCCTGCCCCGAGCGACGTCGAGGGGCCACGCTCGCGCTGTTCTTCGCGGCCCTCACGGTGGCGATGGCGGCGCCGTGGTCCCTCCACCCCGCCACCCGCGTCGTCGTCGACAACCCCGACACGCACCTGTTCCTGTGGACGCTCGGGTGGGACGCGCACGCGTTGGTCACCGATCCGCTGTCGATCTTCAACGCCAACATCTACCACCCCAACGCCAACACGCTGGCCTATTCCGAGAACCTGATCGGGACGGCCTTCTTCGCCGCGCCGATCATCTGGCTGACCGGCGACCTGGTGCTGGCGCTCAACCTGGTGTCGCTGCTGTCGTGCGCGCTTTGCGGCATCGGCGCGTACGTGCTTGGGCGGCGGCTCGGCCTGGGCGTCGCGGCCGCCACCCTTGCGGGCCTCATCTTCGCGTTCGCGCCCACGCGGTTCTATCGCATGAGCCAGATGCACCTGAATGCCGTGCAATGGCTGCCGTTCGGTCTGGCGTGGCTGCATGCGTATTTCGATCACGGCCGGGCGAAGGACCTGCGGATCGCGATCGGGTTCCTGACGCTGCAGGCGCTCACCGGCGGGCACGGCGCGGTGTTTCTGGCGGTGTCGATGGTGGCGCTCTCGCTCTACCGGATGGCCACCGGCGAGCCGCTCGCGCCGTTGCGGCGCGCGAAGGATGTTGGCGTCACGGGGCTCCTGCTGCTGGCACCGGCGGTGCTCGTGCTGCTGCCCTATCAACGGGCGCAGAACGAGGTCGGACTCAAGCGCTCGCTCGAGAACTGGCGGGTAACGCCGGAGAGCGCGATTGCGTCACCGAGCCACGTGCACCAGTTCCTGATATCGCTCGTCTCGAATACGAAAGTGAACGAGACCGCCAGCGCGTTCCTGTTCCCCGGATACCTCGTCCTGATCCTCGGCGGCATGGCGCTGCTGCCAGGCCTGCATGGCTGGGACCGCGGCGGCGACAACGAGAGCCGCAACAAGCTGCGGCGTCATGTCTGGTTCTACGCGTTGCTGGGGCTGTTGAGCGTGCTCTTCATCGTCGACGAGCCGCTCGGCATCTGGCCGTACGTCTACTCGTGGCCGGGGTTCAACTTCATCCGCGTGCCGTCGCGGTTCATCATCCTGACGACGCTGGCGCTGGCGATGCTGGCGGGCGCGGGGTTCGAGCGGATGGCCGCGCGCAAGACCCATCTCGGCGGCGGCGTGATGGCGTTCATCCTCGGCGCGCTGCTGCTCGGCGAGTACGCGACGCAGCCGTTCACCGGCACCGAATACACGATCAAGATCCCCGCGATCGTCCGCTGGCTCGACACGCAGCCCAAGCCGTTCGTGGTGGCGGAAGTCCCGATCCCGCGGGCCGGCAACGCCGGCGCCTACGTGCGGTTCAATACGTCGGCGATGCTGCATTCGACCGTGCACTGGCAGAAGACCATCCACGGGTATAGCGGCATCGAGCCGCCGTTGCACCAGCGCGTGTTGCGAGAGCTCAACCTGTTTCCGGACGCCACGAGCATCGCGAGCCTCCGCGAGCTCGGCGTCACCCACGTCGTCGTTCATCGTCCCGAGTACCGTGAGTTCTGGCCGCAAGTGGAGGCGCGATTGCACGAGGCCAGGGGGTTGCGATTCGTCCACGCCGAAGCCGACGGGGACGTTTACGAGGTCTTGAAGTAGCGGCGTCGCGAAACCGTCCACGGCATCGGCTCAAGCCCAGGTTGCATTCTAAAGATGAACGAAGCGGCCAAAGACGACAGCCATCGTCATCCCCACAGCACCCACGACAACTGCGCCCGCAAAACCGACGGCAAAGGGCTTGAGGCCGACCCCCTTGAACACCGCGAAGCTGGTATTGAGTCCCACCGCCGCCATCGCGGTGCCCAGCAGCATGCGTGAGGCCCAATAGTCACCGAGCTGATTCGTCAGCGAGCGCCACGCCTCCGCGTTCCAGATGCCGAACGCGGCGCCGCTCGATCCGAGCGTCGCGTCGCCAATCGTCCTGACGACGGCCATCGCCACGAACCCGATCACGAATCCGGGCACCAGCGCCTTCCACGACGTCGGCTTCTTCACGCCGCCGACCTGCGCGGGTGTCGCACGGACGTGCAGCCACGTCAGCAGCGGAATCACCGCCGCCAGGAAGATATTGCGCGTCAACTTCGTGACCGTCGCCACGCGCAGCACCACGTCGTCGCCGTAAACCTGCTTGTAGGTGAGCGCGGCGCCGACGACCTGCGAGGTGTCGTGCACGGCGGTACCGAGAAACAGGCCGATCGTTTCTGAGCTGCCGAGCACGGCGTGGGCGAGATACGGATAAACCAGCATCCCGAACAGCCCGAACGCAACGACGTTGGCGACCGCGTAGGCGACCTCGCGCTCGTCGGCTTCGATTGCGGGCGCAGTCGACACGATCGCCGTAACGCCGCAGATGCTGGTGCCCGCGGCGATCAGCGTGCCGAGGCGGGGCGGCAGGCCGAGCTTCTTGTTGAACCAAGTGACGAAGACCAGGCCGGTGCCGATCGCGGCCAGCACGACCGGCAGGCCCGCGATGCCGAGCTTCACGACGTCGAAGAAGCTGAGGCGGATGCCGACCAGCACGATGCCGGCGCGAAGGATGGTCGTGGTCGAAAACTTCAGCCCCGGATTGAGCGCGGCCGGAAGCGGCAGCGTGTTGCGAAGCAGCAAGCCGAGCACGATGGCCACCGGCACGCCCGACACCGGGCTGCTGCCGGTGAGGCCCTGCGCCGACAGGATCGCGTGGCCGATCCGATCGGCGAGCCAGAACCCGCCGAGCATCACCACAAACGCCGCGAGAACGCCCGGCGCCTGCTTCATCGGCCGACCAGCCAGACGCCACCCACGACCAGCGCCGCCGCGGACGAGGCATACAGCAGCCCGCTGACCCGCCTGGGATGGCGGCGGCCGAGCCGATGTGACATCAGCCCCATGGCCGCGGCAAACGCGGTCATGCCGGCGATGGCGCCAAGGCCGAAGCCCGCAAGGTAGAGCATCGACGCCGGCCGGCTTGGCATGGCCAGCGCCGGCAACACGCCGAACAAGTGCGAGCTGCCCGCGAGTCCGTGGACGGTGCCCATCGCAAATGATGCGGCTGTGTGGGGATGGGAGTGACGATTGCTCTGCACCCCTGCACCCGTGTACCCGTGCACCTGTGCACCCAAGCACCCGTGCACCTGTGCACCCAAGCACCCGTGCACCCAAGCACTTCGGATCCCCCAACCGCCGACCGCGATCAACAGCACGCCGACGATGCGTTCGCTGTAGGCAGAGATCGCATCAAGCGGCAACTGCTCACGCAGCACGAGCAGCAGGACGGCGATCAGCAGGACACCCGTGGTGTGCCCGATGCCCCACTGCAGCCCGGCCTTCCACTGCCCGCGATCGCCATCCGAGGCGAGCGGCGCGATGGCGGCGAGGTGATCCGGCCCCGAGAACACATGGAGCAGACCGGCGGCAAGACCCGCGAGGAACGCCAACATCGGGCTATCGCTGAATCGACTTCAACTGGAAGAACTCCTCGAGCGCGAGCGGCCCGATCTCCCGGCCGATGCCCGACTTCTTGTAGCCGCCAAACGGCGCAAGCGCGTTGAAGCGCCCGCCGTTGATGTCGACCTGCCCGGTGCGAAGCTGCTTCGCCACATCCAGCGCGCGCTCCGAGGTGCCGGCCCACACGCCCCCGGCGAGGCCGTACGGCGTGTCGTTGGCGATGCGCACGGCATCCGCTTCGGTGTCGTAGGGGATCACGGCGAGCACAGGGCCGAAGATCTCCTCCTGCGCGATCGCCATCGCATTGTTGACGTTCGCGAAGATGGTCGGCTCCACGAAAAAACCCTTCGGCAAATTCGCGGGCTTGCCGCCGCCGGCGACGAGCGTCGCACCCTCTTTCTTGCCCTGCTCGATGAACCCGAGCACCGTATCGCGCTGGCCCGCGGAGGCGAGCGGGCCGAGCCGCGTGTTCTTGTCGAACGGATTGCCGACCGTGAGCTTCGCCAGCTGCGCCTTCGCCAGCTCCACCGCCTCGTCGTGACGGGCCCGCGGCACGATCATGCGCGTCCACGCCGAGCAGGTCTGTCCCGAGTTCTGCATGCAGTTGTTGACGCCCGCCGGAATCGCCTTGTCGAACGGCGCATCCTCCAGGACCACGAACGCGGATTTGCCGCCCAGCTCGAGGCACACCTTCTTGATGCCTTCGCCGGCCACCGACGCAATGCGCCGGCCCGCCTGCAGCGATCCGGTGAAGCTCATCATGTCGATGTCGGGATGCGCGACAATGGCCTCGCCGACGCTGCGGCCCGGCCCCGAGACGATGTTGAGGACGCCTTTGGGCAGGCCGATCTCGTGCGCGGCCTCGGCCAGCATGAAAGCGCTCAGCGGCGCCATCTCGGCCGGCTTGAGCACCACGGTGCAGCCCGCGGCCAGCGCCGGCGCAATCTTGCAGACCACCTGGTGCAGCGGGTAGTTCCACGGCGTCACGCAGCCGACGACGCCGATCGGCTCCTTGATGATCAGCGAGTTGCCGATCTCTTCCTCGAGCTTCGCTTCGCGGATGAACCTGGCGTTCATCGCGATCATCATGATCGGAAACTCGGCCTGCACCTTGGTGGAGTAGCCGAGCGAGGTGCCGACCTCGTGCGAGATGGCTTCCGCGACCTGCGGCGCGCGGGTCTTCATGGCGGCCGAGAGCTTCTCGAGCCACTGCGCCCGCTCTTCGAGGGCCGTGCGGCTCCAGCTCCCGAAGGCGCGCCGCGCGGCCTTGACGGCACGGTCGACGTCGTCGGCGCCGCCCCGCGGCACGCGCGCCACGGACTCTTCGGTCGCCGAGGAAATGACGTCAATGGTGTCGGCGACGGTCGAGGCCTGCCACGCGCCGTCGTAGTAGTGCCGGTCGTAGGAAGTCATGGAATCTCCTGATTCTACGCTACGATCTGCGAGACAGTGCGGGGACAAGACAGTGTGGGGACAAACCTTTAGGTTTGTCCTGGGAGCCATCATGGAGATTTCCGGCAAGACATTCATCGTCACTGGCGGTGCGTCGGGTCTCGGGCGCGCGACCGCGGAAGCCATCCTCGCGGCCGGCGGCAACGCCGTACTGCTCGACGTCAACGCAGAGACCGGCAGGGCGGCCGAGCAGGCGATGGGCGCCCGGGCGAAGTTCGCGCAGGCGGACGTCACGAGCGAGGACCAGGTCAAGGCCGCGGTCGATCTCGCCGTCTCGTCGTTCGGCGGCCTCCACGGCGTCGTCAACGCCGCCGGCATCTGCCCGGCGGCGAAAGTGCTGGGCAGGAACGGCCCGCATCCGCTGGATGTGTTCGAAAGGACGATCCGCGTCAACGCCGTCGGCACGTTCAATGTGATCCGGCTGGCGGCCGCGGTGGTCTCGCAGAACACACCGCAGGCCAGCGGCGAGCGCGGCGTGATCGTCAACACCGCCTCGATCGCCGCCTACGACGGGCAGATCGGCCAGCCCGCCTACGCCGCCTCGAAGGGCGCCGTCGTCGGTATGACCCTCCCGATCGCCCGCGAGTTCGCGCAGCTCGGGATCCGCGTCGTCACGATCGCGCCGGGCATCTTCGACACGCCGCTGCTGGCCGGACTCCCCGAACCCGCGCGGATTTCGCTGGGACAGCAGGTCCCGTTCCCGTCGCGCCTGGGGAGGCCCGCCGAATACGGCGCGCTGGTGCGTCACATCATCGAGAACGAGATGCTGAATGGCGAGGTGATTCGCCTGGATGGCGCACTCCGCATGGCGCCGAGATAGATTGGCCCGCAGAGCCGGAGACAAAGACGCCACAGGGCGGTTTTGGCGTCCATAGCTCAGACGCACAATGTACCGGGAGAGATTTGACCGCCGAGTGAGAGCGAACGCCGGGAGATGCTTGGAGCGACACCTTCCTCGGCCGATGCTGGGACAAACCTAGAGGTTTGTCCCCACACTCATTGAAGCGCAGCAGGGAGACATCTCTGCAGTGCGCTACAACGACAGAAGCGATCGCGTCGCGGCGAGCACGTCGGCGGGGCTGCCAGTCAGGCCGCCGCCCTGGGCCAGGTCCGGCTTGCCGCCGCCCCTGCCGCCAAACTTCGCCACCAACTCCTTCAGCACGGCGCCGGCGTCGATGCCGCCTTCCGGTCCTTTGGCGATGACGACCAGCGCGGGAGACGTGGTCGTGAAGAGCGCGATGGCCGCCTTCGGATCGAGTATCGCGGCGGCCACGGCCATCGCCTTCAGGCCTTGCGCGTCCCAGCCGTCGATCGCCTCGGCGATCACCAGGCGCCCGCCCACGCGCGTGCCCTTTGCGAGCAGCGACTGGGCCTCGTGCGTCGCCAGTTTCTCCTGCATGGCGCGCTGGACCTTCAGCTGCGCCTTCGCCTCCGCCTGCATGCGCTCGATGGCCGGCGCGAGCTCTTCGGGCGCGACCGACAGGTGACGCTGGGCGGACGCAAACGAGTCGCGCCAGAGCCGGAACCGGTCGAGCGCGCGGCCGCCGCACAGGAACTCCACGCGCGAGCCGCCACGCAACTTCTCCCATCCGCCGATGGCGACGATGCCGATGGCGCCGGTGCGGGCCACATGCGTGCCACCGCAGGCCGAAAGATCGAAATCCTCGACGTCGATCAACCGGAGCGGCCCGGTCCTCGCCGGCTCTTTCCTGAGCGGCATGGCCGCCGCCTCTTCGGCGGTGGCAGACCGGATGTGGACCATCCGGTCTTCCCACACGATCCGGTTCGCCTCGCCTTCCGCCCTCGCCACTTCGGCGGCCGACACCTCCCGGGCCAGATCGATCGTGGACGAAGCGGCGCCCATGTGGAAGCTCTCGGTGCGGACGCCGTAGAGGCGATCGAAGGCCGCCGACAACACGTGCTGTCCCGTGTGCTGCTGCATGTGATCGAAGCGGCGCGCCCAGTCGATCGCGCCCGACACGACCTCGCCCACCTTCAGCGTGCCCGAGATCACGTGCGCGATGCTGCCGTCGTTGCGATCGATGACGTCGGTCACCGCCGCGCCGCCCAGCGTGCCGGTGTCGAAGGGCTGGCCGCCGGAGCTGGGATAAAACGCCGTCTGATCGAGCATGACGTGCGTCCTGCCGTCGACGGCGTCGACCGCGACGACGGTGCCGTCGAACGACGTGCGATAGGGCTCGGTGTAATAGAGGCGATTTGTCATGTAGTGCAGAGTTAAGAGTTCAGCGCCGACACGTTCACGATCGGTAACTCGAAGAAGAACACGGCACCGCCCGCCGGTGACCGGCGATAGCCGATGCGCCCGCCGTGCGATCGGACGATATCGTAACTGACCGACAGGCCGAGGCCCGTGCCCTCGCCCACCGGCTTGGTGGTGTGGAACGGCTGGAACAGCTTGGCCTCGTGCTCGGGCGTCACGCCCGGACCCGAATCCTCGACCTCGATCCACGCCCAGCCATCCCGATCGCCGGTACGGAAGGTGACCTCGCGCCGGCTCGCGCCCGAATGCACGATGGCCTGCTCGGCATTGATCGTGAAGTTGAGCAGCACCTGCTGCAGTTCCGTGAACATCGCCATCACGCTGGCCTGCGATCGCTCGACGACCTCGACGCCGATGCCCAGTTCCTCCATCTTGCGCTGCCGGAGCTCGAGCACCGAGGCGATGACCTCGCGGTAGCGCACCGGCGAGGGCTCCGACATCTGCCGCCCGAAGCGCGAGAGGTTCCTGATGATGGCGCTGGCGCGGGCGCTTTCCTTCTGGATCAGCGCGAGGTCGGCGCGCGCCTGGTCGGGCATTCCCTTCTGCATCTGCAGCAGCTCGGCGAAGCCGAGGATGGCCTGCAAGGGATTATTGAGCTCGTGCGCCACGCCCGACACCAGCACTCCGATGGCGGCCAGGCGCTCCTGCCGCACGACCTGCTGCTGCAGCGACTCCACCGCTTCCCTCATCCGCCGCTCATCGTCGACCTGCGCGGCGATCGATTCGTGCGCGCCGCGCAGGCTCGTGATCATGCTGCCCACGGTTTGCTGCAGGTGATCCATTTCCGCGGCGGGCATCCGCTTCTGCTCCAGCGGTGACAAATCACCGCGGCTGATCCGGCGCGCGGTCTCGTCGAGATGATCGAACGCCGACAGCCACTGCCGGGCCACCAGCAACATGACGAGGAACGCGAACACGGTCGACACCATCGCCAGAATGGAATTGCGCCGGTAGATCGGCGCTGTGCGGGCGACCGCCACCGCGGTCGGGATGCCGACGCTCGCCAGCCACGGCCCGCGCTCGACGAGGCTGTTGCCGAAGACGCGCTCGACGCCGTCGATGCCCGTGCGCACGACCGACGCCGGCACGTCGGCCGGGTTCTGTTGCCGGCCCGGCGCCTCCGTCGAACGTCCGACATACAGCGCCGCGTCGAGGCTGCGCGCCACGACGACGCTGTCGGCATCGGTCAGCGTGACGACCGAGCCCTCGGGCAGTGGAATCGAGCCCAGGATCTGCTCCAGCGCTTCGAGATGCACCGACAGGCCCAGCACGCCCACCACCTCGCCGGCCGCCGTGATCGGATAGCCCAGCACGATGGCGTGCGCCGGATCACCGGGCCCGCCAAGCAAGCGGCTGACCAGGGGTTGCCGCCGCTCGGCGACCTGCCGGAGGAAGTTCTCGTCGAGCTTGCCTTCAACGGCCGGGTCCGGCGGGCGGGCCCACGCCAGCGGCCGGCCGCTCGGATCGGCCATCAACGCGTTCCCCAACAGCCGATCGCGGCCGCCCACCAGCGGCAGCAGCACCTCCGTCGCGGCCAGCGGATCGAGCCGCTGCATGCTCGGGTGCTGCGACGCGATCACGGCGACGGCGTCGGCGGCTTCGAGGTTGCGGTTCACATACACCGCCACCGTCGCCGCCATCGTCGAGGTCTCGGCCGCCAGCTGCCGCAGGTGCTCGTCGTAGGTAAGCTGCCTCGCGTAGAAGATCGCGGCATACACGACTGCGGTCAGCAGGATCGCCAGTACAACGATTTGCAGTCTGAGCGGTTGTGCCACAGGCCAGGGGGCTCCGGAGCGAATGGTATCAGCCCACGGGGCCGATCAAAGGGTCGGGTGCGCCGGCCTCGGCAAACCCCGCCGCGCGCAGCCGGCAACTGTCGCAACGCCCGCAGGCACGCCCGTTGGGACCGGGGTCGTAGCAGCTGTGCGTGAGGCCGTAGTCGAGCCCGAGCGACAGCCCGAGCCTCACGATCGCGGCCTTCGAGAGCGTGATCAACGGCGTGTGGATGGCGAGCGGCCGCCCCTCGACCCCGGCCCGGGTCGCAAGGCGCGCCAGTTGCTCGAACGCGCGGATGAACTCGGGCCGGCAGTCGGGGTAGCCCGAGTAGTCGACCGCATTGACGCCGATGAAGATGTCCGACGCGCCGAGCACTTCGGCCCAGCCGAGCGCCAGCGACAGGAAGATGGTGTTTCGTGCCGGCACGTATGTCGTCGGAATCACCGCCGGATCGATGGGCTGATCCTTCGGCACCTCGATGCTCGTGGAGGTGAGCGCCGATCCCCCGATACGCGACAGGTCCAACGCCAGCTCGAGATGCCGCTCGACGCCAAGCGAGACGGCCACCGCTCGCGCGGCCTCGAGCTCCTGCGCGTGCCGCTGCCCATAGTTGATGCTCAGGGCAAACAGCCTGAAGCCATCCCGCTTCGCCACCGCCGCGGCGGTGTAGGAGTCGAGCCCCCCGCTGAGCAGGACCACCGCGTCGCGGGTCGTCGATTCCCGGAGCCCGGAGCCCGGAGCCCGGCTGATGTCGTTAGACACCGCGAGTGTCCGGTGTCCAGATGTACTTGTGGACCTGCAGTTGGACGCGGACCGCCAGGCGATCGGCGATCACCCATTCGGCCAGCTGCTTCGGATCCAGCTCGCCGTGCACAGGTGAGAACAACACCGCCGCCACCCTGCCTTCGAGCTTCTCGCGCTGAACCACCTCGCGCGCGAACTCGTAGTCGGCGCGGTCGGCGATCACGAACTTCACTTCGTCGGTGGGCATGAGCCGAGCAAGATTCGACCAGTCGTTCTTGTCCGACTCGCCCGAACCGGGACACTTCACGTCGACGATGCGAATCACGCCGGCCGGGACCTGGGCGATGCTGTGGTGGCCGCCGGTTTCGATCAGCACGGTCTTGCCCGAATCGAGCAGCCGCTGCATCAACGGATAGACATCGGGCTGCAGCAGGGGCTCGCCGCCCGTGACCTCCACCACCGGGCAGCCGCGCGCCTCCACATCCGCCACCACGTCGTCCACGGTCATCTTGCGGCCTTCGTGGAAGGCGTACGCCGTGTCGCACCAGCGGCAGCGCAGGTCGCACGCCGTCAGGCGCACGAACACGCACGGCCGGCCGGCGTGGGTCGACTCCCCCTGGATCGAATGGAAGATCTCGTTGATCGTGAGCATTGATGCTTGCCGGGCTCCGGGCCCCGGGCGCCGGGCGCCGGAGCCTGATCGGGTCTTCGGAGCCCGGCGCCCGGCGCCCGGAGCCCGGATCTTGTTATTTTAGCGTGTGGAGTTCAGGGTCGGGACATCGGGGTGGAACTACCCCACGGGCCGCGGGACGTGGAACGGGATCTTCTACCCGCTCCCGGAAGACCGCGAGCGCGGCTTCGACGAGCTGCGGTTCTACGCCGAGCGCTTCAACACCGTCGAGGTGAACAGCACGTTCTACGGGCAGCCGCGGGCCAACGTCACGCTCGGCTGGGTCCGCCGCACGCCGGACGGCTTCGACTTCTCGATCAAGCTCTTTCAGAAGTTCACTCACCCCGGCATGGCCGTCGATCCGGGACCGGTGACGCAAGACGACGTCGATCAGTTCAAGGGCGGCATCGAGCCCGTGGCGGCCGCCGGCCGCCTTGGCGCGGTTCTCGCGCAATTCCCGCCGAGCTTTCACCGATCGCCGGAAGCGGAGGCATATCTCGATTGGCTGCTTCGCACGTTTGCGAGCTATTCGATCGCGGTCGAGCTGCGCCACCGCTCGTGGAGCGACGATGCGGCAGCGACCCGCGCGCTGCTCGATGCACACGACGCCGCCTGGGTGCAGATCGACGAGCCGAAGTTCGACTCGTCGATTCGCCAGGAGCTTCGCCCGAACGGTCGCGAGGTGTTCTACGCGCGCCTCCACGGGCGAAACGCCGCGCAGTGGTGGGACCACGAGGAAGCCGAAGACCGCTACAACTACCTGTATTCGCCGGCGGAGCTGGCGCCGATCGCGCAGAAGGCGCGCGACGCGCGGGCGCTGGTGAAGAAGGTCTACCTGTACTTGAACAACCACTTCTCGGCGCAGTCGGTGGCCAACGCCACGACGCTGAGAAAGATGCTCGACGAGCCGGTCACGGCGCGAATGCCGGCCGAGCTCGTCGAGCGCTATCCGGAGCTCGAGGGCGTGCCTACTTTGCCTCGCGCACGGTTACTCTGATGATGCGATCGGGCACCGCGATCTTCTCGACGACGTCCATGCCCGAGATCACCTTGCCGAACACGGTGTAGTCGGCGTCGAGCCGCGGCTGCGGCGCGAGCGTGACGTAGAACTGGCTGTCGGCCTTGGCCGGGTCGCCGGCATGGGCCATGGCTACCATGCCCTTCGTGGCATGCGTGCGCGTCTTCGACATCTCGGCGGCGCCGATTACGGTGCCGCTGCCGCCGCTGCCCCACTCGGCCTGCTTGGTCATGTCGCGCGTGGCGGGGTCGCCCATCTGGATCACGAACCCCGGGACCACGCGATGCACGCGCTGGCCGTTGTAGAAGCGTTTGTTCACCAGGCCGATGATGTGCGCGACGGTCTTGGGCGCTTCGTTCGGGTAGGTTTCGAACTCGAAGATGCCCTTCTCTGTTTCGACGACGACCACCGGCCCGGCGCCCGGCGAGGTCTTGGCCGGGCCGGCCGCGGGCGCCACGGCGGGCTTGGCCGGCGCGGGCTTGGCCGGCGTCTGGGCCGTCGAGGTCCCGCTCACCAGGGCGGCAAGAACAAACGTCAGAATCCGAACGGACATCACTGGCTCCTTCGCAATTGTGGGGACAACCCCTAATGTGGGGACAAACCTTTAGGTTTGTCCTTCAGGTTTGTCCTGCTTCTTGCCAACGTGCGTCACGTTGACCCGACGGCAGTCGGAGACGATGGCGCACTCGTTACACCGAGGATACACCGGGCGGCAGACGTTCTGCCCCCAGGTGACCAGGTAGAGGTTGATGACGGGCCACCACTTCCTCTTCGTCGCCTGGTAGAGGGCCTGCTCCGTCTCGGAGGGCTGCCGGGTCCGCACCCACCCCATCCGGTTGGCGATTCTGTGCACGTGCGTGTCGACGCAGATGTGGCGCCGGCTCCGGAACGCCAGGATCAGGACCAGCGTCGCAGTCTTGCGCCCCACGCCGGGCAGCGTGACCAGCTCCTCGAGCGTCGACGGCACGCGCCCGCCGAAGCGGTCGACGAGGACTTTGCAGGTCTGCTTCACGAACACGGCCTTGTTCCGATAGAAGCTCACCGGGTAGATCAGCTCCTCGATCTGCCTCACGGTGAGCGTTGCCATGGCCGCCGGCGTACGCGCCTGGCTGAACAGCCGCGTCGAGGCCGCCAGCGTCGTCGCATCCTGCGTGCGCGCGGAGAGCAGCGTCGAGATCAGGACCTGGAAGGGGTCGTCCTGCCGGGTCTCGGCGATCTTCTCGACGGCCGGCAGCTCCATCCCGTCGATCGCGCGCGCGAGCCTGCGCATGACGCGATCGACGACGACGTCGGTCACCATGGCTCACGCTAGACGGGTGTCAGCGGCGCATGCCCGCTCGCCACGGCGATGGCATTCGATGCGGCCAGCGCGGCCATGGCG
>MELE01000038.1:16088-18860 GCA_001768615.1 Acidobacteria bacterium RIFCSPLOWO2_12_FULL_67_14b | reverse complement strand
AGTCTTCCGTGGCCACGGCCACGCGCATTCCGTCGGGCGAGACGCGCGGGTGCGAGTAGGCATTCACTGGCACCGCCAGCGGCTGTGCTTTGCCGGTCATGTCCACCAGCGCCAGGGTTCGCCGCGGTGTGGCGGCGAGGCCACTGGCCGGCATGTAAACCAGCAGTCCGGACGCAGACACCGCATAGTGCGCGGCAAACAACTGCGACCCCCCTCGCGAGATCCCCTCCACGACCGGTATCGGGCCGCTGAGTGCGCGGCGGGCGGCCAGATCGAACGGCACCGCCAGCAGCGTCGCGCCCGACGCATACACCAGGTGACCGGTCGGGAGGTAGCGCGCATCACTCCCGCCCGACACGACCACCTGCCGCGTGCCATCCGGGGCCTGCACGATGACCTGCCCTTTCTCCCATCCGACATTGAGCGGACCCGTCGCGAGCGAGAACAGGATCGATCCGCGGTCATCGATGAACTGCGGACTGGACAGCCGCTGGCCGTTCTCAATCGGGATGATGAGCTCGGGCTCGCCGCCATCGGGGGACACCCGCAGGCCGCCGTTCGGCTGGCCAAAGAGGATCCCTTGCCCGCCCCAATGCGGGCCGGAGAACGGGACCGTTATCTTGCAGAGCGTCACCGCCGCACCGCCGGTGATCGCGATCTTCTTCAAGGCTGCGTCCACGCCTGAATAGAACGCCACGAACTGACCGTCGGGGGAAAACGACGGGCTGGCGACTTGCCCCTCGGTCCCGGCAATTGGCCGCGCCTCCAGATCCCCCATCGTCCGCAGCATGAGTTGGCGCAGGCCCGGCCCGGTGTTGGCCACATAGACGAGCCGCGTACCGTCCGGTGACAACGCGAGGTTCTGGAAACCCTGGTTGAAGTTCGGACTCGGGACTGCAAACCGGATGACATCGCGGGACGGCGGCGGCGTCAGCCAACGCGTCGCCAGTGTGGCGGTGACGGCGGTGACCGCAATCGCGGCGACGACCGGCATCGCGCGCTTCCACAGAGGCTTGGGCGCCACCAGCGCGCCAGCCACGGGCGCGGCAACCTGATGGGGTGCGGCCGCCAGCGCTTCGAGCTCCACGCGCAGATCGCCCATCGCCTGCCAGCGCTTCTTCGGGTTCTTCGCGAGGCACCGCGCGATCAGCTCGGCAATGCGCGGGTTCAACCCGGAGGGTAACGCTGTCAGATCCGCTTCGCGGATCATCACCGACGCCATTACTTCGGCGGCGGTGTCGCCACGGAACGGCTGTCGCCCGGTGAGCAGCTCGTACAACACCACGCCGAACGAGAACACGTCGCTGCGCCGATCGGTGGCCGCGCCCTTGGCCTGCTCCGGCGACATGTACGCCGCCGTGCCCATGATGAGGCCGGCCTGCGTGGCGAGCACGCTCAGCGTCGGCGAGTTCGCCGGCGAGGAGGCCGCCGGCGAGCTGTCCATCGCTTTGGCGAGGCCGAAATCGAGCACCTTCACGTTCGGCGGGTCTAACGACCCGCCGCTACCAATGGCCAGCTTGACGTTGGCGGGCTTCAGGTCACGGTGCACCACGCCCTGCTCGTGTGCCGACTCGAGCGCGTCGGCGATCTGGATGACAATCGCCAACGCTTCGGCAACGGGCAGCGCGCCGCGCTGCAGCCGATCGAACAGCGTTTCACCCTCGACCAGCTCCATGATGAGGAAGTGCGTGGGCGGTGTCCCTGGGCCCTGCTCCATGCCGTAGAGCGCGGCGATGTGCGGGTGGTTGAGCGACGCCAGCACCTTGGCTTCGCGCTCGAAGCGCGGCACCCGGTCGGGATCAGCGGCAAACAGTTCGGGCAGCACCTTAATGGCGACGCTGCGACCGAGCTTGGTGTCCCGCGCGCGGTAGACCTCACCCATTCCGCCGGCGCCGAGCGAGCCGGTGATCTCGTAAGTGCCAAGCGTCGTGCCCGAGGTCAATGCCATGTGGCGGCGATGATAGCGCAGGACCGGCACCGGGCCCGTGATAGCATGCGCCCGTTTGCGAACCCACCGGGAGGCAGCCATGGTCCGTCGCGCGACATTCGGTTACGTCTTTGCGTTGCTGATCGCCGGCCTGCAGGCCGTCTCGGCGCAGGTGCCGGCTCCCGCCGCGTCCGGCACGCCCCAGGCGAAGAACGACTACAACGACGGCAAGTCGTGGCTCTGCCGGCCGGGGCGCGAAGACGCATGCACCGCCGACCTGACGACGACCGTCGTCGCCGCGAACGGCGTGCTCACGAAAGAGGCGTGGGCCGCCAACCCGAACGCGCCGATCGATTGCTTCTACGTCTATCCGACCGTCTCGCTCGACGCCACCGGCAACAGCGACATGATCCCCGGCCCCGAGGAACAGCGCGTCGCGCAGACGCAACTGGCGCGGTTCGCGTCGCAGTGCCGTCCGTACGCGACGATGTATCGCCAGTTCACGCTGGTGGCGCTCCGCGCCGCCGCCGCCGGCAAGCCGATCGCCTCCGACCGCACGCTGGCCTATGCCGATGTGGTCGACGCGTGGAAGCACTATCTCGAGCACGACAACAAGGGCCGTGGCGTCGTCCTGATCGGCCACTCGCAGGGATCGGGCATGCTCGTGCAACTGATCCGCGATCAGATCGACGGCAAGCCGGTGCAGTCGCGCCTCGTCTCGGCGCTCCTGCTCGGCACCAACGTGGCGGTGCCGGCGGGCAAGGACGTCGGCGGCGCGTTCGCCAGCGTGCCGCTCTGCCGCTCCGCCTCGCAGATCGGGTGCGTGATTTCGTACGTGACGTTCC
>MELE01000038.1:15897-15997 GCA_001768615.1 Acidobacteria bacterium RIFCSPLOWO2_12_FULL_67_14b | reverse complement strand
CGGCGGCGGGGGCCCGTTGCACGCCTACCTGTCGTCGAGAGGCAGCATCATCAGTTCGGCGGCTGGACCGCGGCCGTGGGTGACGCCGCCGGCGCCGATC
>MELE01000038.1:15613-15784 GCA_001768615.1 Acidobacteria bacterium RIFCSPLOWO2_12_FULL_67_14b | reverse complement strand
CGAGATCAGCGGCGACGTGATGGCCAATGGCCAGGTCAACGCGAGCTGGGGCTTGCACCTGATCGACGTCAACGTGGCGATGGGGAACCTGGTCGACATCGTGTCGAAGCAGGCGAAGGCGTTTACCGCCGGCGGCACCAGGCGCTGACGCGCCGGAGCCGCCAAAGAACT
>MELE01000038.1:7824-15590 GCA_001768615.1 Acidobacteria bacterium RIFCSPLOWO2_12_FULL_67_14b | reverse complement strand
GTCGCTTCGTCGACCAGCACCGCGCGCGGTGTCTCTGGTTCCTCCGGGAAGACTACTATCCCCAAACGCCCGCGGAGCACGAGGAGGTGCTGCGCCAGATCGCGCAACACGGCGACCGTGCCGCGTTTCGCCAAGTCGGCGAGTTCCGGACATGGCTCTTACAGCGTTCCAGCGAGACGTCTGCCGGGTCCTAGCGGGGCGGCGCCGTGCGGGCGGTGAGAGCTACGTCGGGGTGGCACTGCCCTGAACGTGGCGCTCGAGCTCTTCCGCGGACAGGATACGGATCTCGACCGCAGCCTCTCGAACGGCGAGGTGGCCTTTCACCCCGGGCGGCTGGGCGGAGCGCTTCCCCCATTACGGGCTGAGACGACCGTATAATCCCCTCGCCTCATGTCCCGCGCCCCCGGCACGAAGGACGGCGTCTGCGAAGTGATAAGGGCATTGCCGATTGACGATCGACCGATTGCGCGACTGTTGGGTGATTTTTAATTGGGTGATTTGGTGACTTGATTTGTGGATGGACGATTTCTCGATCGCGCGAATTGCCCAATCGAAATCACTGGATCGCGAAATCACCGATCGCGCAACAGTCGACAATCGGTCGATCGGTGAATCGTCAATGCCCGCGATAGAATCACGGCATGCGCGCCGCCGTCCTCTGGTCGCAAGGCGACCCCCTGAGCGTCGAAGAGGTCGAGCTCTCGCCGCCCGGTCCCGGCGAAGTGCGCGTCGAGGTCAAGGCGGCCGGCGTCTGCCATAGCGACCTCCACCCCGCGCGCGGCGACTGGAAGATGCGCACGCCCGTCGTCCTGGGCCACGAAGGCGCCGGCATCGTTCGCGAAGTCGGCAGCGGCGTCACGACGCTCGCCGTCGGCGATCACATCGTCTTTTGCTGGACACCGGCATGCGGGCAGTGCCCGTCCTGTGCCGATCATCGTCCCGTACTGTGCGATCGGCTCGACAAGACGACGTATCGCAACAAGCTGCCGAGCGGTGAGTCACACCTGCGTGCACGCGATCAGGCGCTCGCCCCGTTTCTGAGCACCGCCTGTTTCGCCGAGCAAGCCGTCGTCGCGCAGGAAGGCGCGATTAAGGTCTCGCGCGACGTGGCGTTTGAGGCACTGGCCTCGCTCGGATGCGCCGTGCTCACGGGCGTGGGCGCCGTCACGAATGCGGCGAAGGTGCCCGCGGGCGCCACCGTCGCCGTGATCGGCGCCGGCGGCGTCGGCCTCAACGTGGTGCAGGGCGCGGTGATGGCCGGTGCCGCGCGCGTGATCGCCGTCGATCCGCAGCCTGCCGCGCTCGCCTTGGCCGCCACGTTCGGTGCGACCGACGTCGTGCCGGCCGGCGAGAACGCCGTCGCCGCCGTGCGCGATCTCACGCGCGGCCGCGGCGCGGATTTCGTCTTCGACACCGTCGGCGCGCCCTCGACCCTCACCGACGCGCTGGCCGCGGTCAAGAAGGGCGGCACCGTCGTCCTCACGGGCTTGTCCCGCACCGACGCGCAGGCCTCGGTGTCGATGTTCCCGTTCGTGATGCAGGAGAAGACGCTGATCGGATCCGTGTACGGATCCGGCGAGCCCGCCCGTGACATTCCACGGCTCGTGTCGCAGTATCAGGGCGGCACGCTGAAGCTCAACGAGCTGGTCGCGCGGCACTACCGGCTCGACGATATCAACGCCGCGCTCGACGCGCTGGCGGCCGGCGCCGGCGCCCGCGGCGTGATCCGGATGTGACCCTTCCGGTTGACGTATCATTTCCACAATCATGCCCGCGATCATTCCTCCTAGACCGGCCGACACCTCGGTCGAAGCGGAGCGGGTGCAGATTGATCTGATCCGCGCCCTGCCCGTTTCCAGCCGACTTCACATGGCGTGGTCGCTGTCGGCGACCGTGATCGGCATGGCCCGGCGCGCCCTGGCGCAGGCGCAGCCCCATGCGTCCCGGGAGGAACTCGACCTGCGGTTTGTCGAACTGCACTACGGAGCCGATTTGGCGGCAGCGCTTCGCGCCGAACTGATCCGTCGGCAGGGCCGCGCGCCGTCATCCCCATGACCGAGGCCGACCTGGTTGTGGCGCTTCAGCCGGTGGTCGAGGCCTTCGATGCGCTCGGCGTCCGGTACTTTCTGGGAGGCTCGGTCGCCAGTTCAGCACACACTACACGCTCATCGAGCAGATGCGAACGCCGGCGGCTGAGGATCTGGCCAACGGGAAGATCTTCGCCGAGAGCGAGGACCTCCGGTCATTCGATCGATCGCGGTAACGGGCTGCCCTTCGGCGGCGGGGGCGGCGCCTCGCCGAGCAGCCGCTTCAGCTTGGCGGTGTCGCCGACAAGCTCGATGACCCCGCAGTTGCGGCACATCGTCGCCTTGGTCATCACGTCGCCCGTCTGGAGCGTCATGAACTTCGAGTTTTCGGGGCGGAAGGTCATGCGCACGGGCGAATAGACCGCCCCGCCGGCAATCACGTCCCCGCCACATCGAGTACAGGCAGCCATCGTCTTTCCTCTCGTTACGCGTTGCCCGGCGACTTGGCATCCGGCAGCGCATAGTCCGCGAACCTGGTCCGCAGCTCGCGCTTCAGCACCTTGCCGGTGGCGCCCAGGGGCAGCGCCTCGACGAACTCGATGGCGTCGGGCAGCCACCACTTCACCAGCCGGCCCTCGAGAAACGCCTGCAGCTCCGCCCGTTCGATGTCCTTGCCAGGCGCCTTCACCACGACCAGCAGCGGCCGTTCCTGCCACTTCGGATGCGGCACGCCGATCGCCGCGGCGTGTTGCACCGCCGGATGGCTCATCGCCGCGTTCTCGAGATCGATGCTGCTGATCCACTCGCCGCCGGACTTGATCACGTCCTTGCTGCGATCGGTGATCTGCACGTAGCCGTCGGCGTCGATCGAGGCGATGTCGCCGGTGTCGAACCAGCCGTCCGGCAGGTGGGTGTCGTCGTGCTCGCGCTTGTAATACGAGCCCGCCACCCACAACCCGCGCACTTGCAAGTGTCCGGACGTCTTGCCGTCGTGGGACACGATCGCGCCATCGTCGTCCATCACCCGCAGGTCGACGCCGAAAATCGGACGTCCCTGCTTGCTCTTGAGCGCCAGCCGCGCGGCCTCGTCGAGCTGCTCGTGCTTGGGCAGCAACACGCCGGTCGTGCCGACCGGGCTCATCTCGGTCATGCCCCACGCGTGCAGCACCCGTGCGCCGTGCTCTTTCTCCCAGGCCTGGATCATGTTCGGCGGACACGCCGATCCGCCGATCACCACTTTATTGACCGTCGAGAACCGCTTGCTTTGGGCCCGCGCGTGCGCGAGCAGGGCCATCCACACGGTCGGCACACCGAGCAGGCTCGTGACGCCTTCCGTCTCGATCAGCTCCGTCAGGTTCACCGGATCGAGGCCGGGTCCCGGCAGCACCAGTTTCGAGCCGGTCATCGCGGCCGCGTACGGCACGCCCCACGCGTTGACGTGGAACATCGGGACCACCGGCAGCGTGACATCCGCCGCGCAGATGGCGAGCGCGTCCGGCATGCAGATGGCGAAGGAATGCAGCACCGTGGTGCGATGCGAATAGAGCACGCCCTTCGGGAAGCCCGCCGTGCCCGACGTGTAGCACAGCGACGATGCCGTGTTCTCGTCGAGGGCGGGCCAGTCGAAGGTCTCGGCCTCGGGCGCAATCAGGCTCTCGTAGTCGCGCAGGTCCTGGATGCCGGAATCCGCCGGCAGGTGCGGCGCGTCGGTCAGGGCCACGTAGTGCCGCAGCGGGCTCGACTGCAGGGCGAGGAACTGCGCCAGCTTCAGGAACGTCGTGTCGAAGAACAGGCCCACGTCTTCGGCATGATCGACGACGTAGCGCAGCTGCTCCGGCGGCAGGCGCGGATTGATCGTGTGCAGCACCGCGCCGAGGCTCGAGACCGCGAAATACACCTCGAGATGGCGCTGGGTGTTCCAGGCCAGCGTGGCGACGCGGTCACCCGGCTTGATTCCCATCCGCTGGAGCGCGTTGGCGAGCCGGCGCGATCGCCGCGCCACCTCGCCCCACGTCGATCGGTGAATCGGTCCCTCGACGGTGCGGGTGACGACTTCCGCCGAGCTGTGGAATTTGGCTGCAAACTCAATCTGGCTCGAGATCAGCAGCGGGTCGTTCATCATCTGGCCAAGCATCTGGGTTCTCCGCGGGCGGATTATAGCCCTCCCGCGGAACGTGGCCGCGGCGTTCTGCGTATCCAAAAGGGGGTGTGAGGATTGGCCGACCTGCTCGGGGACGTTCGGCATGGCATCCGCCAGCTTGGCCGTCAGCCCGCGTTTACCGCCGCCGCCGTCGCCTCGCTGGCACTCGGCATCGGCCTCAACACCACCCTCTTCAGCGTGGTCAACGCGGTGTTGCTCCGCGACACCGCGGTCGAGACTCCCGAGCGCCTGGTCGAGATCTATTCCGGACTGAACAAGGATTACCCGCAGCTGACGACGTCGTATCCGGACTTCCTGGACCTGCGCGACGCGGCCGATGCGCTCGAGGGCGTGACGGCCAGCTCGTACGTCCGCGGAATCCTCTCCACGGGTGAGCGTGGGGTGCTGGTCACGGGCGAGGTGGTCACCGCCAACTACTTCGACCTTCTCGGCGCGCGTCCGGCCCTCGGCCGTGGCTTCCGGGATGACGAGAACGCCGCGGCCGGCGCCGCCCCCGTGGCGGTGCTCAGCTACGGCTTGTGGCAGCGGCGCTTCGGCGGCCGCCCGGTAATCGGCGAACCGATCAAGCTCTCGGGCCACAGCTATACCGTCATCGGCGTCGGGCCGCAGGGCTTCACCGGCACGCTGCCCGGCATCCCCACGGAGTTCTGGGTCCCGCTGATGATGGTCGACCGGCTGGAGTTCTCCGGCGTGCAGACCTCCAAGGACACGGCGGTGAGCGCGGCGGAGGCGTCGAGGATCGAGCGCCGCGGCTTGCGATGGCTGTTCGTCAAGGGGCGGCTCGCCGAAGGCCGAACCCTGGACGAGGTGCGGGCGCAGGCCGACACGGTGTTCGCGCGGCTGGCCCGCGAATATCCGTCGACCAACGAAGGCGTGACACCGAGCATCGTTCCCGTCACGAGCATCCGCTTTCATCCGCTGCTCGACGGCTACGTCCGGGCCGCGAGCGCCGGCCTGCTGGCCGCCGTCGGCCTGGTCCTGCTGATCGCCTGCGCCAACGTCGCCAACCTCCTGCTGGCGCGCGGCGCCGCGCGCCAGCGCGAGCTCGCCATCCGGGCCGCCATCGGCGCGAGCCGCGGCCGGCTCCTCAGGCAGCTCCTGACGGAGTCGCTGATGCTCGCGATCGTGGGCGGCGCGCTTGGCGTGCTGATCGCGTGGTGGGCGGGGCGGGCGCTGTCGGGGTTCGGATCGACCGTGTTCCCGATGCCGATCGAATTCACGTTCGCCATCGACCGCCCGGTGCTGGCGTTTGCCGCGGCCGTGTCGATGGCCACGGCCGTCGTCTTCGGCCTCGCGCCTGCGTGGTCGTCGTCGAGGCCGGACCTGGTGCCCGCCCTCAAGGAATCCGCAGAGCCGTCCAGCGGCGGCCGCGGCAGGCTCCGCGACGTCCTCGTCGTCGGCCAGCTGGCCCTGTCCCTCGTCTTGCTGGTGTCGGGCGCGCTGCTCGGGCGCGGCCTGCTGACCGCGCAGCACGCCGACATTGGTTTCGACCCCGCTCCGGTGTCGTTGCTGTCGTTCAACCTGCAGATGAACGGCTACGATCTCGATCGGGCGACGGCGTTTCGCGAGCGCGCGTTCCAGGCGCTCCGCGTGCTGCCGGGCGTGACCGCCGTGTCGACGGCCACGCGCCTGCCGCTTTCTCCGGAGATCAACATGGATGGCGTCCTCGTGCAGGGCCATCACGCGCCGGACGAGAAGGACGGCACGCCAACCGATACCGTCGCGGTCGGGGTCGACTACTTCGATGTGGTCGGCGTGCCGATTCTGGCCGGCCGGGCGTTTACGGAGGACGATGTGGCCCAGGGACGGCGGGTGGCGATCATCAACGAGACCATGGCGCGGCAGTACTGGCCGGGCGCATCGGCCCTCGGCCGCCGCATTCACCTCGACGGATTCGCCGCCGAGCCGGTTGAGGTGATCGGCGTCGCCCGCGATCACAAGGTGCGCTCGGTGGGCGAGGCGCCCCGTCCCTACCTGCATCGTCCGGCCGGCAAGTCGCGAGAGCTCGGCCTCATCGTCCGCACGACGACACCCGCGGTGTCTGCGCTGCCGATGTTACGGGCCGCGCTGTGGGCGATCGAGCCGGACATCGTCTTTACCGATGGCGTGCCGGCGGAAGAGGTCGCGGCCATGACGGTGGTCCCCACACGCATCGGCGCCATCATGCTGGGGGCCTTCGGTATGCTGGCGCTGCTGCTGGCGGCAGTGGGCGTCTACGGCGTCGTCGCGTATTCGGTCAGCCGGCGGACGCGCGAGGTCGGCATTCGCATGGCCCTCGGGGCCGGGCGCGGCCAGGTGCTGCGCATGGTGTTGTGGCAGGGCGGCCGGCTCGCCGCCGTGGGCATCCTGCTCGGCGCCGCGGGCGCGGCGGGAGCCGGGCAACTGCTCGAGTCGATGCTCTACGGCGTCAGCGCGCTCGATCCCGCCGCCTATGCGGTCGCCGCTGCGCTTCTGCTGACCGTGGCTGCGGTGGCGAACCTGGTGCCGGCGATCTCGGCGGCACGGGTCGACCCGATGCGGGCGCTCCGACGCGAGTAGCAGAATCGCGAATTGACCGGCCTCGGGGAAGGCGCTAGACTGCAGCACCCCCTTCCTGGCAGGTGAAAATGTCTCTGAAACGCACGCTTCTGGTGTCGTTCTGTTCCGCAGTCCTGGCTACGACCTTGCTCATCCCGGCCGGCGCGCAGGCCCCCGACGCGCCGGACGCCGTCGGCAATCAGGTGCTGGTGCAGTTTTCGGCGGATTCCACGCCCGCAGAGCGCGCGGCCGCACGCGGCCGCATCCGCGCCGAACGCGAGGAAGTGGTCGTGGCGGCGGCGCGCCGCTCCGACGGCAAGGGCGACCTCGAACTGCTCCGCCTGCCGCCCGGTCTCGCGGTGGCCGACGCGGTCCGCGGCCTGAACGGCGATGCGGCCGTCGAATTCGCCGAGCCCAATTGGATCTACCAGCACGGCGCGACCTCGAACGATCCGTATTACACCAATGGGTCGCTGTGGGGGATGTATGGCGACGCGACGAGCCCGGTCAACGCGTTTGGCAGCCAGGCCGGCGAGGCCTGGGCGGCCGGCAACACGGGCCAGGGCAGCGTTTACGTCGGCATCATCGACGAGGGCGTCATGCGGGCGCACGCCGATCTCACCGTGAACGTGTTCGTGAATCCCTTCGATCCGGTTGACGGCATCGACAACGACGGCAACGGCTACGTCGACGACATCCACGGCTGGGATTTCGACGGCAACAACAACAGCACCTACGACGGGTCGCAGGACGATCACGGCACGCACGTGGCCGGCACCATCGGCGCCGTCGGCGGCAACGGCGCCGGGGTCGCGGGCGTGAACTGGCAGGTCACGATGATTCCGGCGAAGTTCCTCGGCCGGCGCGGCGGCACGTTGGCCAATGCGATCAAGGCGGTCGACTACGTCACCGATCTGAAGACGCGCCACGGCCTCCATATTGTCGCCACCAACAACTCCTGGGGCGGCGGCGGCTTCTCGCAGGGTCTGCTCGATGCGATCAACCGCGGCGGCAACAACGACATCCTCTTCGTCGCGGCCGCGGGCAACGGCGGCAGCGAT
>MELE01000038.1:0-7794 GCA_001768615.1 Acidobacteria bacterium RIFCSPLOWO2_12_FULL_67_14b | reverse complement strand
AGCTATCCCTCGAACTATCAGTGCACGACGAACGGCACCTACGACTGCGTGATCGCCGTCGCGGCCATCACCAGCGGGGGCGCCAAGTCCGTCTTCTCCAACTACGGTGCGGCCACCGTCGATCTCGGCGCGCCGGGTTCGGCGATCTATTCGACGCTGCCCAGCAAGAAGAATGGCTCGACGTACGGATCCTACAGCGGCACGTCGATGGCCACCCCGCACGTGACCGGCGGCGCCGCGCTCTACGCCGCCAGCCACCTCAGTGCCACAGCGGCGGAGATCAAGGCGGCGATCCTGTCGAGCGCGATCCCGACCGAGTCGCTCGCGGGAAGGACCGTGACGGGCGGTCGACTGAACGTCGGCGGGTTCTAGAGCTACTCTAGTCTCGCGCGCCTGAGGTCCGTAACACTGAAGGGCCGGCCCCGTGGCCGGCCCTTCGTTCGTACAACCCGAAGGCCGGCATCACGGCCACACAACAAAAGCTGATCAGCTCGATGACGACAGATACTCCTCCGGCGTCTCCACGCGGAGGCCGTGGCGCAGCGCCGAGAGGAAATGACGGCGATTGTCGGTAATCACGACCGAGGCGCCCGCCGCCCGCGCCACCTCCGCGATGTGGGCGTCGTAGATGCGGCCGCCGATGATGCGATCGCGAACGGCGGCGTTGACGAACGGCAGGCGCCCGGCGTGCGGCAAGTCGTGCACGGTGACCCGATTCAAGACTTCCTCCGCGAGCAGCCGCGCCGCATCCGCGGGCGCCAGTCGAAACTCCGCCGGCAGGCGCGTCGCCACGGAATAGAACTCGAGGCAGCAATGCCACGCGGTGGCGGCCCTGGGGATCGACTTCGCCGCCAGGCGATCCATGATCTTCTGCGCCGGGGCGCTCTGCGGGCCGAACTCGATCAGGCCGGCGAGCAGGACGCTCGTGTCGAGAAACACGCCTACGGCCATCGATTCCGTTCCTCCTCGACCAGGGCGGCGACATCGATCGGCGGCCGCTCGTCGGCGGCTCTGGCGGGGCGGGCCACGAGGCGCTTGCCAACCCTGACCAGTGTCGGCCCGGCCGCGACGCGCTCGAGCCGGATGCCGGTGTCGTCGACGGACACGTCGAGCGTGGTGCCCGGCAGCAGTCCGGCCCGGTCGCGAATCGAGGCCGGAATGACCACGCGACCTGCCTTGTCAATGGTTGTCAACATACCATCATGATACCATTACAACCACCATCAGAATCCGCGTACAAAAAGAAGGCCGCGGGCGCCCGCGGCCTGGATGCGTTCACGTTGGAGGTTGAGCGAGGCTGACTAGAGCTCGTAGAGGCGGGACTTTAGTCCCGCCTGGCAGTTCAGTGCGCGCGCGCCGTCCCCGGCACGCCCACGGTATCGAATGCCCCCTCGGGCGCGGCGGCGGGGGCCTCGACCAGGCACCACGCCTCTTGATCGGTCAGAATCTCGGCCGCCAGCTGCGTGTGCAGCGCGTGGCCGGCCCGGTGCGCGACGACGTGACCGACGATCGGATATCCGACGAGCGCCAGGTCACCCACCACGTCCAGAATCTTGTGCCGCACGAACTCGTCTTCGAACCGCAGCGCGTTGAGCACGCCGGTGTCGCCGATGACGATGGCGTTTTCGAGCGAGCCGCCGAGCGCCAGGCCGTTCTGGCGCAGCCACTCCACTTCCTTCAGGAAGCCGAAGGTGCGCGCGGCCGCGATGTGATCGGCGAAGTTGCCCTCGGTGATGCGCTCGGTGCGCGACTGGTGCCGCAGCAGCGGATGGTCGAAGCTGATCGTGTAGCTGACCTTGAAGTGATCCGACGGGTAGATCGCGATGCGCTTGTCGCCGCTGGCGATCTGCACGGGCTTGAGAATCTTGAGGTAGCGGCGCGCGGGCGACAGCTTCTTCACGCCGGCTTCCTGCAGCAGATACAGGAACGGTGCGCTGCTGCCGTCCATGATCGGGACTTCGCGGTGATTGAGCTCGACGATCACGTTGTCGATGCCGGCCGACACCAGCGCCGCCAGCAGGTGCTCGACCGTTTCCACGGTGGCGCCGGCCTTGCCGAGCACGGTGGCATGCTGGACGCTCGAAACCTCAGCGACCGTGGCGGGAATCTCGACGCCGAGGTCGGTGCGACGGAACCGGATCCCCGTGTCCGCCGCAGCGGGCTTGAGGGTCAGCGTGACCTTCTGGCCGGAGTGAAGTCCGATGCCGGCGCAGGAAATCTGACGTTTGAGGGTCCGTTGTGGGTCCATTCGACTCTGCGTTCCGATTCCACGAGAAAGCAAAGTCAATGCCCGCAATTCAAGGTGGTTGAATAATCGTATAAAGCCATTTATTGCAACACTTACAAATAAACCTACGACCCGCTTGCCGCCACAGCTGTGTTTGCTCAGCCACAGAGGCAAAGGCCCGAAGTGTGGCAAAACTGCCACTCGGCCTTCAGCCTTCAGTATCTCCGCCAGAAAATGACCCGTCGCGGAGGTTTTTGACTTCGCCACCTGCTCGGGCGTGCCCTGCGCCACCACGCGGCCGCCACCCTCGCCGCCTTCCGGTCCCAGGTCGATCAGCCAGTCCGCCGACTTGATCACGTCGAGGTTGTGCTCGATCACGACGATGGTGTTGCCCTGGTCGACGAGGCGCATCAGCACGTCGAGCAGCTTGCGCACGTCCTCGAAGTGCAGTCCGGTGGTCGGCTCGTCGAGGATGTAGAGCGTGCGCCCCGTGCCGCGCTTCGACAGCTCGCGCGACAGCTTGACGCGCTGCGCCTCGCCGCCGCTCAGCGTCGTCGCCGACTGGCCGAGCGTGATGTAGCCGAGGCCGACGCTCTGCAGCGTCCGCAGCTTGGTGGCGATCGGCGGGAAATTCTCGAGCAGCGGCACCGCCTGGTCGACCGTGAGGTCCAGCACGTCGGCGATCGACTTGCCGCGGTACTTGATCTCCAGCGTCTCGCGATTGTAGCGGCGGCCCTTGCACTGCTCGCACGTCACGTAGACGTTGGGCAGGAAGTGCATCTCGATGGCGATCACGCCGTCGCCCTGGCAGGCCTCGCAGCGCCCGCCCTTGACGTTGAACGAGAAGCGCCCGGGCTTGAAGCCGCGGGTCCGTGCTTCGGGCACCATTGCGAACAGCTCGCGGATGAACGTGAACAGGCTCGTGTAGGTCGCCGGGTTCGAGCGCGGGGTGCGGCCGATCGGCGACTGATCGATCTCGATCACCTTGTCGATCAGCGTGATGCCTTCGATCGTGTCGTGGGCCCCGGGCTCGTCGGCGGCGCGGTAGAACTCGCGCGCCAGCGCCTTGTAGAGGATGTCGTTGACGAGCGTGCTCTTCCCCGACCCGCTCACGCCGGTGACCGCCACCAGGCGGCCGAGCGGGATCCTCACGTCGAGGCCCTTGAGGTTGTTGGCGCGGGCGCCCCGGATCACGATCTCGCCCTTCGCCTCCTTGCGGCGCGACGAGGGCGCGGCGATCGAGCGCAGCCCGCCGAGGTAGGCGCCGGTCAGCGATCCGTGGCCGTTGCCGATGAGATCGGCGGGCGTGCCCTGGAAGATCACCTGGCCGCCGAGGTCGCCGGCGCCGGGCCCGAGGTCGATCACGTAGTCCGCGGTGCGGATGGTTTCTTCGTCGTGCTCGACCACCACCACCGTGTTGCCCAGGTCGCGCAGCTTGCCGAGCGTCGTCAGCAGCTTGCGATTGTCGCGCTGGTGCAGGCCGATCGACGGCTCGTCCAGCACGTAGAGCACGCCGGTGAGGTTCGACCCGATCTGCGTGGCGAGCCGGATGCGCTGGCCTTCGCCGCCCGAGAGCGTGGCGGCCGAGCGCGCCAGCGTGAGGTAGCCGACGCCGACGTCGTTGAGGAAGCGCAGGCGATCGCGGATCTCCTTGAGGATGCGGCTCGCGATCAGGACCTCGCGATCGTGCAGCTCGAGCCCGTCGAACAGGACGAGCGCCTCGGAGATCGGCAGGTTCACGCAGTCGGCGATCGTCTTGCCCTTCAGCGTGACGACCAGGCTTTCGGGGCGGAGCCGGTTGCCGCGGCAGACCGGGCACTCGCGCAGCGCCCGATAGGGATCGAGCTCCTCCTGCACCGTCCAGGAGCCCTCGTCGAAGCGCCGGCGCAGGTTCGGGATCACGCCTTCGAAGTCGCGGCCGAACGGGTCGGGTGTGACGGCCTTCTTCTTGCCTTTTTTGGCGGGACCTTTGGCGGGACTAAAGTCCCGCCCTCCCGGCACCGCCCCCCGCCCTCCCGGCGCACCCTCGGGCTTCTCGCGCGCGGCCGCACTGGGGCCCTGTAGGATCAGGTCGCGGTGCTTCTTCGGCAGCTTGCCGAAGGGCACGGCCGCATCGATGCCGTAGTAGGCCGCGATCGAGGCGACCGCCTCGGCCACGAGCTTGCCGTCGCCGCGCCCCCACGGCGCGATGGCGCCGGCGGCGAGCGAGCGCGACTGGTCGGGCACGATCCGGCGCGGATCGAAATCCCAGGTGGCACCGAGGCCCTGGCACGACTGGCAGGCGCCGTGCGGCGAGTTGAACGAGAACGCGCGGGGCGACATCTCCGGCACGCTGATCCCGCAGACCACGCAGGCCAGCTTCCGCGAGAACAGCCGGTCCCCGCCCTCCAGCGCATTGATCACCACCACGTTGTCGGCGAGCGTGAGCGCGACCTCGACCGATTCGCCGAGCCGGCGCTCGATGCCGCTGCGGACGATCAGGCGGTCGACCAGGATGTCGATGTTGTGGTTGCGGCGGCGGTCGAGCGCGATGTCGTCTTCGAGCGACCGCGTCTGCCCGTCGACGCGCGCCTTGGTGAAGCCGCGCGTGCGCAGCGCCTGCAGCTCCTTCTTGAACTCGCCCTTGCGGCCGCGCACGATCGGCGCCATCACGTTGATGCGCGTGTCCTGCGGATACGTCATCACCAGATCGACGATGCGGTCGAGCGACTGGGAGGCGATCTCGCGGCCGCAATTCGGACAGTGCGGCACGCCGACGTTGGCGTACAGCAGCCGGAGGTAGTCGTAGATCTCGGTGACGGTGCCGACCGTCGATCGCGGGTTGGAGCCGGTGGTCTTCTGCTCGATCGAGATGGCCGGCGACAGCCCGTCGATCAGGTCGACGTCCGGCTTCTCCATCTGCTCGAGGAACTGCCGCGCATAGGCCGAGAGCGACTCGACGTAGCGCCGCTGCCCCTCGGCGTAGAGGGTGTCGAAGGCCAGCGACGACTTGCCGGACCCGGACAGGCCGGTGATCACCACGAGCTTGTCTCGCGGGATGTCGACGTCGATGTCCTTGAGGTTATGGACGCGCGCGCCCCGAACGGAGATCCAGTCGTGAGGCATTGGGTACTGCGGGGCCCACGGAGCGGACCCCAATCCCCAATTGTAGACCGGGGTCTGGCACCTTAACATCGATTTCGTGGCAGTTCTTGCCACGCGGCAAAAACTGCGGCGTTTTCGACGTTAAGGTGCCAGACCCCTAACGGCGCAGTTTGCTGTGCTTGAACCCGTACAAGACGTACAGCACCAGGCCGACCGCCAACCAGAGGCCGAAGCGCTCCCAGGCCTGGTACGGCAGCCCGACCATGATGAACAGGCACGCGGCCACGCCCAGCGGGGCAATCACCCACACGAACGGGACCCTGAAGGGCCGCGGACGGTCGGGCTCCTTGACGCGCAGCACCAGCACGCCGGCGCAGACCAGGGCGAAGGCAAACAGCGTCCCGATGTTGGTCAGGTCGTAGGTTTCGGCGGCATCACCGATCATCGACGCCAGCGCCACGAGAATGCCGGTGACCAGCGTCGCCGTGTACGGAATGCGCGTTTTCGGATCGACGCGCGCGACCCACCCGGGCAGCAGGCCGTCGCGCGCCATGGCGAAGAAGATGCGGGGCTGCCCGTATTGGAAGACGAGGAGCACCGCCGACATCGAGATGGCGGCGCCGAACGCCACAATCGCCCCGACGCCGGAGTAGCCGATCAGCTCGAGCGCGCGCGCCAGCGGATCGGCGACGCCGAGCTCGGTGTAGGGGACCATGCCGGTGATGACCGCGCCCACGACGACGTAAATGACCGTGCACACGGCGAGGCCGCCGAGAATGCCGATCGGCAGGTTGCGTTGAGGGTTGACTGTTTCCTCCGCGGCGGTGGAGATGGCGTCGAAGCCGATGTAGGCGAAGAACACGATCGCCGCGCCCTGATGGATGCCGGTGAATCCGTTCGGCGCAAACGGCGTGTAGTTCGCCGGGGTGATGTGCGACGCGCCCACCGCGATGAACAGGGCGAGCACCAGGAGCTTGATCACCACCATCACGGTGTTGGCGGTGGCGCTCTCGCGCGCGCCGCGCAGCAGCAGCCAGGTGATCAGCATCACGATGGCGAACGCCGGAATGTTGACGAGAATGGGAATCCCGAAGAGCTGTGGCGCCGTCTCGAGCAGCCCGTGCACGTCGGCATTCGAGCTGAGGAGCGCCGTGCGATAGCCGGTGGTGAGCCAGACCGGCAGCGTCACGCCGACGTTGCGCACGAGGCTGTTGAAGTAGTCGCCCCACGAGATCGCCACGGCGACGTTGCCGACGGCGTACTCGAGCATCAGGTCCCAGCCGATGATCCAGGCGACGAGCTCGCCGAGCGTCGCGTACGAATACGCGTAGGCGCTGCCCGCCTGCGGGATCATCGCCGCCAGCTCCGCGTAGCAGAGCGCGGCGAGCGCGCAGGCGCCCCCCAGCAGGATGAACGAGAAGATCAGCGCGGGTCCCGCCGCGTAGCGGATCACCGTGCCGTCCGGCCCGACCTGCCCCGCCGCCGCGGTGCCGATCGCGCCGAAGATGCCGGCGCCGATCACCGCGCCGATGGCGAGCATCACCAGGTCGCCGGCGCCGAGCACGCGCTTGAGCGCGCGCGAGTCGTGCTCGTCGATCACGAGCTCCGCGATCGGCTTGCGTTTGAAAAGTTGGTGCATGCGCGCGAGCATTCTACCGCGGCTGGGCTGGCGCTGGGTTTACGGCAACCTGAGGCGCAGCACCGCAGCCGACGCGCAGCACGCGCCGGTGAACTCGACCGACACCTTCACGGCCTCCGGCACGTCGGCCCGCGTGATGGGTTCGAATCCAAACCTGGGGAAGTAGTCGGGCGCGGTTTCGGTGAGCAGGATCACTTCCCGCACCCCCTCGGTGCGCGCGCGATCCAGCACGCGCCCCACCACCGCGGCTCCCAACCCCTTGCCGCGCTCGGAGGCGGCCACCGCCACCGAGCGCAGCAGGCCATACTCGCCGTAGACCTCCATCCCGGCGCATGCGACGAGCGTGCCGGCCGAAAAGGCCAGGACGAAGTGCGACAGGTGATCGGCTGCGCCGGCCACGGGGAGGCCGGCGCCGGCCAACAGCCCGGCCACGTGCGTCCAGTCGGCGCTGGACGCGTCGCGAAATTCGACGGCGGACACCAACAGGAGTCTACCCTGCCCTCGCCTACGGTTGGTTCTGTCTCTCCAGCCGATCCAGCCGCGCCTTGAGCTCGGCGTTCTCAGCCTGCAGATCCGTCGTGCGCTTCTCGAGTGCCTGGACCGCCAGCATCAGGATTCCCGCCATGTCGCCGGTGTTGATCGTCGTCGGCGTTCCGATGGTCCCCACACCGTCGTTTCCGAAGGCGGCATAGAAGTCCTGCGCCATAGGTCCATAGTGGCGGAACTGTGTGCCGTCCTGGCCGATGTAGTTCCAACTCGTGAGATTAAAGTCTCCGATCTTCTTCAGCACCTCTGATGCATCGACGGGCTTCAAGTTCTCTTTCTGGTTCTTGTCGGAGGTAAA
>MELE01000037.1 GCA_001768615.1 Acidobacteria bacterium RIFCSPLOWO2_12_FULL_67_14b | reverse complement strand
TCGATCGGCCTTCCAGAGAACGTTCGGTCGCGAACCGGATGGCCACCGCAGCGTCAAATCGCAGGCGGCTTTCAACGCGCGACCTTTGGGTTAGACCGGAACAAGCCGTCGGCACGCTACGTCCAAGGTTGTAGGCTGTCTACGACTCTGGCCGAACATCCCGACGAACGGGCGTCTGCGCCTCCACGAAAGGCGAGCAGATATGGACACGCTGTGGCAGGATACGCGGTTCGCGCTCCGGACGATGCGGAAGAATCCGGGCTTCACGGCCGTCGCGGTCCTGTCGCTCGCGCTCGGCGTCGGCGCGACCACCACCATCTTCACGTTACTCAACGCTGCCTTCCTCGCTCCGCTGCCGGTCGAACAGCCGTCGGATCTCGTCGCGGTCTACACAACCGACCAGGCAAACATCGGCGGGCTCGGCAACCTGCTGCCGATGTCCTATCTGAACCTGAAGGACATGCGGCAGCGAAGCGAGTACCTGCCGGATATGGCGGGCTATTCGTTCCCGACTCCCGTCAGCGTCATCACCGCCAGCGCGCCGCAGCAGGCGTTTGCCGAGCTCGTCACCGGCAATTACTTTTCGGTGCTCGGCGTCAACGCCGCGAAGGGCCGTGTCTTCGGGGCCGAGGAAGACACGAAGCCCGGGGACGCTCCCATCGTGGTGCTAAGCCACGGCTTCTGGCAACGGCGCCTGGGCGGCGATCCAGCAGCGGTCGGCAAGGTCATGCCGCTGAACGGCACCGGATTCACGGTGATCGGGATCGCGCCCGCGGGGTTCAAGGGCATCAACTCGCTCATCAGCCCCGACATGTGGGTGCCGTCGATGATGTACGCGCAGGTGCTGCCGTCGCAGCTGCGCTCATGGATCGACGAGCGGCGCGCCCTGATGTTTTTCGTGGCGGCTCGACTGAAGCCGGGCGCCACCATCCAGCAAGCGGAAGCCAACCTGAAATCGGTGGCGAGCGCGCTGGAGCACGAGTACCCGGCGCCCAACAAGGGCCGCAGCGTCGCGCTCCGTCCGCTCGTTCAGGCAACGATCTTTCCAGGGATCCGCGACATGTTCATCCTCGGCGGCGCGGTGATGATGACGATTGTCGGTCTCGTGCTGTTGATTGCCTGCTCCAACGTGGCGAACCTTCTCATGGCGCGCGCGTTGGCCCGGCGCCAGGAGATCGCCGTTCGTGTCGCGCTGGGTGCCAGCCGGTCGAGGCTCTTCCGACAGCTGTTGACCGAGAGCGTCGTCCTGGCGGCGCTCGGCGGCATTCTTGGCATCGCGGTCGCCGTCGCCGCACGGGATGGGATCTGGTCACTACGTCCGCCGTTTCTCGCCGACAACTTCGTCGACCTGCCCCTCGACGCGCGCGTGCTCGCGTTCACGGCGATGGTGTCGCTGGTGACCGGAGTGATCTTCGGCCTGCTGCCCGCGCTGCAGGCGTCGCGCCCTGATGTCGTCGGCGCGCTGAAGGAGGAAACGCAAGGCGCCGGCACCGGCCGCCGGCGCGCGGCGATCAGTCGGGCGCTGGTGGTCGCTCAAGTCGCGTTGTCGGTCGTCGCGCTGATTGCCGCGGGTCTGTTCCTGCGGAGTCTGGGGCACGCCACCCAGATCGATCCGGGATTCGATGTCGAACACGTCGCCGTCGTCGTCGTGAATCCGGGCCAGGGTGGTTACGACGGAGAGCGCGCGCTCCAGTTCTTTCGTACCGTTCACGAACGCGTCGGTTTGGTCCCGGGCGTGCAGTCGACCGCCTGGGCGAGCGCAACACCGCTCACCGGCTCGCTGTTCAAGACGATAGTCAAGGAGGGCGAGAATCCCGAGTCGACGACCGCGCGAACGCTTGCCGCGGCGATCGTCACGACCCCAGGGTATTTCCGGACGCTCGGCGTTCCTCTTCTGCAGGGCCGCGACTTCGCCGACAGCGATCGCGAATCGACGATGCGGGTGGCAGTGGTGAACCAGGTGCTCGCCGATCGGCTCTGGCCGCACGACGATCCGATCGGCAAGCGTTTTCGTTTCTTCACGGATACGGCGTACCGCGAAGTGATCGGGGTGGCGAAGACGAGCAAATACCAGACGCTCGGCGAGGATCCGCAGCCGGCGGCCTACACTCCACTGGAGCAGGATCCCACCGAGACGATGGTCTTGTTCGTCAGGGCGGGCGGAGCGCCCGCCGCACCGCTCGGCACGGCGCAGCGGGAGATCCGGACGCTGGATTCGCACGTCCCGCTGACCAATCCGTACACCATGCGCGAGATCCTGAAGCAGTCGCTGTGGCCCGCCCGTCTGGCCGCGATCCTGCTGGGCGCGCTCGGCATTCTGGCGCTGACGCTCGCCTCGGTCGGGCTGTACGGCGTCATGGCCTATTCCGTCACGCAGCGCACGCGTGAGATCGGCGTACGAATGGCACTGGGCGCAGACCGGTCGCAGGTGCTCACGATGGTTCTGCGTCAGGCGATGACCCTCGTCGTCATCGGCCTCGCGATTGGCGTGACGGCGGCTATGGCGGTCGCACGCGTCGTCACGCGTCTGTTGTTCGGCATGAGCGCACTGGATCCGGCGACCTTCGGAGGCGTGTGTCTGATTCTCGTGGTCGTTGCGATGCTCGCGAGCTGCGTCCCTGCGTGGCGGGCGAGCCGGCTCGACCCGCTGCGCGCGCTCCGATAAGTCGGTTCCGTTGAGCAGCGTCACTTTCGATAGGGGGCGACGCGTGTCTGAGAACGGACGGACCTCCGTCAACGATCGCGAGGAACGGTTCGTAATGCGACCTTAATCGGTTAACCGGTTAGGTCCCGATATACGCCGCACTGTTTAGAAACCTGGTGTAGCTGGGGGCTGCTCGGCTGCGTCGTCTACACGGATCCGCGGACGACGAGGACCGGACAGCTCGATTCCTTCGTCACCTGCTGCGCATTCGATCCGAAGATCGCCAGGTCGAGGGCGCCGCGACCCTGCACGCCCATCACGATGAGGTCGGCCTGCTTCGCGGCGGCGAGCCGCAGGATCTCGCGCGAGGCCCTGCCTTCGACGACCGCCGTTTCAATCTTGCAGAACGTGCGCACCGATTCGGGAATGAGCTCGAGCAGCCGCCGCTGTTGCGCGGCCTCGGCATGCGCGCGCACCGCTTCCACACTGAAGTCCGCCGACAGCGGGGTCTCGCGCAGCTCGGGCGGCATTTCGATGGCGTTCATCACGGTCAGCTCGGCATCGGCTTCCTCGGCCATCGTCATGGCGTACTCCAGCGCCCTCAGCGAGCTGGCGGAGAAATCGATCGAGCAGAGGATGCGGTCGAAGGTGGGGTCGCCGGGCGTGGGCGCGCGATCGACGCGCCGCGGGACGACGAGCACGGGGCACGGGGCCAGCCTCAGGACCTTGTCGGCGACCGATCCCAGCAGGAACTTCTGGAAGCCCGAGCGGCCGTGACTGCCAAGCACCACCAGGTCGGCGGGCCAGACGCCGGCCTGCGCCAGGATCTCGCGGGCGACGTTCGGCGCATCCTCCACCCTGAGGTCGACGGCGTAGCCGCCGGTGGCACCGGCGCAGAAGCGCTGCAGATGGTCGAGAATCTCGCGGCGGCGTTCCGGGGTGAGCGTGAGGATGGGCGGCGGCCCCGCCAGCGGCGGCAGCACGTCGATCGCCGGCGCCATCACGTGGACGAACAGCGCCCTCAGCTCGGCGCCGTACCAGCGCGCGATCGCGGCGGCGTGGCGAAGCGCGTGCTCCGAGAATTCCGTGGTGTCGATCGGGCAGAGGATGCGTGCGATCTCGATTCGTGGCGACGCATTCACTTGAGGCTCCGGATCTTGAGGCTCAGCGCGACCACGACCAGCAGGATGGCGCCGAGGGAAATGGCGAGGCCCGTCCTGCGGTACGACACCTCGGCCAGCGCCGCCTGCCCCTCCGCGTCGACCTTGGCCGTGATGCCGAGGCCGGCCTGCAGCACATCCTCCACCGGCTTGGGATCGAACGCGTGCATCTCGGTCCGGGCCAGCGTGAGCTGATTGCCGGCCTCGCGCAGCGCGAGCTGCTGTCCACCCATTTCCATGCCGGCGTTTTCGGCCTCGGCGACGAGCGCTGCGGAGCGGGCGATGGCGTCCTTCAGTTTCTCGATCGACGATCGCATGGCGGTGGCGGCCTTGTGTCCGTTGTCGCCCTCGCTGTGGCAGTCGGCGCAGAGTGCCGCCTTGTCGGTGCCGAGCATGGCGTCGGTCGGCTTGGCGATCTCGTGATTGCTGTGGCACTCCACGCAGCTGCGATCGAAGATCTGGCTGTGCGTGCTCAACGCAAACTTGGTGGCGAACACCGTGTGGCAGGTGCCGCAGACGTTGGCGATGGCGCCGACGCCCGGAGGCGCCGCGCCGTGATTGCCGTGACAGTCGTTGCAGGTCGGCGCCGACAGATCGTTGCCCTGCACCATCGCCGCATGGTGGACGCTCTTCTCGTACTTCGTCCGCTGGTCGGTGGGCAGCGGCGAGCCGTCCGGCAAGTGGTAGCCCTTCATGCGCTCGGCGTCGGCGTGGCAGGTGGTGCACGTGGCGGCGACGTTGGTGACGTACACGGGTGACTGGGCGTCGCTGACCAGGCGCACGCCGTGCGCGCCGTGGCAGCTGACGCAGGTGGCGACCTTGGTGTCGCCCTTGGCGAGTTGCTGCCCGTGCACGCTGGTGGCGTACTCGACGGCCTGATCGACGCGCTGCTTCGGCGCGTACTTGCGCATCAACGCGGCATCGCTGTGGCAGCGCGCGCACACGGCGATCACCATCTGTCCCGCGGGCTTGCCCTTGAAGCCCGTGGCGGGCGCCTTGGCTCTTGTCTTGTCGGTTTCACTGGGGTTGCCGCCGTGGCAATCGACGCACGTGAAGCCGCGGTCGCGGTGCACATCGGTCGCGCCAAAATCGCGCGCCGGCGCGGCGAGCGCGGGCTGCGCCTGGGCGCGGTGACAGGTCTCGCAACCGGAGGCCTGGGCCGGTTGCGCCGCCGCAGGGGTCGCCGGCGCCCAAACACAGAGGGCGGCCGCGAAGGCCAGGCCGGGTACGCTGCTAAGCCGCCAGGTAGCCATATATGGTGAACACAATCAGATAGATGACCGCGAGGATGCCGGCGAGGGTGACGATCCGGTTCGGCCGTCCGTCCGCGGCTCTGCGATCCAGAAAAGGCATCACGAGCAGCAGCACTGCCGCCACGTTGAAACCCATCACGCCGAGCATTTCGCCTTCGATCCCGAGCACGTGACTCGGGATCAGCTTCAAGGTCTGGAACATCGCCAGGAAGTACCACTCCGGCCTGATGCCGGCCGGCACGGAGGCAAACGCGTCGGCCTTCTTGCCCAGCTCCCACGGCAGGAACAGCGCGAGCGCCGCCAGCACCGCCAGCGCCACGTACCACCACATCACATCGTGCAGCACGTAGTTGGGGAAGAAGGGCTCCTGCGGGATCGTCTCGCCCGCCTTCTCGCGCTTCTCGACACTCGGCGGCACGCTCATGCCCTGCCGCTGGATGAGCAACAGGTGCACCCCGAGCAGGACCGTCGTGATGGCCGGCAGGATGGCCACGTGGATCCCGTAGAACCGTGTCAGCGTGGCGCCGGTGACGTCGTCGCCGCCGCGCAGGAAGCGGACCAGGAAATCGCCGACCAACGGCACGGCGCCCGCGATGCCCGTGCCGACCTTGGTTGCGAAGAACGCCAGTTCGTTCCACGGCAGCAGGTAGCCGCTGAAGCCGAAGCCCATCATGACGAACAGCAGCAGCACGCCGGTGACCCAGGTGAGCTCGCGCGGCTTGCGGTAGGCGCGCAGGAAGAACGTGCTGAACAGGTGCACGAAGGCCATCAGGATCAGCAGGTTTCCAGACCAGCTGTGCAAGTTGCGAATCAGCCAGCCGAACTCCACATGGCTCACGATGAACTGGACGCTCTCGTACGCCTCGCCCGCGCTCGGCCGGTAGTAGAGCAGGAGCAGGATGCCCGTGGCCACCTGGACGCCCACCAGGAACAGGGTGATGCCGCCCATGTAGTACCACACGCTGTGGCGGTGCTTGGGTACGGTCTTCTCGGCGATGAACGCCCGCAGGCCGCTCAGGTCCAGCCGCTCGTCGAGCCACGCGAACACGTGTTGGGTCACGACTTGGATGCCTTGGGTGTCAGGTTCTGGAGATGACGACGTCTTCCTGCCCCGGCTCGCCGCGCAGGTTGACCGTGAACGCTTCGAGCGGGCGCGGCGGCGGCCCCGAGATCACGTGGCCCGAAAGGTCGTAGAGGCCGTTGTGGCACGGGCACCAGATTTGCGAAGTGTCGGACTTGTACTGCACCGTGCAGTCGAGATGCGTGCACACCGCGGTGAACGCCTTGAACTGCCCGTCGCTGGTTCGCACCAGGAGGGCGGGCTTGGTGCCGAACTTCAGGACCGCGCCCGTGTTCGCCTTGAACTCGGACACCTTGCCGGCGATGACGGTGTCGGTGACCGGCTCGGCCAGAGCGGGCGGCGTGATGTACCGCCAGATGGGATAGAGGAACGACGCAGCGGTGGCGAACAAACCAAAACCCAGCAAGGCGTCCAGAAAACTCCGTCGTTCGACGGTACCCGGAGCGGGCTGGTGATCCCCTGTGGTCATGCGAATCTCGAGGCGGCGGTGTCGGGCAAATTGGGCAGAACCAGGCGGGCCGCGTACCGCAAAGAGAAGTATACAGAAATCTCCGCCGGCGCGTTCTCGGTGGAGCATAGAATCCAATTGCGCATGCCGCCTCCACCTGGTTCGATCGAAGACCAGATTCAGCAGCTGACCCGCCGGCTTGCGGAGTTCGAGTCGCGCCTGGCAGCGGTCGAGCAGGGCGCGCCGCGCCCGAGCGTGGCCGCGGCGTCTGTCGAATCTCCACCGCCGGCCTCGATCGCCGCCGCCCTCGATCCCCTGGGCGCCCTCACCAATCTGGGCCGATCGCTGATCATTCTCGGCGGTGCGTTTCTGCTTCGCGCCCTGACCGAGGCCGGCACTTGGTCGCCGATCCTCGGCGTCTCGATGGGGCTCCTCTACGCGCTGACGTGGCTGACGACGTCCAGCCGCGCGGCGGCCGGCGGCCACCGCCTGCGGGCGATCTTCGATGGCGGAACGGCGCTCATCATCGGCTTCCCCCTGATCGTCGAGGCGACGCTGAAGTTCGGGCTGTTCACGCCCACGACCGCGGCCCTGGCGCTTGGCGCCTTCACGGCCTGCGTGCTCCTGTCGGCCAGCCACGGCCGGTTGCCGAGCCTGGCATGGCTGGCCGGCCTGGGCGGCCTCGCGACCGGGCTGACACTGATGGTCCGCATGGGCGCGGTGGCGCCCTTCTCGTTCTACTTCACCGGCCTTGGCGTCGGCACGCTGTGGCTGGGGTATCTGCGTGAGTGGCGAGGGCTGCGCTGGCCCACTGGGGCGGTGGCGGCCTTTGCCGCGCTCGGCGTCACCGTACGTGCGGTGGTGCAGCCGCCGGCCGATCCGGCCACCCTGGCGTGGGCGAGCCAGGGGTTCCTGCTGGTGACCTATCTCGGATCGATCGCCATCCGGACGCTCGTGCGCGGACGGCAGGTGATCGTGTTCGAGATGGCGCAGACGGTGCTGGTCCTCGTCGTCGGCCTGGGCGGAGCGATTGCGGTCGTGCACGCCGTTGACGCCGACGGCCTGTGGCTCGGCGCCGCGATCATCGGATTGGGCGCGGCCGCGTATGCGGTGTCGTTCCAGTTCCTGGCGCGTCACGCGCCAGGCGCGCTCAACTTCTACTTCTACAGCTCGCTGGCGCTGATCTTCGTGATGGCGGGCACGTGGACGGCGCTCCACGGCCCCGCCCGCGGGATGGCCCTGACCGGAATCGGCATCGCGTTGGCCGTGGCGTGGTCACGATCGTTGCGGGCCACGCTCGGCGCGCACACGGCGATCGCCCTGGTCGCCGCCTCCGAGGCCGCCGGCCTCGTGAGCCTGGGTTTCGCCGTGTTCATGGGCGAGCTCCCATCCGCCACGCTGTCGCAATGGCCGGCACTGGTGACGTTCGGCGTCGTGCTGGCCATCAGCGGGAGCCGGCTCACCGCCTGCCGCGGCACAGCGCTCTCGGCGGTCGACGCGCCGGGCCTGACGCTCGGGCTCGTCGCCGCGGTCGGGCTCGCGGGCCTCGTCACGCTGGCCGCCGTCGCCATTGCCGGCGCGCTGTCGCTGCCGGTGAGCGGCGACATGCTGACGACGATTCGCACGGCCGCGCTGTCGATGGTCGTGGTTGGGTGCGCGCGGCTGGCGCGCACCGGACGCTTCTCGGCGATGGGCTGGCTCGCCTATCCGCTGCTGGCGGCGGCCGGCCTGAAGCTGGTATTGATCGACGTTCGCTACTCGCGCGCGTCGACACTGTTCGCGGCGCTGGCCTTCTACGGCGCCGCGCTGGTGCTGGTGCCGCGGCTGCGGAAGCTGACCGAGTGATCCGCGTTCACGCGGCCGTGTGCGCTTCGTCCAGGAGCGGCTTGGTGGGCAGCATCTTGATCAACACCGCCAGGACCACGAACGGCAGTATGAGGAGCGCGAGGGCGGTGAGGAAACCCTCGAGGCCCATGATCGCCATCTTGTATTCCATCAGCCCGCGGAAGCTCTTCGAAAACAGCTGCCCGCCGATCACGATGTTCCAGCGCGTGCTGAAGATGCCCACCTGGATCAGGATGACCGCCGTGAAGTACAGCAGCTTGCGGCCGTCCTCGCTCAGTTGATGCCACTTGGCGACGATCAGGATGGCGAGCGGGACCAGCATGCCGAGCAGGATTTGCAGCACGATCAGGCTGAGGAACAGCTTCTGCCGGATGAGCGTGCCGAGGATTCTCACCGACTCCTCGCTCTCGTAGAGGCGGTGGGTGAAGTCGAGCGCCTCGAGCGTGAAGTCCACGATCACGGCGTAGAAGAGATAGGACGTGATCGTATCGAGGCACTTCATGTCCACCTGCTCTTTCCGGATCGCGGCCAGGATCATGTACAGGAAGATGACGAGCGCGATCCCGGAGACGATGGCCGACATGAGGAACACGATCGGGATCAGCACGCTGCTCCACCAGGGGTTCGCTTTCACCGACCCGAAGATGAAGCCGACGTAGCCGTGCAGCAGGAAGGCCGACGGGATGCCGACGATGGTGATGGCCCGGATGGCCTTCTGGTCGAACGCCAGTGCCGCCTCGCTGATGTCGCTCGAGAACAGCGACGCCGCCCGGTAGATCCACCGCATCGGTGCCGGCGCGCGCCGCGCGAGGATGATGAGGTCCCGGCGGTACTCGAACCAGACCTCGAGCAGCAGGACACCCATGAGGTACCACCCGTACACGAACCCGAACATGGCCATCGCCGAGGTCAGGTTCGGGGCCAGCAGGATCTCGTAGAACCGCTCGGGGTGGCCGAGGTGCAGCAGGAGGGGCAGCGGCGCCACCACCATGAAGCTGAACGCGGTGAGCAACGCCAGCCGGTAGGTCGGCCGCACCTCTTCGACGTTGAAGACGTTCTCGAGCGACGCCAGGATGAACGCCCCGGCGACCAGCCCAGTGATGTAGGGATACACCACGATCAGGATCGACCAGTGGATCTCGATCTCGTTGGGATAGATGAACCCGGTGACCTGGGTCAGCAGCTCCGACAGGCGCGCCGTCGCTTCGGGGTTCATCGCACTTCTCCGTCGAGCTGCGCGTAGTAGACCTTGGGCTCGGTGTTGAGTGCCGGCTTGAGGACGTGGATCTTGTTCATCCGCGCGAATCGCACGAGCCGGCTGGCCTTGCTGCTCAGGTCGCCGAAGACGCGCGCCTGGGTCGGGCAGACCTCGACGCAGGCGGGCAGCAGCCCCTGGCGGACGCGGTGATAGCAGAAGGTGCACTTGTCGGCGGTGTGGGTTTTCGGGTTCATGTAGCGCGCGCCGTACGGGCACGCTTGAATGCAGTACGAGCACCCGATGCAGCGGTTGGCATCGACGAGCACCACCCCGTCGTCGGTCGAGAAGGTGGCGCCGACCGGGCACACCTGGACGCACGGGGGATTCACGCACTGGTTACAGAGCTTGGGCACGAAGAACGTCCGCAGCACGTCGGCATCCTCCGGCACCGCTTCCCTCGCGGCCTCGCTTCTGCCGCTGATGTTGATCACCGCGACGTCACCGTCCTTCTTGATCACGTATCGCTCGACCCACGTGCGGTAGTGGAAGTCGTCCTGCGGCACGTCGTTTTCCGCTTTGCACGCCTCGACACACCGGTTGCAGCCGATGCACTTGTCGATCTCGATGCCCATGCCGTAGAGGTGGTCCTGGGGGTTGTACGCCCCGGCCGCGCCCGGCGCCGCCTCCTGCGCGTCCAACTCCGCTCCGAGCGCGCTCAGCACGCCGGCCGCAGGGAAG
>MELE01000036.1:6240-8431 GCA_001768615.1 Acidobacteria bacterium RIFCSPLOWO2_12_FULL_67_14b | reverse complement strand
CGGCATCGGGCTGGCGATTGCCGGGGTGCCCTTCGCCACCGTGCTGACGGCGATCATGTTCATATTCTGCATCGCCCAGATCGGGCCCGTGCTCGTGCTGCTACCCGCGGTCGGCTGGCTCTACTGGAGCGACAGCGCCGGCTGGGGCACTTTCCTGCTGGTGTGGACGGTCATCGTCGGCACCATGGACAACGTCCTGCGCCCCTACCTCATCAAGCAGGGCGCCGACCTGCCGCTGCTGCTGATCTTCGCGGGCGTCATCGGCGGCCTGCTGGCCTTCGGCCTGGTGGGCATCTTCGTCGGGCCGGTGGTGCTGGCGGTGGCCTACACGCTGGCAGATGCATGGATAGACGATAGCCGGCTGGAAGACGCCGGCGCAGCTGCGCGCGATCCCACCGAACCCCCCTGACGATCCACCCGGCCGCGGTAATCGCCCCTGCTGAGGCCTCTGCTCCAACTCTCCTCAGAAACCGAACGCAACGCCGAGCATCAGGGTGTGGTAACCCCCGGTCAGGTTGCTATAGACCTTGTCATTGTAGTAGTCGTAGGCGTACGAGCCCTTGAGCTTCACCGTCTTTTTCAGCGCGTAGTCCACGCCCAGCGTCAGGGTGTTGACCGAGTTGTTGATCGTTCCGTCCACAGCCGGCAGTTCGGACAGGATCAGGCCGCTGGCTACGTTTCCCTTGGATCGCGTAAAGGTGTAGCTGCCGCTGTAGCGCAGTGCATCGCTCGCCTGCCAGTCCCCGCCAAGCGTAAGGACGTAGCTGTCGACGTCGTAACCCGACCGGTCCCTGACGACGAACGCGATGGCGGCGTTCGGTGCTTCGAAGCGGCGCCGATCCGAGGACAGGTAGTACGTCCTGAAGTCGTCCTGCATCCACGAGAGGCTGGCTGCAGTGTTGATCGTTGCACTCACGGGGATATTGAGTGAAACTCCGGCCGCCTGCTGGGTCTTGTTCAGATCCTGCGCCGTTGCGGCGCCGTCCCTCACGGGCCCGATCAGGCCATCGGTAAACGTGTTGTTGGCGTTCTTCTTGTTTTTGTAGTTGTAATACGCGCTCGTCAGCATGCCGCTGCTTGCGGCATAAGTCACCTTGGTCTTCAGGTTGAACGACTTTTCGGGCTCGGTGACCAGGCCGGTCTCGTTCGCGCTCAGGTAGGACGGCGTCACCCGGACGATCAGCCCCGGCATGGGCCGCGCCACCCAATTGACGTACAGCTCATCCCCAACCGTGTGTTCCCGATAGAGCGATCTTTGCGGCTGGATGCCGCTCAGAGCCGCGGTGACGGCGGTCCAGGTCAGGTCGCGATCCTTGTCTTCGCGCTTCCAGCCGACCGTCACGGTCGACTTGAGGGTTCTCGGGCGGAACGTGGCGGCGAGCCCGTAGTTCAGCGTCTTGATCCTGTTGATGCGCACCCCCAACTGTTCGCCGACCGCCGCATTGAGCAGGCCGACCACCGGGAAGCTCGAATCATTGTCGCGGTTGTAGTACTTGACGAAGCCTTCCAGACCGACCCCGGACCACACGCTGGAATTGACGTTGAGATAAGCGCTGTTGGTCGTGATCTTGCCGGTGTTGTAGCCGAGCGTCTGCTCTCTGAGCGTGAACGAATCCTGATCGAGAATCGAATGGCCGTAACCGGCCGCAACCGCCGTGCCGCCGAAATTCTTCGCGACGCGGAAGTTGTTCGAGATCAGGGTGCTGTCCGGGACGAAATGCACGGGTTTGGTGGCGGAAGCCGCCTGGAAGAAGCCCGCGAAATTGGCCGCGAAATCCCCCATCTGGAATTCGCGCGCCTTGTTGTCGAATTTCTCCAGCGACCCTTCGTAGGAAAGCGCGAAGCCGCCCGGCGCCCCGGCCAGCTTCAGCGTGTAGCGGTTCATCCTCTCGTCGACCGGCATGTCGAAGCCGCGCCAGCGCTGCAGCACTCTGGCGGCCCCGCCGGTTACGTCGCTGCCCCCGGCAACGTAAGTGGCAAAGCGGTTGCCGTCGCGCTTGTAGCCGTCGTAGCCGAGCGCGGCGGTCGCGGTCGTGCCGAACAGCTGCGGTTTCAGGGCGAGACCCGCGCCGTAGGTGCTGCGATCGACCTTGTACAGGTTCTGGCCCGGCGAATCGTTGTTGAACTGCGCCACGAATCCGCTGCTGGTGTTCGCGGGAACGTTATAGCTTGGGTCGGTGCCGCCGGTCAC
>MELE01000036.1:2360-6204 GCA_001768615.1 Acidobacteria bacterium RIFCSPLOWO2_12_FULL_67_14b | reverse complement strand
GGCCGAGCGGAAATGCGAGTAATAGCCGGTCAGGCCCAGGCGGTCCGTATCCCCCCGTAGATAACCACGGTGGTTGTAGGCGCCGAAGCCTTTGCGTTCCAGCACGAACACGTCGCGCTTGGGATCCGTTACCACGACGTCCAGGTCGGCATCGAGGTAGCCGCCCGACCGGGTGTCGCCGCCCTTCTGGGTGTTGTAGCGTTCCAGAAACTGCGTCCGGTCGGTGCCGAAGCCCTTGTGATAATCGAACAGGTACAGTTTCGGCGTGATTTCGCCGGAGACGACCGTCCCGTTTTGCGCATTGGCAGGCAAGGGAAGGACGGCGAGGGTCATCACCGCGGCCAGCACGATTTTCATCGGTGTCTTCGCATTCATGGTGTTTTTCCCTCGGGCGCTCAGTGTCTCAGGTGCTGGTCGATCGAACTGCCATGCACGGCGCCATGACAACTCGCGCAATCTCTCAGCACGGCGCCGGTAATCCGCTGCGTGTTGTTTGTAGAAGCTGTCTGGCCGTGACGGTTGCCGGCCACGGAATGGCATTGCAGGCACATCATGGGTTGGGCCACCTCGAGCAGCCGCCGGTTCGGCGTGCCGTGCGGGTTGTGGCAGTTGGTGCAGTCTTCCGCGGCCGGCGGATGCTCGAACACGTGAGGTCCGCGCACGGCCTGGTGACACTTGGTGCATTGCTCGGTCTTGCCGCCCAGTGCCGCCTGCTTGCCGTCGTGCGGCTGATGACAACTCGTGCAGGAAACCGCGCCTTCTCTGAGCGGGTGATGCGACGGCATGCTGAAGCGCGCCAGCACGTCCTGGTGGCAGGTCGCGCACAGCCTGGCGTTGTTGTCCATCTTCAGATCGGCCACATTCGCCTGCTTGCCTACCTTGGGATTGTGGATGCCATGGCAGTCGCTGCACTGGACGCCGGCCTTGTTGTGCTCGGAGAACGCAAAGTTCATCCGGTTGGCGTCCTTCGCGTGGCCCTTGCCCGACGCATGGCAGGACAGGCAGGTTTCCGGCGCGATCGCCTTGGTGGGTTTCGCCTGTATCGGATCCTTGAGGTGTCCGGCGGTATCGCGGTGGCACGATTGGCAATCGCGGTGATTGGCGTGCACCTTGACTTCGGAGTCACTATGGCAATTCCTGCATTCCGTGGCCAGCGTCTTCGCCGCGCTCGCTTTCGTCGCCGCAGCCTGCGCTGGCGCCTCGGCAGCGAAACCGAACAATGCGCAGCCGAGCGCCAGAGCCAACATCACATCGAAACGCCTCATGGCCTGCTCCTCGCAATCGCCTGCTTCATAAAGAAACTTCCGCACCCGCTGCCATGCAGCATTGTCGGCAATTGATGAAGACGCGCACAACGGTCTAACGGAGCAAATCGATTCGGACCAAGGTCTGATCCATTTCGGCACTAGGTCGCATGACAGGGGCAGGCCATTAGGTCGCTGGTGCGTGATATCCTCATTTCCCGCTCGGCATTCTCCATGGCACAACAAGCGTTCCCCCTGCCCCCCTGGGTTACGGTTCTGAAGGAATCCTTCAGACGCCTCAGCCTTTCGGTCCAGTTCCTGATGGTGAGCTTCATGGTGCTTGTCTCCGGCATGGCGATCCTCGGATCCTGGCTCGGGCGACAGATCGAAACCAACTCCGTCAACCGCGCCGCGGCCATCGCGGCCGTTTACGTGGAGAGCATTCTTGCCGCGCAACTCGGCCAGTACGCGGGCGGCAGCGCCATCGACGGACGGACTCGCGCGTCACTGGACGGCGTGTTCGTCGAAGGGCCCCTGCGCCGCAAGGTAGTCCGCTTCAAGCTTTGGGATTCCGAAGGCACCATCCTCTATAGCAGCGACCATGCGCAGGTGGGACGCCGCTTTACGATCGAGGGGCTGTTGGCCGGCGCTTTCGCGGGAGCCGTGCAGGCCAGAATCAGCGATCTGGACGAAGCCGATAACGCGTCCGAGCGCGAGCGCTGGACGGAGCTGATCGAGGTCTACGTGCCGCTGCGTACCGGCGCGAACGGCAAGGTCACCACGGTCGCCGAGTTCTACCACTCAATGGAGAGCCTTCGCCGCGACATCCGCGCAGCGAAGCAACGCAGCTGGGCGCTCGTCGCGGTCACCACCGCGGCCATGTACCTGCTACTGATCAGTATCGTGCGCCGCGCGAACACCACCATCGTCGACCAGCAGCGCGACCTGCGCCGCCAACTGCAGCAGCTACGGACCACGCTTGGCGAAAACGTGCGCATGCGCGAGCGGCTGCGCGAGGCGGGCGCGCGCACCACCGCGCTTAACGAGCAGTTTCTTCACCGGGTAGCTGCCGACCTGCACGACGGACCGGCACAGGAGATTGCACTGGCCCTGATGCGCCTGGAGACACTCGGCGAAGGCCGTATCGGTGGCGCCATCCCCGAGGGCAACACCTGGCGCGACTTCGAGACCATCCACCGCGCCCTGGACGCCTCGCTGGCGGAGCTGCGCGTCATTGCGTCCGGACTCGGAATGCCGGGAATCGCCGATCTGTCGTTCGCCGACACCGTCATACGCGCCGTGCGCGATTTCGAGGACCAGTTTGGGACGACGGTCAACGCCGACGTGGACGATACGCTGGATGACGCGCCGCTTGCGATCAGGATTACTGTCTACCGACTGCTCAAGGAGTCGCTCACCAATGGCTGGCTGCACGCGCGCGGGGCGGCGCAGCGGGTGCGAGCGCGGCGCGCCGGCGGACAGGCGCTCATCGAGGTCGCAGACCAGGGCCCGGGCTTCGTTCCGCAGGCGGCTTTCAACTCCGGGCGGCTCGGGCTGGAGTTCATGCGCGAGCGCGTTCTCCTGGTCGGCGGAACTTTCGAGATCGCCTCCGAACCGGGGAGCGGCACGCGCGTTCTGGTCCGGCTTCCACTGTCGCTCGAAGAGACTGCACATGGCTGATTCGATCCGCATTCTGCTTGCTGATGACCATCCGATGTTCCTCGATGGCGTCGCTCACTCGTTGGGCAGCGAGCCCGGATTCGAGGTGATCGCCCGCGCGGCAAGCGGGGAGGAAGCCGTGGAGCTGGCACAGCGATTGGTTCCCGACGTCGCGCTGCTGGATATCACGATGCCCGGGATGGGAGGCATTGCGGCCGCCGCAAGCATCGCCGCAAGCGCACCTGGCATGCGCATCGTGATGCTCACCGTATCCGAGGACAAGGACAACCTGATGGCCGCCCTCAAGGCCGGAGCGCACGGTTACGTGCTCAAGGGGGCGGCGGCAAGCGAGTTGCGCGCCATCGTGCGCCGCGTGGCCGACGGCGAGTCCTTCGTCACGCCCGCCTTGGGCGCGCGACTGCTGGCCGAGTTCTCCCGCCCGCGCGTTCACGATCCGCTCTCCGGCCTGACGGCACGCGAGGCCGAAGTCATCGAACTCCTTAGCCAAGGACTCACCAACCGCGAAATCGGCGCGAAACTGCATCTCGCCGAAAAGACGATCAAGCACTACGTGACCCGCATCCTGCAGAAGCTGCAGGCGCGCAGCCGCACCGAGGTAGCCCTGATCGCCGCGCGGCACGGTTCGCGCACGCGTCCGGCGCGCGAGGCGAGGCCCGCCAAACACTATCAAGACAGAAAGCGGTAGTTTCCTCGGAAGGCCGATCGACCGTAGGCGGAACCGGATTAAGCGCCGCGGATTGCGGCACGCCCCCTACTCCCACTCTATGGTGGCGGGCGGCTTGGAGGAGATGTCGTAGGTCACGCGGTTGATGCCGCGCACTTCGTTGATGATGCGGCTGGACACTTTGGCGAGCAGCTCGTGCGGCAGCGGCGCCCAGCCCGCGGTCATGAAATCCGAGGTCTCCACCGCGCGCAGCGCG
>MELE01000036.1:0-2328 GCA_001768615.1 Acidobacteria bacterium RIFCSPLOWO2_12_FULL_67_14b | reverse complement strand
CACGCCTACGGATTTCACCGGCAGGAAGACGGCGAATGCCTGGGCTGTTTTGTCGTACCAGCCCGACTTTCGCAGTTCTTCAATGAACACCGCATCAGCCCTTTGCAGTAACTGCACGTAATCCTTCCTTATTTCTCCCAGGACCCGCACCCCCAGCCCCGGCCCCGGAAACGGGTGCCGGAACACCATCTCGCGCGGCAGCCCGAGCGCCAGGCCGAGCTCGCGCACTTCGTCCTTGAACAGCTCGCGCAACGGCTCGAGGAGCTTCAGGTGCAGCGACTCGGGCAGGCCGCCGACATTGTGGTGCGACTTGATCGTCATCGCCTTCTTGGTCTTCGCGCCCGCGGACTCGATCACGTCCGGGTAAATGGTGCCCTGCGCGAGCCAGCGCGCGCCTGTTATTTTCTTGGCTTCCTTCTGGAAGACATCCACGAACAGCTTGCCGATGATCTTGCGCTTCTGTTCCGGATCGGATACGCCCGCGAGGGCCGCAAACATTTCAGCGCCCGCATCGACGTGGATCACCTTGACGTGCATGTGCTCCGCAAACGTATCCATGACCTGCGCGGCCTCGTTGAGCCGCAGCAGGCCGTGATCCACGAACACGCAGGTGAGCCGCTCGCCGATCGCCTTGTGGATCAGCGCCGCGGCGACCGACGAATCCACGCCGCCGGACAGGCCGAGGATGACTTCTTCGTCGCCGACCTGCTGCTTGATTATCTGGATCGCCTCGGAGACGTAATCCGGCATGTTCCAGTCGCCGCGGCAGCCGCAGATCTCGCGCACGAAGCGCTGCAGGATTCTCGCGCCCTGCGCGGTGTGCGTGACCTCGGGATGGAACTGCACCGCGTAGTAGCGGCGCGCCTCGTCAGCCATGGCGGCGACCGGGCAGGATGCGGTCTCTGCCATCAGCATGAAGCCGGGCGGCATCTCGACCACCTTGTCGCCGTGGCTCATCCAGACCTTGAGCATGCCGTGGCCTTCGGGGGTCCGGAAATCCTCGATGCCTTCGAGCAGCTTGGTGTGGCCGCGCGCGCGCACCTCGGCGTAGCCGAACTCGCGCAGCTTGCCTGCCTCGACCTTGCCGCCCAGCTGCTGCGCCATGGTCTGCATGCCGTAGCAGATGCCGAGCACCGGCACGCCCGACTCGAACACGGCCTTCGGCGCCTTGAGCGTGGACGCCTCGTAGGCGGACAGGTGGCTGCCGGACAGAATCACGCCCCTGGGGGCGAATTCGCGCACGAAGGCGTCCGTGACATCGCAGGGATGGATTTCGCAGTAGACCCTGGCTTCGCGCACCCGGCGCGCGATCAACTGCGTGTACTGCGCGCCGAAATCGAGGATCAGGATCCTGTCGTGCAAGGCGCTGTTTCCTACCTATTCGACCCTGTAATTCGGGGCCTCCTTGACGATCTGGACGTCGTGGACGTGCGACTCGCGCATTCCGGCCGACGTGATCTCGACGAACCGCGACCGGCTGCGCAGCTCATCGATGGTGCGGCAACCCGTATATCCCATGCTGGCACGAACCCCGCCGAGCAGCTGCTCGATCATCGACAGCGCGCTGCCCTTGAACGGCACCCGGCCCTCGACCCCTTCAGGGACGAGCTTGTCCACGTTCATGTCGGAGTCCTGGAAGTAGCGGTCGGCGGATCCCTTCTGCATCGCACCGAGCGAGCCCATGCCGCGATACGACTTGTAGGAGCGCCCCTGGTAAAGCTCGATCTCGCCGGGTGATTCCTCGGTTCCGGCGAAAAGCGAGCCCAGCATGACCACGTGCGCACCCGCGCCGAGCGCCTTGGCGATGTCGCCCGAGAACCGGATGCCCCCATCGGCGATCAGCGGGACGCCCGATTTCGCCAGCGCTTCCGCCACATTCATGATCGCAGTGATCTGCGGCACGCCGACACCGGCCACCACGCGCGTCGTGCAGATCGAACCCGGGCCAATGCCGACCTTCACGCCATCGGCGCCGTGATCGACCAGCGCGCGGGCGCCCTCGCCCGTGCCGATATTGCCGCCGATGACCTGGACGTCCGGGTACCTTTTCTTGATCCATTTGACGCGGTCGAGGACGCCCTTGGCGTGCCCGTGGGCCGTATCCACCACCAGCACGTCCACGCCTGCAGCGACCAGCAGCTCCACGCGCTCGTCGGTGCCCTCGCCCACGCCCACCGCCGCACCTGCGCGCAGCTTGCCCTGTGCGTCCTTGCATGCATTCGGATGTTCGGTTTCCTTGATGATGTCCTTGACCGTGACGAGTCCCTTCAGGCGCCACTGCTTGTCCACCACCAGCACGCGTTCGAGCCGGGCACGCGTTCGAGCCGG
>MELE01000035.1 GCA_001768615.1 Acidobacteria bacterium RIFCSPLOWO2_12_FULL_67_14b | reverse complement strand
GCGCGTCTGCAGTCCCGGAAACGAGCCGTCGGCTCGCCGCGGCACGTAGCGATACCAGAAGTCGGTGTGCCAGCGCACGAACTGCGTGACGCGCTCGAGCCCATGGGCGTCGGCGCCCCAGTGCGCTTTCGCCAGCGTCACGTAGCGGCGATAGATCGCGAGGCGGTCCTCGCCCGACAGATCCTGGTAGCCCTCGGTGGCCTCGCGGAACAACCACGGTTTGATCAACACGCCGCGCGCGGTCATCACCCCGGCGCATCCGGAGCGTGCCCGCGCCTCGGCGATGTCCTTCGGAAAGAGCAGGTCGCCGTTGCCGATCACCGGGACCGGCACCGCGGCGACGACCGCGCCAATCGCGTCCCAGTCGGCGGCGAACCGGTAGCGCGCGTTGCGCGTGCGGCCGTGGACGAAGATCGCATCCGCGCCGCCGTCGACGGCCGCCGTCGCCTGGTCGAGCACATTGCGCATCTCCTCGTTCCAACCGAGGCGCAGCTTCACCGTGACGGGGATCGCCGTGACCGCTTTCTTCATGGCTTCGACGATGCGGCGGATGCGCGCCGGCTGGCGGCCGAGCGCGGCGCCGATGCCCTTGTGCGTGAAGTGATCGATCGGGCAGCCGCAGTTGAGATCGACGAGGTCGGCGCCGCGCGACTCGACGAGCGCGGCCGCCCACCCCAGCTCCTCAGGATTGGTGCCGGCGAGCTGCACGCCAAAGAACGGCTCGCCCTCGAACTTGCGGATCAGCGCAAACTCGCCCTTCTTCCGCTGCTTGAGCCGCCGCGCCACGGTCATCTCGCTGATGGTGACGCGCGCGCCCAGCTCGACGCAGAGCCGGCGATAGGGAAGGTTGGAGCCCTTGGTCATCGGCGCCATGACCAGCGCGCCGGTGAGGACTTCACGTAAGGTCATCGTGGTGTGAATGTGGGGACAAACCTCCAGGTTTGTCCACCCATGTTAGCCTGAATGGATGCGCCGACCCTTGCTACTGACTGCCCTGTTGGCCCTCACCTTGTCCGCGGCTCCCGCGGCGCAGACGGGCAACAAGAGCTTCCTCTGGAAGGTCGAAGGCCAGAACGGCGCGGTGGCCTACCTGCTCGGCTCGATGCACGTGCTGACGCCGGAGTTCTATCCGCTCAGCCCAACCATCGAGAAGGCATTCACCGCCTCGAAGATGCTGGTCGAGGAAGTCGATCTCGACGAGATGAGCGACCCGGTGCAGATGATGGGCGCGCTCGCCAAGGCGATGCTCACCGACGGCCGCACGCTCGATCAGCTGGTGGCGCCGGCGACCTTCGCGGAAGTGAAGCGGCGCGCCGAGAAGGCCGGGCTGCCGCTGCTGGCCATGCAACGCATGAAGCCGTGGCTTGCCGCGATCACGCTGATGGCGCCCACGCTCCAGGCTGCGGGCTTCCGCGCCGAGCTCGGCGTCGACCGCCATTTCTTCGATCGCGCCAAGACCGCCGGCCTCAAGACGCAGGCGCTCGAAACCCTCGCCTACCAGCTCGATCGATTCGATCAGCTGGCGCCGAAGCTGCAGGAAGATATGCTGAAAGCCACGCTCGAGGATCTCGACACGCAGGTGGCCAACGTCGGCGCGCTGGCGAAGGCGTGGGCCGCCGGCGATGCCAAGGGCATCGAGGTGCTGCTGCTCGGCGCCTTCCACGAATCCCCCGAGCTCTACGATCGCCTGCTGGTCGAGCGCAACCGCAACTGGATTGCGACCGTCGAGTCGTGCCTGCAGCAGAGGTCGGCTTGCTTTGTCGTGGTGGGTGCGGCGCACCTGGTCGGACCGCACGGCGTGCCCACGCTGCTCGAGAAGAAGGGCTACAAGGTCACCCAGCAGTAGGTAAGGTGCCGAGGGTGCCTGGGGTGCCTATAGTGCCTAAGGTGCTCGCGAGCGGACACCGCGTTCCGCGGCTGGACGCCTGCTTCCCAGCTCCGGGGTGAATTCGGCCCAAACTCCGGGCGTTTCGTGGCATGTGGCTTGATACTTCACCGGTCATGAGCGGACTGCTGAGCGACCTCGTCCACGCCTGGCGAGGGCTTCGTCAACGCCCGATGTTCCTCGTTGCTGCCCTGGCGACGCTGGCCATCGGCATCGGCGCCAACATCACGATTTTCAGCCTGGTGAACGGCCTCAGCCTCCGGCCGATGCCGTTTGGCGAACGCACCAATCGCCTCGTCACGATTCATCCCACGCACCGCTTCGAAGAGGACGAGCCCAGCTGGGGCGAAGCGGAGATTTCCTACCAGGACCTGCTCGATTTTCGCCGCGCCGGCGCAGTCGAGGGCATCTCGGCCTACATGTTCCGCAATTTCGTGTTGAGCGGAGAGGCCGCCGGCGCCGAGCGCGTGCAGGGCGGCTCCGTGACGCCCGACTTGTTCCCGATGCTCGGCGTCGAGCCGTTTCTCGGGCGGCACTTCATTCCCGAAGAGGGCGCGCCGCCCGGCCTCGAGTCGGTGGTGATGCTGACGCACGGCTTGTGGCAGCGCCGCTACGGATCCGATCCCGCCATCGTCGGCAAGACGATCGTAGTCAACGACGGCGCTCGCGTCGTGATCGGCGTGCTGCCGCAGGGTTTCAGGTTTCCACTCGTCGATCAGCTCTACATGCCGCTGCGCTGGGAGGAGTCGCCGCGCGCCAGCCGCAACGTGAATGCGGTCGCGATGCTGAAACCCGGCGTCTCGATCGATCAGGCAAGGTCGGAGCTCGGTGGCATTGCGAAGCGGCTCGAACAGGCCTACCCCGAGTCGAATCGCGGCTTCGGTGTGCAAGTGATCCCCATCCGCCGTTCGTACGTCGACGCAGAGGCAGATCGCATGGGCGTGGTGCTGATGACCGCCGTTGGCTTCGTCCTGCTGATCATGTGCGCCAATCTCGCGAACCTGATGCTCGTGCGTGGCGCGTCCCGCCAGCGCGAGCTGGCGGTGCGGTCGGCGCTGGGCGCGAGCCGCGGACGCCTGCTCTGGGTCGCGCTCGCCGAGAGCGTGCTGCTCGCCTTGTCCGGATCGTTGATCGCGTTGATCGCCGCGCAGTGGGCAATCGACTGGATGATCGCCTCGTTCCCCGAGGAGCTGCCGTACTGGTTTCAGTTCGGCATCGACTGGCGCGTCCTGCTGTTCACCGTCGGCGTTGCGATCTTCACGACGCTGGCGGTCGGACTGCTGCCCTCGTTCCGCGCCGCCAGGTCCGACCTCGTCAACGACTTGAAGGCGGGCCGCGGCCTGTCGCTCGGCCGCGGCGGCCAGCGCCTGCAGGCGGCGCTCGCGATCTCGCAGGTGGCGTTGTGCTTCGGGTTGCTGGTCGGCGCCAACCTGATGGTCAGGAGCTTCCTCGCCATGCAGGGCGCGAGCCTGGGCTTCGATCATCGGCCGATTCTGTCGGCACGCGGCTACCTCGCCGGTGATGCCTACAACGCGGTGCCGGCGCGAGCCGCCTTCTATCGACAGGTCGTATCGACGCTCACGTCGCTTCCCGGCGTCGCCGCGGCCGCGGTCACGACCGCCATTCCCGGCGACGATGGCGGATCCGGGCAGCGCTTGGTCGTGGATGGCCGCACCGACGAAGTGGACGAGATTGGCGTGCAGTCGATCGGGATGTCGCCGGGCCTGTTCGCCGCCATCAACCTGCCGATCGTGCAGGGCCGGACGTTCACCGAGCAGGAGACCGAGAATCCCGCGTCGAACGTCGCGTTGATCAACCAGCAACTGGCGCAGCGGCTGTGGCCCGGCGCCAGCCCGATCGACAGGCGCGTCGGCTTTCGAAACGGCCAGGACATCCGGTGGCTCCGCGTCGTCGGCGTGGCGCCGGACGTTCACTACGAGGAGATCGGCGAAGAAACGGACCAATCGCAGCTGAATGTGTACGTGCCGTACGCGATGGACGGGTCACGATCGATGGCCATGCTGGTGCGTGCCGCGGGGTCGCCCGATGCGCTGGTCGCGCCGGCGCGCGAGGCGCTGCGGCGGATCGGGCCGACGTTCCCGGTCTACCGATTGATGCCGATGCGCGAGCTGCGCCGCTTCACGACGTGGGAGCAGGAGTTCTTCGGCAACCTGATGGCGATCTTCGCGGCCGGGGCGTTGCTGCTGGCGTGTCTCGGCATCTACGCCCTGATTTCGTATTCGGTCGGCCGCCGGTCGCGTGAGATTGGCGTGCGGCTGGCGCTCGGCGCGCGGCCCACCGATGTCGTCCGAATGCTGCTGCGAGAAGCGGGGACCGTGGGCGGCATCGGGCTGCTCGCCGGGCTTGCCCTTGCCGCGATGGTCGCCCGACTGCTCGGGGGCGCGCTCTACGGGGTCACCGCCGACGCCTGGCTGTTCGCGTCGATGGCGGCGCCGCTGGCGTTGGCGATACTGGTCGCCACGTGGTGGCCGGCCCGCCGCGCCGCGCGGGTAGAACCGACGATCGCGCTCAGAGACGAATAGGACGAGTGAACCGCGCCCGTGCCGTTTCGATGTCGGCGCGCACGGCGCACTCGTCGATGTGATCGTTGACGAGCCCCATCGCCTGCATGAAGGCGTAGCTGGTTGTCGGCCCCACGAAGGTCCAGCCGCGCGCTTTCAAGTCTTTCGACATCGCCGTTGACTGCGGCGTCGTGCTCATCTTCGCCAGCGCCTCGCGCGTCAGCCGCCTCGGACGATCGCGGGCCGCCGTTTCCCACGACCAGAAGTACGCCGCCAGCGATCCTTTCTCGTCAATCAGTTCGAGCGCCCGCCTGGCGTTGTTGATGGTGGATTCGATCTTGCCCCGGTGCCGGACGATGCCGGCATCGCCCAGGAGGCGGCGGATGTCACGCGCACCGAAGCGCGCGACGGCCTCGGGGTCGAACTGCGCGAACGCGCGGCGGAAGTGGTCGCGCTTGCGGAGAATGGTGATCCAGCTCAGGCCGGACTGAAAGCCTTCCAGGCAGATCTTCTCGAACAGCCGGCGATCGTCGGCGACCGGACGGCCCCACTCCGTGTCGTGATACGCGATGTAGAGGGGGTCGTCGCCCGGCCACGAGCAGCGCTTCACGCCTTCGCTTTCTCCTTCGCCTTCTCCTTCGCGGCCGCTTCCTGCGCGGCCTCCGCTTCGAGCTCGGCTTTCAGCCGGTCGAACTCGGCCCGGACCTCGGGCGCGACGTCCGGATACCGCGGATCGATGGTTTCGATCGCGTCGATCACGGTGGCGGCCACGACGAGCCGCGTCAGCCACTTCCGGTCGGCGGGCACGACGTGCCACGGCGCCCACGCCGTGGCCGTGTTCCTGATGGTGTCTTCGTAGGCCTTCATGTAATCGTCGTAGTAATCCCGCTCCTTGACGTCGGTCGGCGAGAACTTCCAGTTCTTCCCAGACTCTTCGATTCGCTTCAGGAATCGCCGCCGTTGTTCCTTCCGGGAGACGTGCAGGAAGAACTTCTTCACGACGACGGCCTGTCGCGACAGGTACTTCTCGAACGCGTTGATGTCTTCGTAGCGCTCTTTCCAGATGTTCTTGGTCACCAGCGCCGGCGGCAGCTGCTGCCGCTTGAGGATGTTCGGGTGCACGCGCACGACCAGCGTCTCTTCGTAGTAGGAGCGGTTGAAGATGCCGATGTGGCCGCGCCGCGGCAGGTGCTTCGAGGTGCGCCACAGGAAGTCGTGGTCGAGGTCCTCGCTCGAGGGCGCCTTGAAGGAATAGACCTCGCAGCCTTGCGGGTTCACGCCCGACATCACGTGCTCGATCGTGCCGTCCTTGCCGGCGGCATCCATGGCCTGGAAGATCAGCAGGAGCGACCAGCGGTTGTCGGCGTAGAGGCGCTCCTGCAGCATGGCCAGGCGCTTGATGCCCTGCTTCATCATCTCGTCGGCGATCTTCTTCAGCTTCCTGCCCCACTGGTCCGCGGGGTCGACCTCACTCAGTCGGAACCGCCTGCCGTCGGAGATGCGGTAGCGGGCGGCCATTTCAGCGGTGGTGGGCACGGGCATAGACCGCCGATACTACCTCGACTTGCGAGTGGGTGCCGGGGCGAGGATGGCCAGCACGAGGAGTCGCGAATCCCCGGTATTTCTCACGCCGTGGGGCACGCCCTCGGGTGCGACCAGCAGATCGCCCGGCGTCATCGCCAGCTCACGGCCCTCGAGCAGGAACACGCCCTCGCCCTCGAGCACGTGATAGACCTTGTCCTGCCCCGCATGGGCATGGAGCGCGTGTTCCTGGCGCGGCTCGAACGCGTTCAGGCCCACCAGGATCCGCGGCGATTCGAAGATCGTCGCCTTGCCCATCTTCTCCGCCGAATAGCTGGCGTGATCGGCCGGTCGAATCACGGACGGATGCGTCATTGTGGTCTCCGGGCGCTGATGTTGAGGCGCCAATAGTCGAGCGTAAAGGGCGGGTCGTCCCGCGCCGCAAGCTCGGTGACGCGATCGAGGAACGCCTGCTTCAGTGCCGGATCGGGCAGGCGTTCGAGGTGCGGGTGATAGATGACCGTCGTGACGAACTCGCGATAGTCCGCCTCGGTCGCCAGCGTCGTCGGCGCCGGCTCGATGCCGGTGTCGATGTCCACGAACCCGGCGGCGGCGAGGCGCGCGGCCGTGGCCTCCGCCGAGGCAAACTCCCACGGCCCGGGCCAGTCCTCGAAGTAGCGCGCGAACGGTTCGGCGTGCATCAGTTGGGCGGCGAGCGCGTGCGTCCTGACGAGGTTGGCGCCACCCCCGCACTGCGACATCAGCCGGCCGCCGGGCCGCAGTGCGCGCAGGATGTTGCCGAACAGCGCCTGGTGATCCTTGATCCAATGGAACGTGGCGGTGCTGAACACCAGGTCGGCCCACTCGGCGAAGGGCATGGCGGGCAACGACACTTGCACGAACGACACCCGGCCGCCGAAGACCGGCCGCAGGTTGGCGCGCGCGGTGATCAGCATGTTCCACGACCGATCGATGGCGATCAGCCGGCCGCGCGGCAGCCGCTCCATCAGCTCGCCGGTGAGCCGCCCGCTGCCGCAGCCGGCGTCGATGGCGCGCTCGTCGCCGTTCACCGTGAGCCGGGCCAGGACCTTCTGTCCCCAGCCCGTCTGCGGCCCGGAGACCTTGTGATACGCCGCGGCATTCCATTCGGTCATGGAGTTAAGAGTGCAGAGTTAAGAGTTAAGAGTTACGCGACGATGAAGTACAAGCCCAGGACCACACGCGCTGCCTAGCTAGCTAGTAGGTCCAGGACCGGAACGCGATCATGTCCCACCACGACAGGTAGGCTGAGAGCACCAGGGCCGCGCACGACACCGCCAGGCCGTAGGCGCGAAGCCAGCGGCCGGCGTCGTTGCGCCACGCGTCGATGGTGAAGAATGCGGCCAGGAGCACGGCGACAGGCAGCATCACGGAGCCGGTGAAGATGGCGCCGGTCCAGAGGTTGGGCCAGCCCAGATTCAGGTCGCTCACGTTCATCACGCCCACGAACGGCAGGGCCGCGCCCAGCGCGCACAGCAACAGCGCGGTCTTGAGCCACCAGAATCCCGACGGCTCGGCGCGCCGCGCGTGCACGATCCAGACGAACAGGAGCGCGAGCGGCGTCAACACCAGCCCGAACGAGATCAGCACCGGCCAGCGCACGATCTCCACAAGCCACCGCGAGCGGCGCTCGGCATACGAGAAGCCGCCCGTGAAGACCATCGTGCCGACATCGTCGGTGGTGAACACCCGCGTGGCATCGACGTCGGCGTCGGCGCGGAACAGCGTGTCCGAGACGGGGAACAACCGCGCCCGCGGACCAAACACCGGATTGGCATAAAGCGCCTCGCCGTCGACGGCGATCGACCGTCCCGACCGCAGCCATTCGATGAAGGCGAACGCCTGGTTGCGCGGGTTGGCGTCGTGGTAGTAGCCCTCGTACTTGCGCAATGTTGCCGCGGGGACGAGCACCTGCGGCTTGGGCGGCGGCTCCACGTCCGACTTCAAGTACTGGATCGCTAGCGATTGAATTCGCCGCATCGCCTCGGGCGAGTGCGTCGAGTTGAGCAACACGACATAGCCCACGTCGCGCGCGATTGAGTACGCGTACTGCGAGCTGAAGCCCTCGATGCCGCCGCCATGGCCGAGCAGGGGAAACGGCCCGGACAGCAGGCTGCTGATGCCCGTGCCGTAGCCGTTGCGCAGGCCGGCATCGGACGCCAGCGACGTCCGCGGATGCTCCATGTTGCTCAGGTACTCCGGATCGACGACGAGCTCTTCGCTCGTTTCTCCCCAGTTCAACAGGAGGTGCACGAACTTGCCCAGCTCCGCGGGCGAGGTGTGCAGGTTGCCGGACGGCCGCAGGTAAATCTGCGGATACGTGACGGGCGGGCCGGATCGATCGCGATAGCCCCTTGCCAGCAGCGCCTCGTCTTCGGCAGTGAGGCGGAAGCTGCTCGACGTCATGCCCGCGGGCGTGAAGATCTTCTCGGCGATCACGTCCTCGAACTTCTCGCCGGTGAGGAACTCGATCACGTACCCGGCCACGGCGTAACCCGGGTTCGAGTAGGACACGCGCGTGCCCGGCCGCCATCGCACGTGCCGCGAACGCGGATTGACGCGCAAGACGTCCGCCAGCGGCAGGTCCGGCGCGTCCGAGAGGTTGTACATCTCGTTGAAGTGCATGTCGTCGAAGCCCGCCGTGTGCTGCAGCAGGTGAATGACGCGGACCGGGTCGCCGGCCTCCCACGGGTTCTCGATCTCGATTCCGGGCGCCACCTCCGACACGGGCGCGTCGAGGTCGAGGTCGGTCGTCTCCGACAGTTGCACCAGCGCCATCGCGACGAACGTCTTGCTGATGGATCCGGCGCGGAAGTGCGTGTCGGCGGTGACCGGCGTCCCGCGGTCGCGATCTGCCAGGCCGACCCCGCCCGCCCACTCGATCCCCGCTTGCCGCACGAGTGCGATGCCGGCGCCGGGCACGCCCGTGTCGCTCAGCACCTCCTGGACGGCACTGCGGAACTCTTGGAGCGTCCGTGGGACCGGGCCGCCGTCGCGGCCCGATCGAGGGGTTGACGAGGCGCAGGCCGTTGTGGCCAGCAGCGCCAGGAGCGTCCATCGCATGGGGAGAGACTATATCCGGGCTCCGGGCTCCGGGTTCCGGGCTCCACGGCTCAAACTCAATGTAGGCTCTTGACGTGGCCCTTCCCGTCGAGCTCGACACCGCACGCCCGATTCGCGTGCGGAACAAACTCCATTACCGCATCAATCACTGGCCGATCTGGATCTTCGTGTTCTTCATCGCGCCGGGCCCGCTCACCTTCGATCTGTTCGAGCGGGGATTCGATCGCCGGCTCCTGATCTGGCTCGGGATCGTCATGGTGGGGACCGGCATCGCGGGCCTGCGGGGCCGGCTGCCGGGGTGCGAGCCGGCGCCGTACATCATCCGGTTCACCGAGGACCGTCCGAACCCCCTCTACCGGCGCCTCTGTTACACGACGGCGTGGGGCGAGGTCGTGGCGTTCGCCGTGCTCAACGCCGCGGGACTGGCGTACGCGATTGCTACCGGGGAATGGCGCCTCAAGCAGATGTACGAGTACTTCTACTTTCCGATCGCGGGCACGATGTGGCTGCTTGGCGCGCTCGGCCGGTTGCCGCGCGTGAGACGGTCGACCGCCGGAGAGGGCCACGAGCGTCGGTACTTCTACGGCTCTGTGTGGGCGGTGACGGTGGCCCAGCCCCTGCTGTGGTTCATGTGGAAGGCCCTCCCGCGCAGCACCGCGTCGGATGCCGTCAAGCTGGTGGTGTTCCTCGGCATCCTCGCATTTGTCGGGAACATGGCGAGAAACGGACTGCTGCCTCGCACGCGACCCATCGTGCCGGGAGAATTGGCAGTTTCTGATTGAGTTCAGAGTTCAGAGTTCAGAG
>MELE01000034.1 GCA_001768615.1 Acidobacteria bacterium RIFCSPLOWO2_12_FULL_67_14b | reverse complement strand
GTTTGTCGTCGTGGACTGCGCCGCGCTTCACGAAGAGCTGCTCCAGAGCGAGATTTTCGGGCACGAGAAAGGCGCGTTCACCGGCGCCACCCGGCAGAAGCATGGGCTGTTCGAGGTCGCGCACAGCGGCACGATCTTTCTGGACGAGGTCGGCGACGCGAGCCCCGATATCCAGTCGAAGCTCCTGCGGGTGCTCGAGACGAGCCGCTTCCGGCGCCTGGGCGGCACCGAGGAGATCGCCGTTGACGTCCGCGTCGTGGCCGCCACCAATCGAAACCTCAGAGACGCGATCGCGCGTGGCCGCTTCCGCGAGGATCTCTTCTATCGCCTGTCGACGTTCACCGTGGAGATTCCGCCGCTGCGCGAACGGCGGGACGATATTCGCGGGCTGGCCGAGCACTTCACCCGGCAATTCAACCTGCGATTCTCGGTCTCGAAGCGCCTCAGCGAAGGCGCACTGGAGGCGCTGATGCAACACTCCTGGCCCGGGAACGTGCGAGAGCTGATTCACACGCTCGAGCAGGCCGTGGCGCTCAGCAACGCCGATACGGTCGGCATCGACGACCTTCCTCCATCGGTTCGCGCCCCGCGCGACACGCCCGCATTGGCGGAGACGACAAAGGTCCCGACGCTGCGCGAGGTCGAGCGCTCGCATATCTTCGCCGTGCTCGACCGGGTGGACGGCAATCGCGCCCAGGCGGCGCGGCTGCTGGGTCTGAGCGAGCGAAGCTTCTACAGGCTCCTCAGAAAGTATCGACTCCTCCCCGAGCGCTGACCGGCCCTGACACTTCTGACAGGCCGAGCCGGTGATAGACCTGTCAGAAGCGACAGGCCGCTTGCCCGGAGCGCTGGACATTCGCCCACAAACCACCGCGTGGCGGCGGTCGTCGCCTGGAACAAGTGTTGCTTTGGTGCGGGCCAAGGAGGCCGAACATGGATGCAATGAGATTTCTCGGCTTCATCGCGATCGTGCTGGCCGGCGGCGTGGTCATGGCAGTGGTTTGGCAATTCCTGAACGCCGAGCGCCGCCCCGAACTGGAGGCGCGCAAACGCCGCGTGGAAGTGGAGTCGGGGATCCAGTCAGTGGCGACCCTCCCGGCCTTCTTCGCAACGCCGCGAACACGCGAGCATCCCTTGGGAGACCCGAAGTTCGACGAGACGGTGATCGCGTTCCTCGAGAGCCACGTCAGAGCCGAGCAAGCCATGGTCAGCAAGTTCGTGCATCTCCCATCGGTGGATAGTCTGTATCGGCGCACGCAAACGCCTCCAACCATGCATTGACGCATGTGCGGCCGTCATCCGGCATTCTCGTGGGGTGTGGCATGGACCAGCTACTCAAGCAGGCGGAGCTGTTCGACGGTTTCGACGATGAGGCAATCGGGCGGGTCTCCGAAATCGGGCGCCCCAGGAGCCTGCGCGCCGGTGAGTATCTCTTCCTTCTCGGCGAGGACGCGGCCAACTTCTACCTCGTTGTTCGAGGCAGAGTGGATCTCTGCTTCCCCATGCCCGTGGGCGGTGATGTCAAAGATGTGTCGGTCGAATCGGTCGGCAACGGGCAGGCGCTCGGTTGGTCCGCCCTGGTGAAGCCGTACCGTTTCACCTTGTCGGCGCGGGCGACCGAGCCGACCGAGGTGGTCAGCTTTGCGCGACGCGGTCTCATGGAGTTGTGCGAGGCCGAACCGCGGCTGGGCCGTGTCTTCTTCATGCGACTCTCCGAGCTCATCGGCATCCGGCTCGAGACGTTCCAGGCACTCTGGGCGCGTGAGTTGCAGCGGTTGGTGGAACGACCGGCGGAATTGCAGGGTGGTCCAACGGCATCGAAAGCGAGGACGTGATGGGCGCGCAGGACGAACTGACTGGCTTTGGCGACCGGCAAAGCAAGATCGGCTTGAATGTAATCAGCTTCATGCTGTTCTTCGGCGTGGCGGCGCTGCTCGTTACCATCGCGTGGCTGGTGACGGGCGGCGTCCAATCCCGCGCGATTGCGATCCTGGCGGCCGGCGGGGTGGCGGTCTATGCGGGATTGTCGGTGAGGCTCGCCTACCAGTGGGAACGAGCCGTCGTGCTGCGGCTTGGCAAGTACAGCGGATTGAAAGGGCCCGGGATCTTCTGGATGGTCCCGCTGGTGGACCGCGTCACGATGTGGCTCGACTCGCGCGTGCGCGCCACCGGCTTCGCGGCCGAGAAGACCCTTACGGCCGACACCGTGCCGGTCAACGTCGACGCGGTGCTGTTCTGGGCGGTAAAGGATCCCGAGAAAGCGGCGCTGCAAGTCGAGGACTACCGCGAAGCGGTGGCCTGGGCGGCGCAGACGGCCCTGCGCGACATCATCGGCAAGACCGATCTCGCCCGGGTACTGGTCGGACGCGAGTCGATCGACGTGGCGCTCCAGGAACTCATCGTGGCCCGCACGCACGACTGGGGCATCTCGGTGATCTCGGTGGAGATTCGCGACGTCGTGATTCCGCCGGCGCTCGAGGACGCCATGTCGCGCCAGGCGCAGGCCGAGCGCGAGAAGCTCGCGCGGGTCATCCTCGCGGATGCCGAGGTCGAGATCGCGGCGAAATTCCGCCAGGCCGCGAGCCAGTACGAAGCCAACCAGTTCGCCATCCAGCTCCGCAGCATGAACCTGCTCTATGAAGGCATGAAGGAGAAGACGACGCTGATGGTCGTGCCGTCATCGATGATGGAGTCGATGAACTCCGCGTCGTTCGCCGGCCTCGCGGCGCTGGCGAAAGAGAAAGACCGCGAGAAGCTCATGTAGGAGGCGGCCATGCGGCGCTGGCTGAAGGACGCGTGTCTGGGACTGGTTCTGGTCGCGGCCGGATGCAGCCGGCCGTCGACCGAGGTGCGGGTGCAACAGCCGATCGACTTCTCGCACCAGGCGCATCTGGCCTACTTCTCAACGGGACAGCACCGCAACGAGAAGATCAAGATGCATCTCGACATATTCGGGATGGATCAACCGCCAGCGGAACTCGCGGAGGGCCGCTGCGTCGAGTGTCATGACGACCTGGCCGACCGCAAGCCCTGCGCGGGTTGTCACGTGCAATTCCAGAATGCCGCGCTGCGGAGCCAGACCGACGTTCGGCGATGTGTGGCGTGCCATCGCGGGGCCTGGGGCGGATCGGATGCCACGATCCCGAGTGCCGCGAGCTGTCTGTCCTGTCATGACGCCGGGATGCGCGAGGCGCACGACGACACCGGGCCGCGCCTCGTGCTGGTCCGTGACGGCGACCCGCCTGCCAAACAACCGATCGAGGACGTGCCGTGGGTTCGCATCAACACCATGCCTCCGAACGTGTACTTCTCCCACACCGCGCATGTCCGGTTCGCCGAGATGCCGTGCACGTCGTGCCATCAGGACATGCGCGCGCTGGGGTCGGCACCCAGCGTGGTTCGCGTCTTCTCCATGACCGACTGCCTTACGTGTCATGTGCAGAAAGGCGCCAGCACGGATTGCCTGACCTGTCACAAATAGGAGCGAATGGTGCGCCACCTTTCTCGTCGCGGGATGTTGCGGGCGATGGCCGCCTCGGGAGCCGCCGCGGTGGCCGCGTGCCGGAAGTACACAGGCCCCGCGCCGGTCGCTGCCGTTCCGATGGGCTGGCATCGCGGCGAGGAGCGGGCGATTGCGACCACCTGCGGGCAATGTCCCGCCGGCTGCGGCGTTACGGTCCGGGTCCACGAGGGACGAGCCGTCAAGATTACGGGCACGCGCGATCACCCGATTAACGGAGGCGGTCTCGGTCCGAAGGGCCAGGCCGGCCTGCAACTGCTGTACCACCCCGATCGTATTCGAGGCCCGCTTCGCCGCGCCGGCCCGCGCGGCTCCGGCCGCTGGACGTCAATCACGTGGGACGAGGCGATCGGCGCGCTCGCCGGCGCGCTCAGCCACTTGCGCGCGCGCGGCGATTCCCACGCGCTGGTGGTCGTCGACGGCGAGCCACGCGGTCCGGTGCCGCGGCTGTGGGAGCGGTTCCTCACCGCGTACGGCAGCCCGAACCACGTCAGCCACGCGTCGGCCACCGATGCCGGCCACCTGCTTGCGGTGGGATTCATGCAGGGAGTGGAGGCGCCGCCGGGGTACGACTGGGCGAACACCGAATACGTACTGGGCTTTGGCGCGAGCCTCTTCGAGTCGTCCTGCCAGACCATTCACATGGCGCGCGCAACGAGCGCCATGCGCCGCGGGCAGCCGGGCAAACGCGTGAAGTTCGTGCACGTCTCGCCGCGGTTTTCGGTCACGGCGGCCAAGGCCGACGAGTGGGTGCGGATCCAGCCGGCCACCTACGGCGCCCTGGCGCTCGGCATCGCGCACGTGCTGGTTCGAGACGCGCTTTACGACGCCGAGTTCGTGCGCGAACGCACGTTCGGATTCGACCAGTGGCGCGATGAGCGCGGCCGCACGCACCGCGGCTTCCGCGATCTGGTCCTGAACGACTATCCGCCCGAGAAAGTCGCGGGCATCACCGGCGTACCGGCCGCCACAATCGAGCGGCTGGCGCGCGAGATGAGCACGAACCGCCCGGCCATCGCGCTCGCGGAGGGCACCGGGACGGCGGCCACCAACGGCCTTGGCACGGCGATGGCGATTCACGCGCTGAACGGGCTGGTCGGCAGCATCGAGAAGCGAGGCGGGATTCTTGCGCGGCGTTCGGTGCTGTCTTCCTGGAGCCCGGCGGAGCCCGATGCCGTGGCGCGCCGGGGCCTTGCGGCCGAGCCGATCGACGGCCGCGGCACCGTGGCCTGCCCGCTCGGCGCCGGCGCCATTCAGGCGCTCCCCGAAGCGATCCTCACCGGGCGCCCGTACCCCGTGCAGGCGCTCATTCTGTATCGCTCGAATCCGGTCTTTTCGAAACCCGAAGGCACGCGTTGGGCGCAGGCGATCCAGAAGGTCCCGCTGGTTGTCAGCTGCTCGCCGCTGCCTGATGAGTCCACGCTGTGGGCCGACCTCGTCCTGCCCGATCACACTTACCTCGAGCGCTGGGAAATCGTGGAGCCGGCGGCCAGTTCCGGCCGGCCGGTCGTCGGCCTCCGCCAGCCGGTCGTGCCTCCACGGCACGACACGATGGCGACCGGCGACCTCGTCATTCGCCTTGCGCGCGCGCTGGGCCCGGGCGTGGCGGATGCGTTCCCATGGTCGGATTACCGGCAAGCGACCACTGAGCTGCTGACGAGCAACGCGACCACCAAGACCGGTCTGGCCGATCGCCTGCAACAGACCGGCGTCTGGTCCGGCGATCAGGCGTTCGAGCGCTGGGACGAGGCGTTCTCGACGCCGTCCGGCAAGTTCGAGTTCTACTCGCAGGCGATCGCGTCGCGGCTGGCCGCACACTTTCCCACCGAGCGGGCCCTCGACGAGCACCTGGCGGGCCGTGGCGTGCTGACCCGCGGCGACGACCTCTGCCTTCCGCACTGGGAACCGGCGCAGCTGGCGGGAGATCCCCGCCAGTACCCGTTCGTGCTCGATCCCTATCGCGGAAACAACTACGCGGAAGGCGGCTTTCGGCACCTGCCATGGCTCCGCGAGCTGCCCGCCTCGGGACTGCTCGCGTGGAGCGAAACCGTTGAAATCAACCCGGGCGATGCGCAACGGCTCGGAGTGCACGAAGGCGATTCGATTTGGATCGAGTCGCCGGCAGGCGAGCGGCGGGTTCGCGTGCGCGTGCGCGTGGGAGCCGCGGCCGGAACCATCGGCTTGCCGCTCGGGAACGGTCCGTGGCCGCCGACCCCGCTTGATGCCGGCACGGCCGGTCATGGCCTCATGGTCGCGCTCGGCGATCCGCTGGCCGGCATACTGGCGCATCACGCGACGCGGGTTCGCGTCCGGAAGGAGGCGTGAGCGCGATGTCTCCAACCCGACGCGGATTCCTCGGGGAGATGGCAAGGGCGGCGGTCGGCGTTGGGCTCGTGCCCGACCCCGTCTCGGCGAAGAGCCCCGGGGAGGGGCCCGTTCGCCACAAGTGGGGGATGGTGATCGATCTCGATCGCTGCACCGGCTGCCAGGCGTGCGCCGTGGCGTGCCGCGCCGAGAACAACATTCCCGTGGCCGGTCTTGTCGACACGGAAAAGGGGCGGGGCATCTTCTGGATGAACCTGCTGACGACCTCCGAAGGCACCTACCCGGACCTGCGCCAGCAGTTCCTGCCGGCGCCCTGCAATCACTGCGAGGATCCGCCCTGCACCAAGGTGTGCCCGGTCGGCGCCACCTCGCAAAGCGAGGAGGGCATCGTCCAGCAGATCCCCGATCGGTGCATCGGCTGCCGTCTGTGCGAAGTCTCCTGTCCGTACACGCGGCGCTACTTCAACTGGACCGAACCAGACTGGCCGGAGGAACTGCGCGAGCAGCTCAACCCCGACGTCTCGGTGCGGCCGCACGGGGTGATCGAGAAGTGTCTGTTCTGCCATCACCGGATCCGCTCGGTCAAAGAACGGGTTCGTGCCGAAGGGCGGACATTGACCGATGCGGATGTGCGGAGGCTGCCGGCCTGCGCGGAATCGTGTCCGGCCGAGGCGATCGTCTTCGGCGATCTCAACGATCCGCGCTCTGAAGTGAGCCAGCTGGCCGAGAGCCCGCGCGCCTTCCGGTTGCTCGAAGAGCTCGGCACCCATCCGAAGGTCATCTATCTGAGGGAAGCCAAATGGCGGGAATAGCCGTGGCGATGTCGGTTCCGCACGACGACGAGAGGGATCTGTTGCGGCACCTGCCGCTCACCGGGTCCGGGTTTTGGCTGTCGGTGACCGTGCTGGCCATCGGTACCTCGGCGCTCTTCTACGGCTTCGCGCTCCAGACGCTCTACGGTCACGCCGTGACGGGCCAGGGATCGCACGGCGCCATCTGGGGCATCGTCGTCGCCAACATCGTCAATTTCATCGGCGTCAGCCACGTCGGCATCGCGATCTCCGCCGTGGTCCGGCTGCTGCGTCTCAAGCGCTATCAGCAGCTGGCCCGGCTCGCGGAGTTCATTACGCTCGCAGCGATTACCACGGCCGTGACGAACATCGGCATGGACGTCGGCCGGCCCGAGCGCTTCATCCAGAACGTCCTGTGGTACGGCCGTTACACCGCGCCGTTCGTCTGGTCGTGCACCGTCATCACGACTTACGTCTGTGGCAGCTCCGTGTACCTGTACCTCGCGATGCGGCGCGACCTGTGGGTGTGCGAGACGAAGGTGCCGTCGAGACGATGGTTCTATGGACTGCTGGCCCTCGGGTACCGGGACACTCCTGCGTCGCGGGCGAGACACAACCGCGTCGTGTGGTGGCTGGCCGTGGTCATCCTGCCGATCATGGTGTCGGTCCATTCGGTGTACGGGTACATCTTCGGCCTGCAGCCCGGACGGCCCGGATGGTACAACCCGTTCCAGGCGCCCTACTTCGTGCTCGGCGCGATCGTGTCCGGGTTTTCCACGGTGATCGTCTCGCTGGCCGTGCTGCGGAAGACGATGCGCTGGGAGCAGTTCTTCCCGCCCCGCATTTTCAAAGGGCTGGGCATTTTCCTCGGGTTCGTGACGCTGCTCTACATGTACTTCCTGTTCAGCGAGTACCTGACGGGCACCTACGCGGCGCCTGAGGGCGAGCGGGTCGTCTTCCACGACGTGTTGTTCGGCCGGTTCGCCATCGTCACGTGGTCGGCGATGCTGGGCGGCATGTTGTTGCCTTTCGGCCTCCTGTTCCTCCAGGGCGTCAACCACCGCATCGTCAGCATTCCACTGACGGTGATTGCAGCCTTGTTGATCAACGCCGGCCTCTGGACGATTCGGACCGTGGTCGTGGTGCCGACCTTCTACCACCCGCTGCTTCCCTGGGATGTGGCGCCTTACACACCCGCGCTCGCCGAGTGGTGCATCGTGTTTGGGAGCTTCTTCTTCTTTGCGCTGCTCCTGCTGGTACTGATCAAGATGTTCCCAGTCCTGGAGCTGCCAGAGGCTGAGGAAGACGAGCGCGTGGCCGTGCGTGCGCCGCGGATGCCGCTGTGGAAGCTGGCGGCGGTGGCCGGCTCTGCGGTGGCCGGCGTCGCGCTGATTGCCACGGGCGTTGGGAACAGGCTGCAGCCCGAGTTCTTTCACCCGCCGGTGATCTGGCTTTCCGGGATCATCCTGCTCCTGAGCGTGCCGTTCCTAATCTGCGTGCTTCCCGAACGGCTCCGGCCGCCCGTCTTCCGGGTGCCGTCGGTGGGGCCCCGCCCGGTCGCCAGCCACCCGGCGAACGCGGGGCGCTGTCTCGCGTCGGCGTCGCACCGCCTCGTTCTCAAAGCGCCTCTGCACGCGATTCCGGGGAAGCGACTGCGACCGTTTCAGTGACGCGTCGTCGCCTCCCTTTCCACGCCAACGCCTGGTGTGTGTGGACGCAGGTTCGGCACGCCGGGCGGCTATGGCGAGACCTCGCCGAAGCGCGCGGGCCTCTGTAGCGATCGAAGGAGCGGTGGCTATACTGGTCTTGGAATCCTCATGTTCGTCCGCATAGCCCTGACTCTGCTGTTGGCCACGACCTCCGCGTTGGCGGCTGGGCCGACCCGCGTCCTGGACCTCGACGGACGCGCGGTGAACCCGTTGATACCCGCCCCCGGTACCGTGGCGACCGTGCTCGTCTTTGCGACGACCGACTGTCCGATTGCCAATCGCTACGCGCCGGAGATCCAGCGGCTGGCGTCCCGATTCGGCGCACGCGTCCGCTTCGTGCTCGTCTATCCTGTCGCCGCCGATACGGCGGCGGTCGTGCGCGATCACCTCGAGAAGTTCTCGTATTCGATCGACGCCGTTCGCGATACCGCGCAGGAGCTCGTAAAGCACACGGGGGTCCTGGTGACCCCCGAGGTGGCCGTCCTCGATGGCGGCGCCCGCGTGAGGTATCGAGGACGCATCGACGATCGCTACATTGAATTCGGCAAGGATCGGCCCGAGCCGTCCGAGCGCGATCTCGAGCGCGCGCTCGAGGCCGTCACGGCGGGCCGCCCCGTCGCGGTGCGCGAGACCCGCGCCGTCGGCTGCTTCCTGGCTGATCTTGTGAAATGAAACGCTGTGACGTTCGGAGAGCGATGGCTTCAGCCATCGCTATTGCGGGTCTGGCGACGGCTGAAGCCGTCGCCCTCCGAACGCAGGATGTCCCGACAGTCACATTCACGCGCGATATCGCGCCCATTGTCTTCACCTCGTGCGCCCCGTGCCATCGCCGCGGCGGGCCGGGCCCCTTCAGCCTGACGACCTACGACGAGGTACGCCGCAGGGCGACGCAGGTCGCGGAGGTCACGCGCAGCCGGTTCATGCCGCCCTGGAAGGTCGAGCCGGGCGTCGGCCACTACCTGGACCAGCATCCGCTCACCGGGCCGCAACTGGCGCTGATCGAAACCTGGGCGCGCACCGGCGCGCCGCGCGGCAATCCCCAGGACCTTCCGCGCCTGCCGGATTGGCCGGACGGCTGGCTGCTCGGCAAGCCCGATTTGATCGTCAGGCCCTCGCAGGCCTTCTCGCTCCAGGCGCAGCCGACCGATGCGTTTCGTATTTTCGCGATCAAGGTGCCGCTGTCGAAGCGGACCTACGTTCGCGGGATCGAATTCCATCCCGGCAATGCGCGCGTGGTCCACCACGCGAACATCCGGATCGACCGCACACCGGCGACGCGGCTGCTGGACGAGGCCGACCCGCTGCCCGGCTACGACGGCCTGATGCCGCGATCGGCCGAGTATCCCGAAGGCCATTTCCTCGGGTGGACGCCCGGGCAGGTGGCCCCGCTGGTCTCTCCGGAGCTGGCCTGGCCACTCGAGCCCAACAGCGACATCGTCGTCCAGCTGCACATGCAACCGAGCGGCGCCGTCGAGCAGGTGCTGCCGGAGATCGGCTTCTACTTCAGCGACCGCCCGCCGTCGCGCACGCCGACGATCCTGCGGCTCGGGTCGCAGGGCATCGACATCCCACCCGGCGAATCCCGCTACGTGATTCGTGACGCCTACACGCTGCCGGTGGACGCGCAGCTGCTGGCCATCCAGCCGCACGCGCACTATCGTGCGCGCGAAATCCGCGGCGTGGCCGACCTGCCCGACGGCACGTCACGGCTCGTGATGCACATCAAGGATTGGGACTTCCGCTGGCAGCACGTGTATCGCGAGGTCACGCCGATCCGGCTGCCGAAGGGCACCCGCCTGTCGATGGAGTACACCTACGACAATTCCGCCGCCAACGCGCGGAACCCGCAACTGCCGCCGGCTCGCGTTTTCTGGGGACAGCGATCGAAGGACGAGATGGGCGACCTGTGGTTCCAGCTGCTCGCCGGCAACGACCGCGACCGGGAGCTGCTGACCGCGCAGATCACCACCAAGATGACGGCCGAAGACATCATCGGTTACGAGACGATGCTGAAGGTCGATCCGCGGGATGCCGAGCTGCACGACGACGTGGCGCTCCTCTACCTGGGCCTGGGCCAGGCGGCGGACGCGGTACGGCACTTCCAGGCATCGGCCGCGCTCAAGCCCGAATTGGCGGCGGCGCATTTCAACCTGGGCACGGTGCTCGCGCAGGCCGGCCGGCTTGATGATGCCGTGGTCGCCTTCCGCGCCGCGCTCGACAGGCGTCCCGGCTACGCGCTCGCGCACAATAACCTCGGGCGGGTGCTGCTCGCGCAGGGCCGCACGGGCGATGCGTTGAAACACCTGCAGGAAGCGGTTCGACTGGATGGAGCCAACCCGCAGGCGCTGTTCGGATTGGCGGAGGCGTACGCGGCCGTGGGTTCCTACGACCTGGCGGTCGAGACGATCGACCGCGCCCTCAAACTCCCGATGCCCGAGGCCTTGGCGCAGCAAGTCCTCGTGAAACGAGAGCAGTACCTGCGCCGCCGCCCACCCGGGTTGCTTATCGAGCTGAGCTCAGCCGCGCCGTGATCGCCTGGATCAGCGGTTCCAGCTCCTCCGCCGACAGGCGCCCGGGGTTGAATCTCGAGACGTTCCCCGCGCGATCGATGAACACGAGCGTCGGCGTGGTCGACACGCCGTACTTCGTGAACACATCCTCGCTCACCGGGATCGCGTGGGCGCTCATCCACGGGTAGAACTTGTCGCGGGTCTCCTTGATGTACGCCATCTCCTCGGCGGCGTTCGCGGGCTTGCGCTGCGCCACGTAGCCGTACAACTTGGTCGGCGCGATCAGCGTGAACCCGGTGCCCTTGTACTTGTTCACCGCCGCTTCGAGAATCGGCCCGAAGATCTTGCAGTCGCCGCACCAGTGTGCCCACAGGTAGAGCATCACGGGCTTGCCCTTCAAGCTTGCCAGCGAGACACCGGGCGTGCCGATCCACTCCGTGCTCTCGACGGGAAATGCGGGCGTGCCTTCGAGGTTGAGCAGGTTGATGTTCTTGTTGATGCGCTCGACGAGCGAGGTGTCCTTGTAGGTTTCGAGCTCGCGGCGCAGGAACAGGACCGCCTCGGAGCGATTGCCCTGGCCGGCCAGCACGAGGCCCTGGACTTCGATCGACGCGCCGAGCGCGATCGGCAGCCGCGCCTCGTCATCCAGCTTGCGCGTCTTCAGCTGTTCCTCGACGATCGCGTAAGTGCGGTGAGCGGAGGTCATGGCCTCGTCATATCGCCTGGCGGCCACCAGGCCGCGGCCCAGCCACGAAAACGCTTCGATGGCGATCGGTGTCGTGCCTTTCTCCGCCATGTCGTCGAGCACGATCTTCTCGGCCTTCGCGAAGTCGTTCTCCGCGATCGCGTCACGGACCTTCTGCACGATCGTCTTTGGCGGGGCCGGCTTGGCCGTCTCCTGCGCCGCTGCGGGCTTGTCCGCCGTAGCTTGAGCGAAGGCGGACACGGCGACAATCAGAGACAAGACGCCGGCAACGGTGAAGGCCGAAAGTGCGTGTTTCATCCGGCGAGGATACCCCCCGCGCGTAGCGGGAGCAAGCGCTTGGGCCGAGCTTGGGAGAATGCGATATAACCACTCGCATGACACGCCACGTTCGCACGCTTGCACTCATCGTCGTGCTCGGAGTCACGCTCGCTAATCTGCCCGCCGGCGCCCAGTCGCCGTCACTTCGCGGTTTTCCCAATGACGCGGTCGCGGCCCAGCGGCAGCGCGAGGCGCAGTTTCGAACGTTCCCCGACGCCGCACGGTTGAAGGAATACATGGAGGCGATGGCGGGCGAATCGCACGTCGCCGGACAGCCGTCGTCGAAGAAGGTCGCGGACTGGGCGCTGGCGAAGTTCAAGTCGTTCGGCCTCGACGCCCGCATCGAAGAATTCGAGGCGATGATGCCGTGGCCGCTCGAGACGAGCGTCGAACTCGTGGCCCCGGAAAGATACACGCTGAAGATCAAGGAGCCGGTGCTGCCGGAAGACCCCGACTCCGGCGACCAGACGCCGCTCTATAACGCCTATTCCGGCGACGGCGACGTCACCGGCGAGGTCGTGTACGTGAATTACGGCATGCCCGCCGACTTCGAGCGTCTCAAGCAGCTCGGCGTCAGCGTCAAGGGCCGCATCGTGCTCGCGCGCTATGGCGCTGGGTGGCGCGGCATCAAGCCGAAGGTGGCGTACGAGAACGGCGCCATCGGCTGCCTGATCTACTCGGACCCGCGAGACGATGGGTTCTTCGCCGGGGACGTGTATCCGGCGGGCCCGTACCGGCCCGAGTTCGGCGCCCAGCGCGGCAGCGTGATGGACATGCCGATCCATCCCGGCGATCCGATCACGCCGGGGTGGGGCAGCGAGGCGGGTGGCCGGAAGAACCGGCGCGAAGACTCGCAGACGATCCTGAAGATCCCCGTGCTGCCGATCGCATACGGCGATGCGCTGCCCATCCTCAGGCAACTGAAGGGGCCCGTGGCCCCGCAGGAATGGCGCGGCGCGCTGCCGGTCACCTACCACGTCGGTCCCGGCCCCGCGCAGCTCCACATGAAGCTCGCCTTCGAGTGGAAGAACCGTCCGCTCCACAACGTCATGGTCACCATTCCCGGCACCACGCGCGCCGACGAGTGGGTGATCTTCGGCAACCACCACGATGCCTGGGTGAGCGGCGCCGACGATCCGATCAGCGGCGCGTCGTCGTTGATGGAAACCGCCCGCGGCCTCGGCGAGCTGCTGAGGACGGGCTGGCGCCCGCAGCGCACCATCAAGATCGCGCTGTGGGACGGCGAAGAGTGGGGCCTGCTCGGGTCGACCGAGTGGGCGGAGAAAAACCGCGTCGAGCTGCGGCAGAAGGCCGCCGTCTACATCAACACCGACAGCACCGGCAAAGGCTGGCTGAACGCCGGCGGCTCGCACGGCCTGCAGCAGTTCCTCAACGAGGTGGCGAAGGAGGTCAACGATCCGCGCACCGGCAGGCCGGTGTTCGAGGAGGCGCGCCGGCGCGCGATCCTGGGCGAGCCGGAAGCGAATCGCACGGCGGCGGACGCCGACCCGTCGTTTCGCCTCGCGCCGCTGGGCTCTGGCTCGGACTTCACGCCGTTCCTCCAGCACCTGACGCTGTCGGCGCTGAATGTCAGCTTCGGCGGAGAGAGTCCGGGAGGCGTGTACCACTCGGCCTACGACACGGTCAAGTGGTACCAGACCTATTCCGACACCGACTACACCTACGGCCGCACCCTGTCGCAGATCACCGGCACGCTGATCCTGCGGCTGGCCGACGCACCGGTGCTGCCGTTCCAGTTCACCGACACCGCCGACACGCTGATGCGCTACGTCGGCGAGCTGGAGAAGCTGGCGGAGTCGAAGAAGGACTCGAAGGTCGACATGAAGCCGGTGCGAGCGGCCGTGGAAAAACTGCGCGACGCCGGCCGGGCGTTCGAGAAAGCGTACGGCTCGCTCGGCCGCGCCAACACCGCCTCGCTGCTCGGGCGCAGGGAACTGCAGGCGCTCAACCAGCTGCTGATCACGTCGGAGCGCAAGCTCGGGAACACCGAAGGGCTGCCGCGGCGCGAGTGGTTCAAGCATCAGATCTACGCGCCGGGTTTCTACACGGGGTACGGCGTGAAGACCATGCCGCAGATCAGGGAAGGGCTCGAAGAGGGCCGCTACACCGAGGCGCAGGGCGGCGTCCGCACGGTATCGGCCGCCGTGAACGCGTTGGCCACGCAGGTCGATCAGGCCGCGCAGGCGCTGCAACAGGTAGTGAAATGACGCGGCGCCTGGCGCTGCTGGCGTCGATCGTCGCCGCGCAGTCCGTCGCGCTTGCCGGCGGGCAGACGGCGCGGGAGCAGCGCCCCAATGTCGTCCTCATCATCACCGACGATGTGGGGTACGGCGATTTCGGCAGCTACGGCGCGCCGGACATCAGGACGCCGCACATCGATGGACTCGCGAAGGATGGCGTTCGGCTGACGGACTTCTACGCCAACGGCGCGACCTGCACGCCCACGAGGACGGGGCTCATCTCCGGACGGTACCAGCAGCGCTTTGCGCTCGAACGCCCCTTGAGCGGCGCGAGTTCTGCCGACGGCGGGCTCGGCCTGCCCGCGAACGGGCGGTCGCTGCCGCAATTACTGAAGGACAGCGGCTATGCCACGGCGCTGGTCGGGAAGTGGCACCTCGGCTACAGACCCGAGTTCAGCCCGCGCGCCCATGGGTTCGACTACTTCTTCGGTTTCAAGAGCGGCTTCACCGACTACTACCAGCACACCGACGGCGCCGGGCTGGCCGACTTGTTCGAGAACGATGGCGCCGTCGAGGCAAAGGGCTACATGACGGACCTCATCACCGAGCGGTCCGTGCGATTCATCGAGCAGAACCGGCAACGGCCGTTCTTCATCGATGTGGCGTACAACGCCGCGCACTGGCCGTATCAGCCTCCCGGCCAGCCTTCGACGGCGCGCGACAACGGGAGGCACCTCGGGCCCTTCGACGATTCGACGGCCACGCGCGCGCAGTATGTCGCGATGCTCGAGCACGCCGACCAGGGCGTCGGCCGGATCCTCGCGGCGCTCGATCGCCTTGGCCTGACGCAGAACACCGTGGTGATCTTCACCAACGACAACGGCGGCGAGTGGCTGTCGCGCAACACGCCTCTGTTTCAGCACAAGGGGACGGTCTGGGAAGGCGGCATCCGCGTGCCGGCGATCCTGCGCTGGCCCGGGCGCATCCCGGCCGGCGTCGTGTCGGGCCAGGTCGGCATCACCATGGACCTCACCGCGACGATTCTCGCGGCGACGGCCACGCCGGTGCCCGCCGCGGCGCGCCTCGATGGCATCAACCTGCTGCCGGTGCTCGAAGGACGCGTGCCCGCGATCGAGCGGACGCTGTTCTGGCGGATCTCGGGCCCACGGCCGCAACAGGCGGTACGCGCCGGCGACTGGAAGCTGATCTTCGACGGCGGGCGGGCGATGCTGTTCAACGTCAGGACCGATCTCGGAGAGCGCGAGAACATGATCGGCCGGCGATCCGACATCGCCCGGCGGCTCCAGCCGCTGCTCGCCGCCTGGCAGCAGGACGTCGATACCGAAGCCCAGGGCCGCAGATGACGCGTGATAGCGATTCAGAGATGAATATTTGATCTGCGTCATCTGTGTCATCTGCGGCTCTGATCTTAGCCTCTGCGTCATCTGCGGCCCTGGTGATCTTCGATCTGCGTCATCTGCGGCCACCAGCGTCGCGGATCTTCCTGAACACTCGATCCTCCATCCAGTGCGGATCCCACCACTCCACGGGATTCACCGGCACGCCCTGCAGCAGCATCGTGAAGTGCAGGTGATCGCCGCCCGCCAGTCCCGTGGAGCCGGTGCGGCCAAGCTCCTGGCCCTTCGTCACCGAATCCCCCGGCTTCACGCCGAGCGACGACATGTGCGCGTAGAGCGACTGCACGCCCAGGCCGTGGTCGAGGATCACGCAGTTGCCGTAGATGCCGAGGAAGTCGGCGAATACGACGATGCCGGTGTTGGCGGCGTGCACCGGCGCCCGCTGCACCGACGCCAGGTCGAAACCGAGGTGCACCTGGCGATCGATCTCCTTGTCGTCGAAGAAATAGGTGCGGCGATCGGCGAAGCGGGACTCGACCTGCGAGTTGCCCATCTGTAAGAACGCGTCCTTCCAGGACATTTCAGGACGGCTCTTCGCCGCCAGCGCCGTTATGGTGTCGGCGTTCTTGCGGCGCAGATCGCCGTTGATCGCCAGAAAGCCCTTCAGCAGGCCCTCGGGCGATGCCGTGTCGATCTTCAATTCGGGCGTGTTCGAGGCGATCGCCGGCACCACCCGATCCAGGAACCCCTGGTCGATCGGGATCTTCGACTGGAGGAACTTCTTGTTGGTCGGCTGGTGATCGAGGGCCGTGGTGGCCACATTGCCCGCCTCGTCTCTGGCATAAGCCGAGACGCGCGCGTTGACGTCCTGGTCGTGCTTCAGGGCGAAGAACGCCACGCGCAGCGCCGGATCGGCCAGGCCGACCGCCGCGCCCGGGTACGCGCGGTAGTCGTCGTCTCCCACCAGAACGCCCGCGTCGACGTCTTCGGGCGACGCCCGCAGCACGACGAACTCCACGCCGCCCGGGTTGATGAAGTGGTGAATCGAGACCACCGCGATCCGCGGAGGATCGAGCCGCACGGTCAGGTCCCGCGTCGCCGTGCTCTCCGCAGTGCGCAGCCCGAAGAAGACCGGCCGCGAGGCCGTGACCACGAGGCGCGCCGGGCCGTTGACCAGCGCGGGCTGCGAGGCCTTGCCGACCGATCCCGAGAGCTCGACCCGGGTCTGCGGCGCGGCAGCTCCGGCATACGACGCCACGCTCGACGATTGCCCGTTCTGTTCGAGCACTACGTTGACGCGGCCGACCGTCGTCGGCGATTCCACGGTTACGGCGGCGGTGCCTGCGCGGCCGATGAACTTCTCGGGCGACGCGATCGTGATGGCAGGGCCGGCTTCGCGGCCGGCGAGGTACCAGCCTCCGGCCAGCCCGAGACTACCGATGATGATCACGCCCAGGACGAAGAGACGGACAAACCTCATATCCCGATGATAGGCTATCCCCTCGTTGCCCACCGGGCGGAGACCAGGAATCTCAACAGGAGCTAAGGAGATCAGAAACCTTTACTCCTGCTCTCTTGACCTCCTTGTCTTATTCTTCCCGGAGCGTCGCCACCGGATCGAGCGATGCGGCCCGCCGCGCGGGCAGCAGGCACGATGCACCGATCACCACGCTCATCACGCCC
>MELE01000033.1 GCA_001768615.1 Acidobacteria bacterium RIFCSPLOWO2_12_FULL_67_14b | reverse complement strand
CAGCGGTTCATCGAAACCAACAGGTTACGCATCGCCCACCGGTAGTCGAGCGGGTTGTTCAACTGCTGCCCAATCGAGCGCGACGGCGGGAAGCCCGCCACGCCGTGCTGCCCCGCCGCGAGCAGGTAGCCGCGGACGTTGGGCGGCAGCCGCGCGTCCTTGGTGCCGTCAATCGTCGTGTGAGAGAGCGAGGCGGCGCGGCCCCAGTATTCGTACGAGGTATTCGTGTAGAAGATGTTCGGCTGAAACGCCGGCTTGGTCGCGTGTGTCAGCAGGCCGTCGGTGACGCCGGTGACCGGATCGTGCTGCTCGGCGTCGGTGAACGGAAAGATGTCGGTCGGGTAGAAGAAGTTGATGAACGGATGGCCGTCGCGCGACGGCTGCGCGAACCGGTGGTTGAAGCTGCCGCGGCCGCTGCCGGCCACGTGCGCCATCACCCCGTCGAAGACCTTGCGGTGCGCCTCGTCTTCGTTGAACCCGTAGTAGAGATACGTCCGCAGGAACCGGCCGCTCTGTGAAATGCCGAACGCGACGGCGCGCTTGATCGCGCCCGGCGCGAGGCCAATCTCGGGGGCGGCGCCGTACTTCACCCTCGAGATGGTGTCGCGCACGGCGGCCGGTCCGACGCCGACCACCGGGGGGTCCTGCGACTGGTAGACGACCTCGTAGATCTTCCGGGGCTCGAAGCCGGCCGTCATCCGCACGCTCGCGCCGTCCTCAGTGAACTGCCATTGATCGCGCGGAATCGTGCGGCGCGCGCCCTCGACCGAATCACGAACGGTGAGGATGGTGGCCGGGGCGTTGGGATTCGCCACCTTATAAGCCAGGTGTCCGCGGTCGGCCAGCGATGCCTGCTGCGCCACCTCGTTGACGACGAAGTCGCTCCGCACCAGGCCGCGGATCGGACGTCCATCCGCCTCGCGCGCGATCGGCGCGGAGACGCGGACGAGGCCGTCGCGCATGGGCGGATCGAACTGCCAGCCAATCCACATCAACGTGAAGCCCTGTTCCAGGAGGAACCCGTCGCCGAACTGCGCCTCGGTCTGCGGATCGACGCTGCCGGAGGCGAAGTTGAAGAAGCCAACCATGCCCTTGCCGCCGCGGTTCGACACTTCGTAGAGCAGCGTGCCGTTGCCGCGGGCCGCATCTTTCGGCTTGATGAGATAAAAGTCGGACGAGAACTCCACCAGGCCGGCGGCGTTCTTCGGCGCCTTGTCGATGTCGGCGATGATCTGGTTGACGGGGTTGCGCGGATCGACGGCGAAGTAGATCCGGCCAGAGAGTCGTTCGAACGGCCCGGCGGCGCCGAACGCTTTCCCCGAGAGCACGTCGGCGCGGGACGTCACCTCGATCCGCAGCACCTCCGCATGCGCGGGAGCCGCCAGGACCAGGACCGCGAGCAGCGTTCGGACGATTGTCATGGCCCTACATAACACGGATCGGGCCGACTGCCGCCTACTTGCCCTGGCGACTCCCGGCGACGACCAGGACCACGCCGCCGATCACCGCGACGATGCCGACAATCGGCGGCAGGGGCACGGTCCGTTCGCGGTCCGCCGTCGCGTGAATCGGACCGATATCCACGACGGTTTCACGGCTGGTGTAGGTGAAGCCTTGATACGCCAACGCGGCGAGACCAAGCACGATCAGCGCCAGCCCAGCCATGGCAATGGGTTTCATGCGCCCAGCATCGCACGCCGCCGGTCCGGGCCGGTGTGCACTACTGCACAACCGGTTCGCGGCTGGAGGTGAAATCTGGCCGTTTCCTCATTTACACTGGTGGGAGATTCATGAAACGGAAGAAGCCAGCCGCGCCGGCGAAGCCCGGGCCTTCCGGCTTCGACGTCGAGGCCTACCTCGAATCGGCGGGCGCCGAGTCGGCCCTCGTCCAGTATCGGCGCGGCGCGGTCGTGTATGCGCAAGGCGATCCGGCCGACGACGTCTGCTACCTTCAGAAGGGCGCCATCACCCTCTCGGTGCTCTCGCGCACGGGGAAAGAGGCCGTGGTGGCCATGCTGTCGCCGGGCGATTTCTTCGGCGAGGGGGCGCTGGCCGGGCAGTCCGTTCGCATCGGGACGGCCAGGGCGTCGGAGGCCAGCATCGTGCGGGCGATCCCCACGCCGGCGATGGCGCGGCTGCTCCACGCCGAGTCGGCCTTCTCGGACCGCTTCATCTCCTACATGCTCGCGCGCAACATGCGCATCGAAGCGGACCTGGTGGATCATCTCTTCAATTCGAGCGAGAAGCGCCTCGCGCGGGCGCTGCTGCTGCTGGCGCGTTACGGCCAGGCCCAACCCCAGCGATCGCTCCCGCGGATTTCGCAGGAGACGCTCGCCGAGATGGTCGGCACGACGCGATCGCGCGTGAACTTCTTCATGAACAAGTTCCGGAAGCTCGGGCTGATCGAGTACAACGGCGGCGGCATCAAGGTCAAGAGCTCCCTGCTCAGCGTGGTGCTCCACGACTAGCATCTCGCCTGTCCAATAAGGCACAGACGGCCGCCGCGTCCGGCCACTACGCTTGCAGGCATGATCAACCCGGTCGAGAGCCGGCGGCGCTGGCGTACGGGGACGCTCGACGCCTTCGGCCTGATCGCAGTCGTCTGGAGCATCCCCGTCGCGATCCTGCTCGTCGGCACGCCGATCGTGCTCGTCGTCGTGCTTCTGCGCATGCTCGCGCGTTGGGCGCTCAGCGGGGCCTAGCCCGTCAGTCGTGCAGGACGACGCTCAGCAGCGAGTTGTTGATCCGCAGCGGCGTGTCACCGTTGTATTGGATGAAGCCGAGCTTCTTGAACTTGTTGAGGAAGAAGTTCACGCGCGAGCGCGTGGTGCCGACCATTTCGGCCAGCGTCTCCTGCGAGATCTTCGGCACCAGGCTGACCGGTTTGTCCTGCCTGCCGTAGCGCGCGAGCAACAGCAGCGTGCGCGCCAGGCGCTTCTCGGCCGAGTTGAAGAGCTGATCGATCAGGTCCTCTTCAATCCGGATGTTGCGGGCGAGCATGTGCGCGATGAACCGATCCGACATCGCATGCTGCCGGCGCAGGAGCCGGACCATGTCCTTGCGGGAGATGCGCAGGATCTTGCTGCGGACGGTCGCGGTGGCACTGCCCATTCGCAACGGCTGACCGGCCAGGCTGCCTTCACCGAAGAAGTCGCCGGGGCCGAGCATGGCGACGATGGCCTCCCGGCCGGTCTTCGACAGCACCGAGAGCTTCACGCCGCCCGATTGGATGTACATGACGTGCCCGGCGGGCTCGCCCTGGTTGAAGATGGCCTTGCCGCGGTCGTAGGAGCCGATGGTCTTCGCCACGCCCGTCGAGTCGAGGAACACGTGCGCGTCGAACGCGGGCGCAGGCTTGTGGGCGCGCGGTGCGGGCTTGCGGGCCATCGATCCAGCATGGCACGCGGCCGCCGCCCGGCCTGTTCACAAATGCACACCCGCCTTGTCCTCTTCAAGGCCACCCTGGTGGGCGATTTCTCGCGGCACAGGGGGATTCTTCCCGCCTAATCCGGCCGTCCGGGGCGCCAGAGCGCCGACCGCGCCGACCCGCCCGCTAGCAAGGTGTTTGCAGCAGGGAAGGCAGCGAGATCGAATGACAGTCCCCACGCTCGGTACGCGGTGGCCTCCGATCGCGAAGACAGCCCGGGATTGGCCTGTCTCGCCGAACCTCCTCGACTATCGGCGGACCTGCGCGGAGTTCTCCTGGGCAGAGGCGCAGCGTCAGCTCGACGGACTCCCCGACGGCCGCGGGTTGAACATCGCTCATGAAGCCGTCGATCGCCACGCAACCGGCGTCGGGCGGCACCGCGTCGCCCTGAGGTGGCTCTCAAAGGACGGCGCGCGGCGCGACTTCACCTATGGCGACCTTCGCGAGGAGACCAGCCGCTTTGCCAACGTCCTGAAATCCCTTGGCGTCGGCAAAGGCGACCCGGTGGTCGTCATGGCCGGGCGAATTCCCGAGCTCTACATCGCCGCGCTCGGAACGCTGAAGAACGGCAGCGTGTTCACGCCGCTCTTCTCGGCGTTCGGGCCGGAGCCGATCCAGTCCCGGATTGACATCGCCCGCGCCAAGGTCCTGGTGACGACCGATGCGCTGTATCGCAAGAAGGTTGAGCCGATCCGCGCGCTGCTGCCGAGCCTCGAGCAGGTGCTGCTGATCGGCGACGTCACATCCATTCAATCGTTCGCGCGGGTGCGGCACCTCCGGACGCTCATGGCCGCAGTGGACGCGCGCTTCGTCATCCCCGCCACGGATCCGGAAGATGCGGCGCTGCTCCACTTCACGAGCGGGACCACGGGCAAGCCGAAGGGCGCCCTCCATGTCCACCACGCGGTGGTCGCCCATCACGCCACCGCACGCTTCGCGCTCGACCTGCATCCCGACGATGTCTTCTGGTGCACGGCCGATCCCGGTTGGGTCACGGGCACGTCTTACGGCATCATCGCTCCGCTCACCCTCGGCCTCACCAGCATCGTCGACGAGGCCGACTTCGATGCAGAACGCTGGTACGCGATCCTGGCCCGCGAGAAGGTGACGGTCTTTTACACCGCGCCGACCGCGATTCGCATGCTGATGAGGGGCGGAGCGGCCGCAACCAGACCGCAAGCATTCCCCTCGCTGCGGTTCCTGGCGAGCGTCGGCGAGCCGCTCAACCCCGAGGCCGTGGTGTGGGGCGTCGGCGCCTTCGGCCGGCCCTTTCACGACAACTGGTGGCAGACCGAAACCGGCGGCATCATGATCGCGAACTTCGCCGCCATGGACGTGCGGCCCGGATCGATGGGCCGGCCGCTGCCGGGAATCGAAGCGGCCATCGTCCGGCGCACCGGCGAAGGGGCGATCGAAGTCGTCGACGCGCCCGATACCGAGGGCGAGCTCGCCCTGCGCCCGGGCTGGCCGTCGATGTTCCGGGGCTACCTCTCCGACGAGGCGCGCTACCGGCAGTGTTTTGTCGGCGGCTACTATCTGACCGGAGACCTCGCCAGGCGCGACGGCGACGGCTACTACTGGTTCGTCGGACGCGCCGACGACGTGATCAAGTCGTCGGGACACTTGATCAGCCCCTTCGAAGTCGAAAGCGTCCTCCTCGAGCATCCGTCTGTCGCCGAAGCGGGCGTGATCGGCAAGCCCGACCCGGTGGCGTTCGAGATCGTCAAGGCCTTCGTCGCGCTGAAGCCGGGGTTCGACGCGGACGAGACCCTCAACCGCGAACTGCTCGGATTCGCCCGCGTGCGCCTGGGCGCGGCCGTCGCGCCGAAGGAAATCGAGTTTCGGCCGTCGATTCCGAAGAACCGGGCCGGCAAGATCATGCGCCGGCTGCTCAAGGCTCAGGAACTGGGGTTGCCACAGGGCGACACCTCGACACTGGAGGCGTCATGAATCCCACCGGCGACGAACACGGCCTGCGGCTGCTCCACAAGATGCTCCGCATCCGGCGTTTCGAGGAGAAGTGCGCGGAACTCTACAGCGCCGGGAAGATCCGCGGCTTCCTGCACCTGTACATCGGCGAGGAGTCGGTGGCGGTCGGCGCCATGCAGGCGCTGACTCGAGACGACGCGGTGATGGCCACCTACCGCGAGCACGGGCATGCCCTGGCACGCGGCATCCCGATGGACCGGCTCATGGCGGAGATGTATGGAAAACATGAAGGCTGCAGCCACGGCCGCGGCGGCTCGATGCACGTCTTCGACGCCACCGCCCGCTTCTACGGGGGCCACGCCATCGTCGGCGGAGGCCTGCCGCTGGCGGTCGGCCTGGCGCTCGCCGATGTCATGCAGCACCGGCCGCGCGTCACGGCGTGCTTCTTCGGTGACGGCGCCGTCGCCGAGGGTGAGTTTCACGAGTCGATGAATCTCGCCGCGCTGTGGAAGCTGCCCGTCCTGTTCCTGTGCGAGAACAACCTCTACGCGATGGGCACGCGTCTCGAGCGCGCGCAATCCCAGATCGATCTCGCCCTGAAGGCCCGCAGCTACCAGATGCCCGCGGAGCCGGTCGACGGCATGGACGTGATCGCCGTCGAAGCCGCGACCAAGCGTGTGGCCGAGGCCGTGAGGCGCGGCGAGGGACCGGCGTTTCTCGAGCTGCGCACCTACCGCTTCCGCGCGCACTCGATGTTCGACCCCGAGCTCTATCGCGACAAGGCCGAGGTCGAGCTCTGGAAGCAGCGCGATCCGATCATGACGTTCACCGCCCGCCTGGAGGAGCGCGGGGTGACGACGCCCGAAATGGTGGCCGCCCTCGACGCCTCCGTCGCAGACGAGGTCGAGCGAGCGGTGCAATTCGCCGAGGCTGGCACGTGGGAACCGGTTGAGCACCTGCTCAGGGACGTCTACACGCCCGCCGTGCCCCAGCCGGCCCGCGTGAACGGAGCGGCGTGATGGCGACCATGACCTATCGCGATGCCCTGCGGACCGCGCACCGGGAGGCCCTCGCCAGAGACCCGCGCGTCTTCCTGATGGGCGAGGACGTCGGCAACTACGGCGGCGCGTATGCCGTGAGCAAGGGGCTGCTGGCCGAGTTCGGACCCGAGCGGATCCGCGACACGCCCCTGTCGGAATCGACGTTTGTCGGCGCCGGCATCGGCGCCGCGCTCGGTGGCATGCGGCCCATCGTCGAGGTCATGACCGTCAACTTCAGCCTGCTGGCGCTCGACCAGATCGTCAACAACGCCGCGACGATCCGCCACATGTCGGGCGGGCAATTCAGCGTCCCGCTGGTCATCCGCATGGCCACCGGCGCGGGCCGTCAGCTCGCCGCGCAACACGCGCACAGCCTCGAGGGCTGGTACGCGCACATTCCGGGCATTCGTATCGTCGCGCCGGCCACGCTCGAGGATGCGCGCGGCATGCTGTGGACGGCCCTCGAAGATCCCGATCCCGTCCTCATCTTCGAGCATCAGGCGCTCTACAACATGGAGGGGCCGATCGCCGACGACGCCGGGCCGGTGGATATCGATCGGGCGGTCGTGCGCCGCCCTGGAAAGGACATCAGCCTGATCACGTACGGCGGCACGCTGGGCAAGACCCTTCAGGCCGCGGACACGCTGGCCCGCGACGGCATCGACGCCGAAGTGATCGACCTGCGCAGCCTGCGCCCGCTCGACATGCCGACGATCGTGGACTCGGTGAAGAAGACGCATCGGGCCGTGATCGTGGACGAAGGCTGGAAGAGCGGAAGCCTGTCGGCGGAAATCGTCGCGCGCCTCGTCGAGCAGGCCTTCTACGACCTCGACGCGCCGGTCGCGCGCGTCTGCACCGCGGAGGTGCCGATTCCGTATCCGAAACACCTCGAGGACGCGGCGCTGCCTCAACCCCCGGCCATCATCGCCGCCGCCCGGGAAGTGGTGGGACACCGTGGGTGAATTCCGGATGCCGACCCTCGGTTCGGACATGGAAGCCGGTACGCTCGTCGAGTGGATGAAGCATCCGGGCGATACCGTGAAAAAGGGCGACGTCATCGCCGTCGTCGACACGCAAAAGGGCGCGATCGAAATCGAGGTCTTTGAAGACGGCGTGCTCGATCGGATTGTCGTGGCCCCGGGCACGAAAGTGCCCGTCGGCACGGTGCTCGCGCAAATTCGCGGGACCGCGCCCTCGCCGCCGGCGGGGACCGCGCCACAGGAGGAACCCCACCGGTCGCGCGTGTCGCCGATGGCCAGGAAGGTCGCGGCGGATCGTGGCGTCGACCTCGCGCTCGTCAAGGGTAGCGGCGCGCAGGGGGCGATCACTCGCGAGGACGTCGAGCGCGCGGCCGCCCCCGCGAGCGCGATGCGCACGGCGATCGCCGCGGCGATGGCGCGCTCGAAGCGCGAGATCCCACACTATTACCTCTCCACCCAGGTCGACATGAGCGCGGCGCTGACATGGCTCCGCGCGGAGAACGAGAAGCGGCCGATGACCGACCGGCTCCTTCCCGCCGTCCTTCTCATCAAGGCTGTCGCGCTCGGTCTTCGCGACGTCCCGGAGCTCAACGGTTACTGGGTCGACGGCGGCTTTCGCGCAGGCGCGGGCATCCACGTCGGGTGCGCCATCTCCCTGCGCGGCGGCGGCCTGGTGGCGCCCGCGCTGCATGACGCGGACCAGACGGATCTCACCACGCTCATGCGCCAGCTGCAGGATCTGGTCGCGCGCGCGCGGGCCGGCTCGCTCAAGAGCTCGGAGCTCGCGGACCCGACGATCACCGTGACGAACCTGGGCGATCAGGGGGTCGACGCCGCCTTTGGCATCATCTATCCGCCGCAGGTTGCGATCGTGGGGATCGGGAAGATCGCGGAGCGGCCGTGGGTCGTGTCCGGGAGAATCGAGCCGCGGCCCGTGCTGACGGCCACGCTCTCCGCCGACCATCGCGCCAGCGACGGCCATCGCGGCGGTGTGTTCCTGGCCGTCGTCGACCGATTGCTGCAAACCCCGGAGGCGCTATGACCCCGGACGACTTCACGCGCGTGATCGGCGAAGCCCTGACGGCGGTGGCGCCGGAAATCGATCCGAAATCGATCGAGCCCGGCGTCAGCTTCCGCGATCAGTTCGATCTCGACTCGATGGACTTCCTCAACTTCGTCATCGCACTTCACAAGAAGCTGGGGATCGATATTCCCGAGGCCGACTATCCCCGCCTGTACACACTCGACAACGCGGTGGCCTACCTCGCGTCGAAGGCGGGCGCGCCGCGAACCGCCGACACGTGAGGGCCGTCCGGCTGACTACGATGAGCCTGAACCGTTACCATCATCCGCTTACCTTAGAGCCTAAGTGGGTCCATCAGAACCGAAGACGACCACTGAACTGATACTGACGTGCTGGCCCGGCCTGCGTGGGTTGGAAGGCCTTTCACCTTCTCCTCGACACTGGACGAAACCGAGGAAGCGTCGACCCAGCGATTGGCGAACGGTTCATAGGCCAGGTAGCCGTAGTAGAGCGCCGTGCCGAGGATCAGGACCCCGAACGCCTGCTTGACGCGGACCATCCACAAGCCGGGCTTGGGGAGCGCGGAGAGACCGGCGCCGGCAATCGGCCTGGGCACGGCCATGCCGATGCCGAGCACGAATGGCAGGGCCAAGGCCGTCCGCGTTCCGGTGGCGTAGAGGTCGCTCGAAAACAACACGACCTGGATGACCACCGGCGCCACGCAGGCGCCCGCGAGCAACGCGGCCACGCCGCCCATGGTGAAGGCCAGCGCAAAGCTCCCGCGGCTTTCGGCCCCCGGCTGAAACCGGCTCGAGAGACTCGAGAAGTCGATCGCGATCACGTCGAACATGGCCAGCCCGAGCACGACGAACAACGCGGCAATGCCGGCGTTGAACCACGGTGATGAATTGATGGTGCCGAACGTGCTGGCGGTGAGAATCACCACCAGGCCCAACACGCCGTAGACGACCGCCATGGCGACACCGTAGGTGGAACCGAGCAGAAAGCCCCGGCGGCGCGAACCCGCCTGCGCCCCCGCACCAATGATGGCGAGGTTGATCGGAATCATCGGCAACACGCACGGGGTCAGGTTGAGCGCGAGACCCCCGAGAAACACGATGAGCAGAATGGCGAGGGGGCCGCG
>MELE01000032.1:363-6152 GCA_001768615.1 Acidobacteria bacterium RIFCSPLOWO2_12_FULL_67_14b | reverse complement strand
CCTTCCCGTGCTTTTTCTCAATCCGAGCGAGGAACCGTTTCCCGCCGGTGGCGTGCCGCAGAAACAGCACGGCCGCTTCGGAGAACGCCCACTTCAGGTGGACGTTGCCCATCTTGGCGCCGCTGGTGCCCAGCGTCTTGCCGCCCGACTGCTTGCGGCCTTTCACGAGTCGCGCATACGACGCGAACTCCTGGACCCGATCGAAACGATGGACATCGTGAAGTTCATACAAGATCGTCAAAGCCAGAATCTTCCCGATCCCGGGCACCGACCGGAGGCGATGGAACGCGTCGGCATCGTGTTGTTTCGCGGTGCGGACCAGGGTGTATTCCAGATCGGTGATGAGACTGTCGTAGCGCTCGAGCAGGGCGAGATCGACCTCGACGCTCTTCCGGACGCTCGCATCGAGAAACCGCTCGGCGACGCCGTCGCGATTGGCGGGATAGGCGAGCCGCCGCGCGAACTCGGGTACTTGGTATTGCGCGCGCGTGTGCTGAATGTGGGCGAGCAGCTGGCCGCGCTTGCGCACCAGGTGCAAGCGCCGGCGTAAGAGATCGCGTGTGGATCGCATCGCCGCCGGGTAGACGTACGACTGTGGCAGGAGACCCCCGCGCAGCAGGTGCGCAATCTTGTGCGAGTCGATCTTGTCGTTCTTCGACTTGCTGCCGTGAATGGCCTTCATGGCGAGCGCGTGCCCGAGCACAAAGTGGATGCCTTCGGCGGCGCACACGTCGGCGAGCCAGTACCACGTGAACATGCACTCGGCCGAGACGACCAAGTCGTCGCGGTACGGCGCCACGATCTCGAGGAACGCGGCGGGAGTCGAGGCGACATTCCGGTGGACCAACACCTGGCCGGCCGCATCAAGGATGCAGACATACATGGTCTTCACGTGCAAATCGATCCCGCAATAGTGACGGTGCTGCTGGTTGTAGAATCGCATCGGTCCTCCTCCTGCGCGTTCGCGCATTTACCCTGCGACAGCCTACCGATGATCGGTAGGTCGCAGGGGGAGGCCTGTATAAGAATCAAGGCGATGCAGCGGACGACGCTTCGCGTCGCCGCTGATCGCCAAGGCGTTGACCGCAGGTCCATACTTGGTAAGGAGAGGAACGCATGGCCATCAGTAGAGTGGGCTACTGGTCCGGCTTGGCCGCCTTCACCGCGACCACGGCGTACGTCGCGGTGCAGCTCTTGCAAGTCGCGGGCATGCTGCGATCCCCGATGGATGAAGTCCTGATCTATGCGACTTCCCTGTGCATCGTAGTGCCTTTCATTCTCGAGATGCTCGCGTTCCACTATGTCACGCCGAAAGACAAGCAATTCTGGACCCATGCGTCGCTGATCTTTGTGATCATCTACGCCGTGTTTGTGACGGCAAACTACGTGGTGCAATTGGCAACCGTGATTCCACTGAAAATAGCTGGGGCGTCTGAACCAATCCGTCTTCTCGAGCAGACCCCTCACTCCCTGTTTTGGGACTACGATGCCGTCGGTTACATCTCGATGGGGCTCGCGACGCTGGTCGCGGTGCCCGCGCTGAGTGGCACGGGTCTGGAGAAATGGGTTCGGGCATCCTTCATTGCCAACGCTGCCGTCACGCCGCTAATCAGTGTCGTGTACTTCTATCCGACGTTCTCGAATAGTCTGCTGTTTCTGGGATTTCCATGGGCGATCACCGCGCCCCTGTTCATGTTGTTACTTGCGCTCATGTTGCGACAACGACACGGCCAGCCAGCGGTGGCGTCATGAGAAATCTCGTGGCGTGAGGGTGAGCCGCAGGCGGATGTTCTGCCGAGTCTGGTGCCGCCCATCGACCGCGAGTACGCGTTCCGGAACTACTGCCGCTGCGCGTCAGACGGGAAGGCCCAACTCCTGCGCCGCTTGTCGCTGCGGAAGGTCCAGCGTAATGAAGCGGTCGATGGCGGTTGCGGCGTGGAACCAGAGCGCCGTTCGCAAATGCGCGAGATCCAGCGATCGTGGGACGGCGATCGCGGGCAGCGGGATCAAATGGCATAAGTCAAGCGTCAGATCGCGCAAGACAAACGACGCCGCATCCTGCTCGATGCGATCGATGCACGGTTGATACTGCGCGGCGCTGAGGATGCCTGCCCTGGTCATCCGGACGACATTGCGCCTCGCTTCCAGCAACAGCAGCACGCTCGAGAGCAGCTCCGCGCCCTCGGTTTCGCGCCCGAGCCGCTCGGCGCCTTCTTCCGCAAGCAGGATGCAGAGGTACGCGGAGGTATCGAGATAGAGCCGCCGGCGCGGCGTGACGGGCGGCACGCTCACCGCTCGCCCCGATCCTCCGCCAGCACCTCGAGGTAGCGGCCGGCGGTGCCGCGCTTGATCGCCGGGCGCAACCGGCTCGTGCCGACCGCCGTGCCCCGGTGCACCGAGGGCGGATCGGCGGGCGTCAGCCGCGCGACCGGCGCATGGTGCCGGGTGATGACCAGCGTGCGCCCGGACTCAGCCTCGGCGATGGCGGCCGAGAGGCCTGCCTTGAGGTCCTGAATTGAGATCTCTTTAGGGTCCATAATCTCATTATAGTCTGGACCTTATTCTGGACCTATAAACCTGGGTTGCGGGCGATCGATCTTGCGCCGTCAGAAGCCCAGCGACGCGCCGATCTCGATGCGCCGCGGAGCGCCGGCTGACGTCGCCGTGCCGAAGAACGACGACAGCTGGTTGCCGACGAAGGCGTTGTAGTTGACCTTGTTGAACACGTTCTGGATGTTCACGTAGAGGTCGAGTCGATACTTCTGGTTGCCGCCGCCTTCCATCACGACCATCTGCGGACCGTCGCCGCCACCGCCGCCCGGGCCGCGCTGCGCCGACACGCCGCCGCTCGGCGGCGGCGGCGGTGGCGGCGGCATGCCGGGCATCATCGGCGGGCCGGCGCGCAGCCCGCCGAGGCCGATCGACTTGTTCAAGCGGAGGTTCGCGCTCCACTGCGAGGCGCCGCGGGCGCTGTTGCGCTCGACGCCGGCCGGACGATCGTTGAACACGGTGTCGCCGTTGCCGTCGAACCCCGTGGTGATCGAATAGGGCAGCGCCGACGAACCCTGCACGCTGAGGCCAGCGCGAATGCCGCGGCCGATCGGCGTGTTGAAGTTGAAGAAGATCCGGTGGCGCACATCCTGCGCCGACGGGCCCCAATCGAGGTTCGGCTCGTTGCTGTTGGACGGGAGCGACGTCGGGCCGTCGGCATAGTTGCGCGAGCTGCCGAACTGATACATCACCATGCCGAGGATGCGCCTCGGGATGTAGCGGGCGTTGAGCGCCACGGTCACGCGGTCCGACGCGCGCCTGCCGCTGGACTGGATCTCGGTGATGTTGCCGACGAGCGGGTTCGGGCGCACGCCGTCAATCGGGGCGTTGACGTTGACCGACCGCAGCGTGTTGGACCCGCGCGTCCACATGTAGTCGGCGCGGAAGTCGGCCCAGGCCGCCAGCGGCCGCTCGGCGCCGAACGACGCCTGCTGGATGATCGGCTGGCCGAGCGAGGCCGCGCGAATCAGGCTGGCAGGCAGCCGCGTGCCGCCACCTGCGGCGACCGGGAACCCCGGGTTCTGAATCACGACGTCGACCTGATGGTTGCCGTCGACGCGGATGGTCTGCTCGTGGAGGTTCGACTCGTACCAGTCGTAGAAGATGCCGTAGCCGCCGCGCATGGTGGTCTTCTTCGTCGCGTTCCACGTGAACGCGGCGCGCGGCGCAAGGTTCCACTTCGCGTCGACCTCGGTCTGCACTTCCTGCCGGAGCCCGACGCTGAGCTGCAGCGTCCGCGACGGGCGGAAGTCGTCCTGGACGAACCACCCCGCTTTGGTCTGCGCGTAGGTCACCAGCGGATCGCCGGTGCGAATCGTGTAGGTGGCCGGCGTGCCCGCCCGGTAGGCATCGAGGCTCGTGAAGGTATAGGTGCCGTTGGCGTTCGAGCGCTGCGTGCTCTCCCACCAGCCCGACTCGAACAGCAGGCCGGCCCTGAGCGAGTGCTTGCGGCCGAGCGTGAAGTCGAAGTTCTGGGCGAACTCGAACTCGCGCGCGCTGCGGTCGCCCGACTGGCCGGCGCCGCCCGCCGTGAACGCCTCGTTCACGCGGATGGTCGGCAGGGTCGAGCCCGGAAGCGTGGCGCTGGTGGTGTTGTTGAACTCGAAGCGCGTCTCGCTGAACACCTTCTTGCCGATCACCTGCGTGGCGCGCAGGCGGAACGTGTCGGTGCTGGTGTCGGTGGCGTAGGCCCGTTCGGCCAGGTCGAAGTCGCCGACGCCGATATTGCTGCGCTCGTTCTGGCGGCGCGCGTACTCGGTCTGAATCTGATTGGTGCCGCCGATCAAGTGCTCGACGCGCGCGCTGAAGTTCATGGCGTCGGTCGGCGCGACCGCCAGCGAATTCACCTGCCCGGCCGGCGACTGCGCGACGATGGTGCGCGAGTCGTAGGGATGGTTGCCGTCGACGCGGATGGTCTGCTCGTGGAGGTTCGACTCGTACCAGTCGTAGAAGATGCCGTAGCCGCCGCGCATGGTGGTCTTCTTCGTCGCGTTCCACGTGAACGCGGCGCGGGGCGCAAGGTTCCACTTCGCGTCGACCTCGGTCTGCACTTCCTGCCGGAGCCCGACGCTGAGCTGCAGCGTCCGCGACGGGCGGAAGTCGTCCTGGACGAACCACCCCGCTTTGGTCTGCGCGTAGGTCACCAGCGGATCGCCGGTGCGAATCGTGTAGGTGGCCGGCGTGCCCGCCCGGTAGGCATCGAGGCTCGTGAAGGTATAGGTGCCGTTGGCGTTCGAGCGCTGCGTGCTCTCCCACCAGCCCGACTCGAACAGCAGGCCGGCCCTGAGCGAGTGCTTGCGGCCGAGCGTGAAGTCGAAGTTCTGGGCGAACTCGAACTCGCGCGCGCTGCGGTCGCCCGACTGGCCGGCGCCGCCCGCCGTGAACGCCTCGTTCACGCGGATGGTCGGCAGGGTCGAGCCCGGAAGCGTGGCGCTGGTGGTGTTGTTGAACTCGAAGCGCGTCTCGCTGAACACCTTCTTGCCGATCACCTGCGTGGCGCGCAGGCGGAACGTGTCGGTGCTGGTGTCGGTGGCGTAGGCCCGTTCGGCCAGGTCGAAGTCGCCGACGCCGATATTGCTGCGCTCGTTCTGGCGGCGCGCGTACTCGGTCTGAATCTGATTGGTGCCGCCGATCAAGTGCTCGACGCGCGCGCTGAAGTTCATGGCGTCGGTCGGCGCGACCGCCAGCGAATTCACCTGCCCGGCCGGCGACTGCGCGACGATGGTGCGCGAGTCGTAGGAGCTGTTGCCGTCGAACCGCAGCGAGATCCCGGTCTTGCCCTTGGCGATCGGCCCCTGGAAGTTGACCATGTAGCGCCGCATCTGCTCCGGGCCCTTCTCGTCGGCGAAGGCCTGCCTGGCGTTGAGCGACTCGTCGCGGAACCCGAAGTTGGTGTTGCCGCGCCAGCCGCCCATGCCCGGCTTGGTGATCACTTCCACGCGGATCATCCCGGCCTCGTGGTACTCGGCCGAAAACGAGTTGGTGTGGAAGCGGATCTGCTGGATCTGGTCCTTCGGCGGCAGCCGGCCGCCACGGAAGCCGTCGACGAAGATCTGCGCACCGGGGCCGGCCATGCGCGCGAGCTCTTCGGCCATCTCGTCGGGATCGTCGGGCAGGGCGTCGATCTCGTCCTGCGTGAGCGTTTGCGTGAAGCCGTTGTCGCGCCGGTCGGCGGCGTTCTGGTCCTGCACGACCACCGTCTGTTCGATGCTCGCCAGCACCAGCCGCAGCGTCGTCTG
>MELE01000032.1:0-351 GCA_001768615.1 Acidobacteria bacterium RIFCSPLOWO2_12_FULL_67_14b | reverse complement strand
GTCGTCTGGTTGCGCCCCGCCCGAACATTGAACGGCGTCGCGATGGTGCGGAAGCTTTCGGCGGTCGCCTTCACCTGAAAGGTGCCAGGCGTGAGCCCGGTGAACTCGGCCACGCCCCGTCCGTCCACGGGCATCGTCTGCTCGATGCCCCTCGAGTCGACCACGGTGACCTGCGCGATGATGAGCGCCGCCTCGGTCTGGTCGAGCACGGTGACGCGCAGCGTCGATCCCGCCCCGGTGCCTTGCACCACTTGCGCCGCCGCGGTCGATGCGATCGCGGCCGAGAGCGCAAGCACTGCCGCCATCATCTTAAGTGTTGACGCCATTTTGCCTTCTGCCTTCTGCCTTCTG
>MELE01000031.1 GCA_001768615.1 Acidobacteria bacterium RIFCSPLOWO2_12_FULL_67_14b | reverse complement strand
GCGGGCATCGCGACCTTGCCGATGAGCCCGCTCGAGACCAGCACCGCGTTGGTCGCCGACACAATCACCGCCTCGACGCCGGGCAGCCGCTCGACCAGCGCCATCCCGTCGGCGGGTCCGAGAATGAAGACGGCCGTCGATAAGGCATCAGCGAGCAGCGCCTTCTCCGCGACAATGGCGACACTGCGGCACCCGCGCGCCGGCTCGCCCCGATCGGGATCGATCAGGTGGTGATAGCGCACCCCATCCTTGATGAAGAAGCGTTCGTAGTCGCCCGACGTGCTGAGCGTCGCGTTGCTCAGGTCGACGGTGGCGAAGGCCCGCCCCGCGGGGCCGCGCGGGTCGTTGATGCCGAGTGTCCACGGCAGGCCGTTGTTGGTGCCCGCGACGTACAGATCGCCGCCGGATTGAATCAGGAAATCGCTGAGGCCGCGCTCGCGGAGCAGCGCGATGGCCCGGTCCACCGCGTAGCCCTTGCCGATGCCACCGAGGTGCACGCGCGATCCGCGCCGCGAGATGAAGGCCGTGCCCGCCGCTCGATCGACCTGGACGACGGTGTAATCCACCAGCGGCAGCCGCCCTTCGATCGCGGCCCGATCGGGCACCGTGTTGTCCTGGTCGTGATCGAACTTCCACAGGTCGGCGAGGGCGCCGAACGTGATGTCGAACTTGCCGCCGCTCCAGCGGCTGGCCTCGGCCGCCGCCGTCAGCACCTCGATCGTGTCCGGGCTGACCGGCACCGCGCGTTCGCCGGCCGCGGCGTTCATCCGGACCACGTCGCCGCCGTCGCGCCACACGCTCATCAGCGACTCGAGCCGCTCGAACTCGCGGAACACGCTGTCGAACGCGGCCACCGCCGCCGCCTCGTCCGCGGTCCAGGCCGCCAGGCGCAGCTCCGAACCCATGGCGACCCTGGTCCGTTCGATCAAGGCGCGCGATGCGGGCGCGTCCGTGCAGGCGGTTGAGAGGAGCGCGACGACGAACCCGATTCGGCCGGCGCCCTGTCGGATTGACACGTCGATAGATTATCCTCGCGCATGCCCCTGGCCGTGATCGCCGCCATGGCGCTCGTCCTCTCCGCGCCATTCATGGGTCAGCTGCGCGCCTGGTTGGGCGAGGTGTTCCAGGGGTCGTTCGTCACCTTCATGACCGGCGCGATCGGCGCGGCGGTGGCCGCGGTCGCGATCGCGGCGATCGCGCGGATCCGGGTACGGCGACTCGCGCGCTTCGCCACCATTGGCCTCGCACTCGGGATTGCGGCCGTCTACAGCCGCGCGATGTCGACGGGCTGGCCCGAGGTCGACATCGTCGAGCGCGTGCACTTCGTCGAGTATGGCGTGATCACGTTCCTGTTCTATCGCGCGTGGCGGCCGGCCGCGGATGTGTCGGTGATCGTGCTGCCGATCCTCGCCGGCATCGTCGTCGGCACGCTCGAAGAATGGTTTCAGTGGTTCATTCCGAACCGCGTCGGCGAGCTGCGCGACGTCGCCCTCAACCTGGTCGCCGTCGTCTGCGGCCTGATGATCAGCGCTGCGATTGCGCCGCCGGATCGCGTGACGATGTCCCTCTCGCCGGCGTCCCGCCGCCGGGTGGCGATCGCCGCGGCGTGCGTGATCGCCAGCGTGGCGTTCTTCGTGGATCAGATCCACCGCGGTCACGAGGTCGCCGCCGATGGGCTGACCTTCCGTTCCCACCACACGGCGCCCGAGCTCGGGGCGCTCGCAGCCGATCGGACCGCGCGATGGAAGACCGATCCGCCCATCGTCTTGCGGCGATTGTCGCGCGAAGACCAGTACATGGACGAAGGGCTGTGGCACGTCCGGCGCCGCAACCAGCGCTTTGACGACGGGGATCTCGCCGGGGCGTGGCAGGAGAACCGGATTCTCGAGACCTACTTCGCGCCGCTGCTCGATACCCCCTCGTATTATTCGGCGACCGGCCATCGGTGGCCGGAGGCGCAGCGCGACCAGGCCCGGCGCGCGCCCGCCGGCGCGTACCGGAGCGACGCCGAGCCCTATCCAATCGTGCTGGTGCCGCGCTGGGTGTTGTGGCTGACCGCCGTCGCCGCCACGGCGGCCGTCGGGATCCTCGTGCGGCCGGGCTAGGCGAAGACGCTCCTGGGTTTCGAACCGGCGCAGCAGGGGGAAGAGCGTGCCTCGGTGTCAAGCATCGAATGGTTCAGCGATTACATTCCTGTCGGCGGGCGTGACGTTCCGTGAAATCCGGTTCGGATCGCAAACAAGTGGTGGACGCCGACCGAGCGCGCGTCGTATTTTTGGCGAACCGATTAACGAATTGCATCCTGTGAAAGCATCGACTCCATGATTTGGCTGTATGAACGCGGCGCGGAAGTGTTGAGGATCGAAACCCGGTTCGACAACGACTCGTCTCAATTCGAAATGATCTGGCATCGCCCCGACGGGACGACGAAGACGGAACGGTTTGCGACCGAGGACGCGTTTCGCGCGCGCCTCGAGACGGTGGAAGCCGCGCTCAGGACCGAGCACTGGAACCGCACCGGCACGCCGGAGATTCAGAAGGACGGCTGGAAAGACGCTCAGTGATCGGCGTGAGGACTTGAGGACGTGAGGGCTTGGCTGCGTGAGTTGGGCCGGGCCCTTCAAGCCCCCAATTGCGCCCATGGGGTCTGACCCCTATAATGCCCCGTTAGGAACGCGGACCTCACAAGGAGCGCCTACAGATGAGCGTCGTCAAACCTCTTGGAATCCTGGCAGCGGTCGCCGCCCTGAGCGGCATGGCCCCAGCTTCGGCAGCCGCCCAAACCGCGGCCGCCCCGACGTTCACCAAAGACGTCGCGCCGATCTTCCAGAACAAGTGCGAAGCCTGTCACCGGCCCGAGTCGATCGCGCCGATGTCGCTCGTCACGTTCGAGGAATCGCGGCCGTGGGCGCGGTCGATCAAGAACCGCGTGACGGCGCGCCAGATGCCGCCGTGGCACATCGACAAGACGATCGGCATCCAGGACTTCAAGAACGATCGATCGCTCACCGACAAGGAAGTCGACACGATCACCCGCTGGGTGGACGCCGGCTCGCCGAAGGGCGACCCGAAGGACATGCCGGCGCCGGTGCCGTGGCCGAGCGAGCAGGGCTGGAACTTCGCGAGGCAGTTCGGCCAGGCCGCGCCGGACCTGGTCGTCAAGTCGCTGTCGTGGACGCAGAAGGCCGGCGCCAACGACGCCTGGTGGAAGCCGGTCGTCGAGACGGGCCTGACCGAAGCGCGCTGGGTGCGCGCCATCGAGATTCGTCCCGGCTCGGTGAAGGGCCGCAAGATTACCCACCACGCCATCGCCCGGCTGCAGCAGAAGGAAACCGACGACCTCGCCGCCAATCCGAACGACGCCAACGGCAACCCGCTGCCGGGCACGTTCATGGAGTGGGCCGTCGGCAAGCAGGGCGAGATCATGCGTCCGGGCAGCGGCAAGCTGATGCTGCCGGGCTCGAAGATCGTCTGGGACATCCACTACTCGAACGGCGGTGAAGACGTCACCGACCAGGTCGAGCTCGGCATCTACTTCTATCCGAAAGGCCAGGAGCCGAAGTTCCGCCAGGTGCTGCACCTGATGGGCGCCACCAACGCCGGCGGCGTGGACATTCCGCCAAACGTCGTCAAGGCCACCGAGGGCTACTTCGTGCTGCGCGAGAACGGCCGCGTCGAAAGCTTCCAGCCGCACATGCACCTGCGCGGCAAGGCGATGTCGATGGAAGCGATTCTGCCCAACGGCCAGCTCCAGGTGTTGAGCCACGTCTCGGACTTCAACTTCAACTGGCACAACTCGTATGTCTACGCCGACAACGCGGCGCCGCTGCTGCCGAAGGGGACCATCCTCAAGATCACGGCGTGGCACGACAACACCACGGCCAACAAGGCCAACCCCGATCCGAACGTGTGGGTCGGCTACGGCGATCGCACCGTCGACGAGATGGGCCACGCCTGGGTCAACGTGACCTACATGTCCGACGCCGACTACCGCGCCGAAGTCGCCGCGCGCAAGCAGACGTTGGGCCTCACCACCGACAGACAGCAGCAGTAGGTTGATGCGCAAGAACCGCGTCTCGACCGTGGCCATGGCGACCGCCGTGGCCACGGCCAGTCTCATGCTGAGCGGATCCGGCCTGGGCACCGCAGCCTTGGCGAAGGTGACCCAGATCCGTACGCCGCCGCAAGGCGTGCTGGTCGAGCCGCTGGGCAACGCCGGCGAGGCCGTCTTTCCCGCGTTCGAAGGATGGGGGCCGACCAAGGATGGCTCGGCCGTCCTCCTGCTCGGCTACTTCAACCGCAACAAGGAACAGGCGCTCGACATTGCCGTCGGTCCCGACAACCGGATCGAGCCGGGCGGCCCCGACTTCGGCCAGCCCACGCACTTCCAGACCGGTCGTCAATACGGCGTGTTCGCCATTCCGATCCCGAAAGACTTCGGCACCAGGCGCCTCACGTGGACGCTCGTCGCCAACGGGCACACCTCGAGCGTGAGCTTCTGGGCCAACCCGCCGTACTGGATCGACTTCTACAAGAACCACGCGAACGGCAACGAGCCGCCGCGGATCAAGTTCTCGCCGACCGGCGCCGAGCTGATCGGGCCGCCGCGCGAACGCTTCGTGCAGGAGTTGACGGGCGCGGTCGGGCAGCCGGTGCCGCTCACGCTGTGGGCCGCCGATCAGCCGCCCACCACCGTCTTCGAGGCCACGCCTCCGGGGGGCTCGGCCGCGGCGGGGCGCGAGCCGGCAACCCGGCCGGCGGGCACGACCGAACCGCCCCAGGCGATCATCGGCGGGCGCGTGTTCAGCGGCGGATTGACGCCGGCCGGCGGTGGCGGGGCCGCGGCGGCGGCGCGCGCCGCGCGCGGCGACATTCGCGTGCTGTGGAAGAAGTACCGCGGGCCCGGCGACGTCAAGATCGCCGACGAGACGCTCGCGCTCATCAACGACAAGGACGCGAAGAAGTTCGTCGAGGCGAAGACGACGGCGACCTTCAGCAAGCCGGGCGTCTACTGGCTCCGCGCCCAGATCAACGACAGCTCAGGCGAGGGCGGCGGCGGCGATCAGTGCTGCTGGACCACCGCCCACATCACCGTCACCGTCAAATAAGGACACCACGAAGAACACGAAGACCACCACGAAGAACACGAAGATTACTTTTTCAACGGCCATTTGAAAGAGTGACTTCGTGAGCTTCGTGGTTCTCTTCGTGATCTTCGTGGTGTCGTTTATCGTCCGAAGATGATGCGTTCGCGGTGGAGGAGCGCCGTGGTCCCGCGGACCGCGATGGCCGCCAGCGCCATGCTCATCACCGCGCCCGCCGCGAAGACGATCGCGGTGGGCGGCTTGCCGCCGAGCACGTCGGTCATCATCACCTGCTGGCCCACCCACGGCACGAAATACATCCAGTTCTGGCTCGTGATCGGGTACATCGTGGCGAGAAACCCCGGCAGCATCTGCACCATCATCAACAGGCTCAGGTAGCTCTGGGCTTCCTTGAATGACTTGGCGAACGTCGCCACGTACATCTGCACGGCGACGATGAAGGGGCAGAGGGGCAGCACGGCGGCGAGCGTGCCGACGAGGTGCGGCGTCCCCAGCCGGAATCGGAACCCGAGATCCTGCAGCGGGATCGACTGGAAGATCACCAGCAGCAGCCCGCCCGAGATCACCACGCTCGCCATCGACGTGGCGGTGCCGGCGAGCCATTTCCCGGTGGCGATCGCCGACCGTGGCGCCGGGTTGACCAGCAGCGCCTCGAGCGATCCGCGCTCGCGTTCCCCCGCCGTCGAATCCGTGGCGATCTGCATGGCGCCCATGAAGGCCGCCATCATGATGAAGAGCGGAATGAAGCTCAGGATCTGCGCCGCTCGCTGCTGCGCGCTCGAGACCTCGACCTCCTCGATCCCCAGCGGGGTCGCCACCACCGGGCTGACGCCCCGCGCCATCAGCCGCAGGCTGCCGATCTCGGCGTTGTAGCGCTGGAACAGCCCGCGCACCCGCTGTTGCTTCGGCCGCGTCGACTGGCTCGAGCTGTCGGCGACGATCCGGACGATCGCGGGCTTCGACGCCTTGAAGCGTTCCGCGAACTCCTTCGGGATGACGACGACCACATCCTCTTGGCGCGTGCGCACGGCGTCTTCCGGATCCGAGGGGCCCGCGACGATCTCGATGCCGGGCTGCTGGCGCAGCCAGTCGACCAGCGCCGGCGCGTGCTCGATGCCGACGACCGGGACCTTCACGTCTTCCACCTGCCGCTGCCGGCTGGCCAGCGTGTTGAACATGAAGGCGACAAACAGCGGCCCGAACAGCGTGCCGATCACCGCCGTGAGGATCGATCGGCGATCGCGTGACCAGTCCCTCAGCTCCTTGCGGAACACGACGAGCGCCTGCGCGAGCGTGCGGTTCGTCATGAGGAGGTCACCTCGCCCAGGCCGGTCAGCGTCACGAACGCGTCCTCCAGGTTCTGGTGGCCGGTCTGCGCCCGCAGGTCGTCGGGCGAGCCCGATGCGACGATGCGCCCCCGAGCGATCACGATGATCGTGTCGCAGAGCGCCGAGACCTCCTGCATGACATGGCTCGAGAACAGCACCATGTGGCCCTCGGCCTTGAGCCGGCGGATGATGTCGCGCACCGCGCGCGTGCTCATCACGTCCAGCCCGTTGGTCGGTTCGTCCAGCAGCACGTTGCGCGGGTTGTGCACGATGGCGCGCGCCAGCGCCGTCTTCGTGCGCTCGCCGTGGGAGTATCCCGCCACGCGGCGATCGACGATGTCCGTCATGTCCAGCATCTTCACCAGGTCGTTGGTCCGGTCGGCCAGGTCGCGTCCCGTGATGCCCTGGAGCTCCCCGAAGTAGTGGATGTGCTCGCGGGCCGTCAGCCGGGGATAGAGGCCCGACTGATCCGGCAGTACGCCCAGCTGCCGGCGCGCGCCCTCGGGATCGGCCACCGCGTCCACCTCGTCCACGAGAATGCGCCCGTCGTCAGGTCGCATCAGCGTGTAGAGCATGCGCAGGGTCGTGGTCTTGCCGGCGCCGTTCGGGCCGAGCAGGCCCGTCACCGAGCCGTCGGCGGCCGTGAAGCTGACCCCGTCCACGGCGTTCACGTTGCCAAATCGCTTGTGCAGGTTCTCGACGCGGATCATCCGCCTTCGCCCTTCGCTGAGTTCCCGGCCGGGCTTCGGCGAGACAGGTTCTTGCCGGATGTGGGGTCGGGGCCCGCGGGCGACACGAAGAACGGCGGCCGATGCACGGCCGCCACGCAGGCGGTGTCGAGGCCGTCGGTCGTGCCCTTGTCGATGAAGCTCCGGATGATCCGAAGGCCGCAGCCGGTGCTGCCCGCCGTGTGGCCCGTGCCGGGCATGACGAGGTGCTTCGACGCCGGGAGGTGAGCCGCCACCTGCTCGCCCCATACCGGCGGCGTGACCGGGTCGACCTCGCCCGACAGCACCAGCGTCGGCACCGGCGACGTGACGGGTTCGTAGAACGCAGCGTCGACCTTGCCGCGCGGCCAGAAGGCGCACGCCAGCCGCTGGGTGCGCATCACGTATTCACCGAACAGCGTGCCGGCGGATTCCTTGGCGGCGTCCTCGTCAGTGACGCGCGGGCCGTCTTCGGCGCAGATCACCGAGAGCTGCATGCCGGTGCTCATGTTGGGCTCGGCGGCGTCGCCCATGGTGGCGAGCGCGAGCACGCCCTGCGCGTCGTTCTGCTCGGCGCGCGCCACCACCGCCGGGATCAGCGCCGACGCCATCGGGGAATAGAGCGTTGCGGCGATCACGTTGGCGACGATCCGCGGCTCGAGGCGAATCTCGCCGATCTCCCCGGTGCGCGGATGCGTCACCTTGACGAGCGGTGGTTCGCGCTTCAGGCGCTCCATCAGCGCGGCGAGGCGAGCGCCGAGGTTCGGGTAGGCGGCCCGGCAGGGCTCGTCGCTGTCGCAGTCCTTGAGGAGCAGGTCGAGCGCGCGCTGCACGTCTCGCGGGAAGAACAGCGGCAGCCGCATGTTGGTCGGCGCGACGCCGTCGAGCACCGCCGTGCGCACGCGATCGCCGTGCTGGCGCAGGTATACCAGCCCGGCGCGGGTGCCGTACGAGCCGCCGTAGAGGTTGATGCGATCGTAGCCCAGGAACGCGCGCACGTCGTCCAGGTCGTCCATCGCGATGGTCGTCGTGTACTGGGTGAGGTCGGCGTCGTAGCCCGACAGGCAGGTCTTGAGACGCTCGATGCCGGCCGTCTCGGCCTCGTTGATCATCTTCAGGCTGTCATCGTCGAAGCGGCACTCGAGCGGATTGGACTTGCCGGTGCCGCGCTGGTCGACGAGCACGATGTCGCGATCGGTCTGCACGCGCCGGAACAGCTCGCGCACGACCCGCGACATCTTCGCCGCGCCCTGGCCGGGGCCGCCGGCGAGGAAGAACAGCGGGTCGGGCTTGCTGTCGGGGCTGAGGGCGGGCAGGATGACGATGTTGAGGTCGATCTGGCGGCCCTGTTTGGTCTGCCGGTTCTCGAACACCTTCAACGTGCCGCAATAGGCGTCGGTGGGCGTGTCGTCGCCGGCACAGGGTTTGAGCCGGTCGATGGCGGAGAGCTGGGTCGATTGCGCGCAGCCCGCGAGGGAGAGGACGGCGAGCAGGAGGAGTTGTCGCACAACGCATTCTACGGTGGCACGGTTTTCGCGACCGTAC
>MELE01000030.1:15985-19739 GCA_001768615.1 Acidobacteria bacterium RIFCSPLOWO2_12_FULL_67_14b | reverse complement strand
GAGGACGGCGGCATTATTCCCAACAAATACACGAGTGCGGATCCGAAAGCGGTCTCGCCCAGGCTCACCTGGTATCACCACTACACGTGGGAGCTGTTCGCGCTCGACCTCAAGCTCGATCTGACGCCGGAGGCGACGCGTGCGGATGTGCTGAAAGCCATGGACGGCCACATTCTCGGCAAAGGGGTGCTGGTCGGCCGCTTTCATCGCTGAACGGCGGGCTTGAGGGCTTGAGGGCTTGACCGTGTTAGGTTTGGGAGACGCATACACATGAGCGAATCGTCGAGTTCGTCCGGTCCCGGCATGAAGCTGCACACCAAGATCCTGTTGGGGCTCGCGATCGGCGCCGTGCTCGGCGTGATCGTCAACCTCACGGTCGGCTCCGACCATCCCGTGGTCGACGCCGTGAACAGCTACGTCGCCGTGCCCATCGGCCAGATCTTCCTGCGCATGCTGTTCATGGTGGTGATGCCGCTGGTGTTCGCCTCGATTTCGCTGGGCGTGTGCGGGCTCGGCGACATCCGCAAGGTCGGCCGCGTCGGCGGCAAGGCCGTCGGCTATTTCCTGATCACCACGGCGATGGCCGCCTCGCTCGGCCTCATCGTCGTCAACGCGATGCGGCCATGGGAGCGGGTCACGCCCGAGACGCGGCAGGCGCTGATGGATCGGTTCTCGAAAGACGCGTCGGGCCGGGTCCAGGTCGCGGCGACCAGCGAGTTCGGCATGCAGACGCTGATCAACATCGTGCCCCGCAACCCGATCCAGGCCGCCGTCAACACCGACATGCTCGGCGTGATCTTCTTCGGCCTGATGTTCGGCGCGGCGCTGACGCTGATGCCGCAGGCAAAGGCGCAGCCGATGATCGGCTGGCTCGAGGCGCTGAACGAGGTGGTGACGCGGATCATCCACTTCGCGATGCTGATCGCGCCGTTCGGGGTGGCGGGCCTGATCTTCACCGTCGCCTCGCGCTTCGGCTTCGACCTGCTGGTGGCGATCGCGGCGTTTGTCGCCACCGTGCTGATCGCGCTGCTGGCCCACGTCGGCATCACGCTGTCGCTGGTGATCCGCTTCCTGGTCGGCCTCTCGCCGCTGGTGTTCTTCTCCCGCATCCGGGCGGCGCTGATCACGGCCTTCTCGACCAGCTCGAGCAGCGCGACGCTGCCGACGGCGATGGCCGTGGCCGAAAGCCAGCTCGGCGTGCCCCGGCGCATCGCCGGCTTCGTGCTGCCGATTGGCAGCACCATGTGCATGAACGGCACCGCCATCTTCGAGGGCATCACGGTGATCTTCCTCGCCGAGATCTTCGGCGTCGACCTGTCGCTGCCGCAAATGGTCGTGGTGATGGTGATGTCGGTGCTGACGGCGGTCGGCGCCGCCGGCGTGCCCGGCGGCTCGATCCCGCTGCTGGTCGGCATCCTGACGATGTTCGGCGTGCCGGGCGAGGCGATCGCGATCGTGCTCGGCGTCGACCGCATCCTCGACATGTCGCGGACGACGGTGAACGTGTGCGGCGACCTCAGCGCCGCCACCTGGGTGGCGCGCTCCGAAGGGTTGTGGAAACCGTCGGACGTGCCGAAGGTGGCCGGCGCGCTCTAGCGGACCGGCAGCAGCGGCAGCACGGCGATCTTCTTCGAGTTGTAGTCGATGATCCGCCAGTGGGGGCACCGGGCGGTGTCGGCGTAGAGCCGCTCGCAGTCGTCGCAGCGCACGCACTCGGTCATCAGGATCTTCGGCCCCTCGATCGCGCCCCACTGGCACGCCTTCTGGCAGATCCTGCAGGTGTCGCACTCGGACCAGCGCTTGATCCGGAACACGGTCAGGTACGACAGCAGCCCGAGCGCGGCGCCGACCGGACAGAGGAACCGGCAGTACAGGTTGCGGACGACGAGCGTCGCCGCCAGCAGCGCGCCAAGGGCGACCCACATGGTGGTGGTGCCGAACAGGCCGAACATCCAGAACGGCTCGACGTACTGGTAGACCAGCAGATCGCGCGTGATCAGGTAGTAGGCGAGCACGCCGGCGAGGAGGCCGAACTTGATCCAGGCGGCCCGCTTCTCGACGGCCCGTGGCACCTCGACGCGCGTCCACGCCGGCAGCACCGCGTCGAGCGTCTGCGTCAGCGCGCCGTAGGCGCAGACGCGCCCGCAGTAGAGGCGGCCCCACAGCATCGTCGACACGATCGTGAAGCCGAAGAAGAGGTACCAGGCCAGGTTGTATTTCACGACCGGGAGGTTCAGGTCGATCACGCTGAAGATGTTGGTGATCGAGATGAGGTAGCTCTTGGCGAAGCCCATGTAGCCGATCGCCGCGGCGAAGGTGACGAACTTGAGGGCCACGCTCTTGCGCGAGAAGCTGACCATTGCCAGGGCGATGAACGCCGCGAGCAGCGCCAGGTCGAGGGCCTGGGGGCCGAGGATGTCGCCCCAGGTTTCGACGGCCGCGTCCTCGAAGCCCCAGGGATCGGCCGCCGGCTGCATCATTGCTTGATCTGATCCGGGGAGAGGAAGGCCCGGGCCATCGTGCGCGTGGCATCGCGCACGGCACGGGCGGCGCTATTCATGGTGATCGACGCCCGCGACACGGCCGCGATGTCGGCGCCGACGCGGAACGGATCGCGCACGCTCTTGCCCTTGAGCTGCGCCACAAACGGCGGCGGGTCCACCGAGAAGTAGCCGTAGGGCTCGGAGTTGTAGTCCATCACCGCGCCGGTGATCACGCCGTGCGTGTCCAGGCCGAGCAGCAGGTGAATGGGGCCGTGATAGCCGCGCTCCTGCGGCACCAGGTCGGTGGTCCAGAAGATGTAACCGATGGGCGCCGCCGCGGGGTTGACCTTCGGGTCGACGGCGTAGGCCTTGTAGTGCAGCGGCGTGCCGCCGAAAGGCGAGAAGGCGACCGCCGCCGGAAACAGCGCCTTGAAATAGGGCTCCGGCCGGGGGTTGGTGAAGATGCGTTGTTGGGCCGCCAGGGTGACGAGGCCTACCGTGCTCAGCAGAAGGATGACACCGCCGACTCGTTTCAACCAGACCCTCCCGTGGAATCCCGCCAAGCATATCCGGAAACTGATATCGTTATCGCGCTATGGGACACCTTCGACGCTCGACCGTGCTGGCCGGTGCGATACTCGGCCTGATGACCTCCGTGGCCGGGGCGCAGACCCCGACGCTGCCCTACGATCACATCCACCTCAACGTGCCGGTGCCGGCCGACGCCGCCAACTGGTACGAGAAGTACTTCGGCGGCACGCGCATCACCGAGGCGCCCGATCGGCTGATGTTCGGCAGCACCCGGTTCATGTTCCTGCGCTCGGCCACCGGCAAGCCCAGCGCCGGCAGCGCCATCGATCACGTCGGCTTCTCGTTCGCCGATCTGGACGCGAAGATGAAGGAGTTCGAGGCGGCGGGCATCAAGATCACGACGCCGGCGCGCGAGGTGCCGGGGCTGTTCAAGCTCGCCTTCGTCGAGGATCCCTGGGGCACGCGCATCGAGGTCGTGCAGGATCCGGAGCTGCTCGGCCTGCATCACATCCACATGCGCGGCCCGAACCCGGAAGAGGTGATCGGCTGGCTGCTCGACAAGTTCGGCGGCAAGCGCCAGCAGCTCAAGGGCCGCATCGACGCCGTGCGCTACGACGCCGAGGGCTTCAGCAGCATGTGGATCCTCGTGCAGAAGGGCGAGGCCGAGCCGAGCATCGGCCACGCGATCGATCACATCGGCTGGCGATCGACCAAGTCCCTCACCGACACCATCACCGAGC
>MELE01000030.1:10133-15912 GCA_001768615.1 Acidobacteria bacterium RIFCSPLOWO2_12_FULL_67_14b | reverse complement strand
CCAGCCGCGACCGCTCGCCCTGCCCAACGGCCCGTCGATCAACTACGCGTACGTCGCCGGGCCGGCCGGCGCGCGCATCGAACTGGTGGAGAGGCCAGGCCTCAAGCCTGGACAGTAAGGCAAGGGTGCCTGGGGTGCGTACGGTGCCTGGGGTGCCTAGGGTTTGGTGCCCAGGTGCCTGGTGCCTGGTGGCCTGGTGCCTGGTGCCCAGAGTGCCTGGAGGTGCGCCGAGATAACGGTCTCGGCGCGCGACCGCTACTTCGTCTTCGTAATCTTCGACGCCGTGACCCACTTGCGCCCGTCTTTCTCTAAGACGGATCCGATCACGGTGGCCGGCACTTTGTCCGTGCACGCTTCGCCCGATTCCTGCGACACGGCGTTCCGAGCCACGTAGTACTCAACTGTCTCGCCTTTGGCGTTGGTGACCAGCAGGACGTCCTGGCACTCCTTGGCGTCCGCTTTTTTCAGATAGCACTTGGCACAGACCAGTTCGCCCTTCAAGGTCTCGTCGGCGGCGAAGACGGGGGCGCCCAACGCGATCGCGCCCAACATCGCAACAAGCTCTCGCCGAGTCATAGGGTTCGTCATCGGAAGAGAATAGCGCACCCTAGGCACCCGGCACCAACCCCTAGCAGGTTGCTGAAAAAGCCAGCAACCTGAAGGAAGAAGGCAGAATGCAAAAGGCAAAATCGCGAACGACGGCCAGATCCGGGACCGTTCTGCCTTTTGCCTTGTGCATTTTGCCTTCTGGCTGTCGTTTTTCAGCAGCCTGCTAGGCACCCACCTGCCGGTCCTGAAAATCCGAACTCGAATTGCGGGTAATGGTGAGCTGCGCGTTGTTGACGGGCGTGCAGGCCGGACGATGCCCGGGGCCATGCAGTGGGTGAGCATACGCCGAATTGCGCCTGAATCGCGCGATTGTAAACGGCCGGGCTGGACCGGTGAAACGAACGGCCGGGTTCGGCCGTAACAACAGGGACAGTCCTGCACCGATCGGCGAGGTTTATGAAGTTCTTACGGCCGTTGGCAATCGCTCTGGTGTGCGCGCTCGCCCTGAACGTCGTTCCCGGCGACTTCCCCATTGGATCCTCGGCCGCGGCCGTCGTGCCGCCGCGCGCGACGCTCGTGGCGGCGCCGCCGATGGTGCTGCCCGGCACGGTGGATTCCAACAGCCCGATGGTGTGGGACCTCGAAGACGGCCAGCGCAAGCTGTTCGCGCTGACGTCGCACTCCGGCATGCCGAACGTGTCGTCGGGCCAGGCCCTCGATCGGCTGGGCGCGGCCGCCGCGATCTCGCTGCTGCCCCACCCGGGATACGGCGTCTGGATGGAGGCCGTGGTCTTCGACGAGGTCGAGACGTGGTACGGCTTCTACCACAACGAATGGCCGGCCACCGCCTGCGGGCGATCGGATCGCTTCGTGGCGCGCATCGGCGCCGCGAAGTCCACCGACCGCGGACGCAACTGGCAGGACCTCGGCATCGTGATGCAGGCGGCGCAGAGCGCAACCGCGTGCGACTCGTCAAACCGGTACGTGATCGGGGGCGTCGGCGACCTGAGCGTCATGCTGGATGCCGACAAGAAGTACCTCTACATCTTCTACAGCCAGTACCAGAAACAACCCCAGACGCAGGGCGTGGCGGTGGCGCGGCTGCTGTGGGCCGACCGCGACCGGCCCTCCGGCCGCGTCGCGATCTGGCGTTCGGCCGCCTGGGAGCGCAACGCCGGCACGCGCGAGCTCCAGGACTCGCTGCCCGGCACGATGCGCCGCAAGGTCGAGTGGACCTATCCGGCCGCGACGCCGCTGGTGTCGCCGACGCAGGCATGGCACGACGCCGATCCGCGGGTCGATGCCTACTGGGGCCCCTCCGTGCACTGGAACACGCGCCTCGAGCAGTACGTGATGCTGCTCAATCGCGCGAAGGACGAAAGCTACACGCAGGACGGCATCTACGTGTCGTTCGCGCCGCGGCTCGACGACCCGGCGCTCTGGTCGGCGCCGCAGAAGATCCTCAACGGCGGCAAGTGGTACCCGCAGGTGGTCGGTTCGTCCCTCGGTACCGGGACCGACAAGATCGCCGGCGCCTCGGCGCGATTTTTCATGAGCGGCCGCTCGGATTGGATGATTAACTTCGCCAGATGATGCGTGCCTGCCCCGCCGATGGAGCAGTTCGTGAGCCTTGGCAGGCGTTTCACGACAAGAGGTGCCCCCCGACCAGAAGTGTCCTCCCGACGAGTAGTGCCCTCCCGACAAGCAGCGCCTCCCGACAGAGGCGATTGACCGCTATCGGAAGATCAAGAAGTGCTGGCGCGGCAGGAAGTCGTGCTTCGCATCCAGGCGGAAGCCGGCCTGCTTCATCTCGGTTTCGATCTGATCGACGGTGAACCGGAACTCCACCGGCGGCCCCTCCGGCGCGTCTTTCCGGAAGTCGACGATGGCGACGCGGCCCGAAGCGGTCAGCGACTTCCTGAGATCGCGGAAGTACGCGGCCCGGTTGCCGATGTGGTGGTAGGTGTCGACAATCAGCACGACGTCGACCGGCTTGGGCAGGTTCGGACTTGCGGTGCCCGCCAGCACCGGGACGACGTTCTTCAGGTGCTCCGACATGGCGCGGCTCTTCAGGTGCTCCACCATGGCCGGCTCGATGTCGGCTGCATACACCGTGAGATCGGGCGCGACCCGCGCGAGCCGCGTGCTGAAGTAGCCGGTGCCCGCGCCAATATCGGCGACGGCCATGCCGCCCTTGAGACCCAGCGCCTCGATGACCCTCGACGGCAGTTGCCACGCGTCGCGCGCCGGGTCGTCGAACGACTTCGCGAACTTCGCGGGGTCGTCGAACCGGTGCTGCATGTGGTCCGGCTTCGCCGGCGGCTGATGCTGCCCGGCCGCCCCAACGCCCGCGGCCGCACCGATCGTCAACACCGCCACGATTGTCCTGGTCACCATCGTCAACGCTCCTTCGGCTTTCAGCTTACAGCTTTCGGCTTTCAGCTTACAGCTTTCGGCTTACAGCTTTCGGCTATCAGCTTTCGGCTGAGAGCTGATGGTATCCTGACCGCTCACTGATGCGGCGCGTCCTGTACCGGCCGGCGATCGTGTGTGGCGCCGCCGTCCTGCTCTCGCTAAGTGCCCCGGGAACGGCGTCGCTGCACGCCGCGCAGCAGCCTGCGGTGCCGGCGGCCCCTGGCAACGCGCTTCCTCCGCAGGCGAGCGGCGCTGAGATCTATCGGGCCGCGTGTGCGACGTGCCACGGCATCGACGGTCGGGGCGCGCCCCGCACGATGCTCGGCTTCGAGACCGAACTGCGTGACTTCACCGACTGTGCCTTTGCCACCGTCGAGCCCGACCCCGACTGGTACGCCGTGGTGCACGAGGGCGGGCCCATCCGCGGCCTGGGCCACGAAATGCCGGCATTTGGCGAAGCGCTGACCGGCGATCAGATCCGGTTGGCGCTTGGGCACGTGCGTGCCTTCTGCACCAGCCGGGCGTGGCCGCAGGGCGACCTGAACTTCCCACGCGCCTTCTTCACCGAAAAGGCCTTCCCCGAGAACGAGTCGGTGTGGACGATCGCGGGCACGAGCGGTCGTCACGCGGGCGTCAGCAACGACCTGGTCTACGAGCGCCGCCTCGGGGCGCGCAATCAGATCGAACTCAAGGTCCCGATCGATTTCCAGCGCAACCTCGAGGCGGGCGCGGGCTCGCCCTGGGCCAAAGGCCTGGGCGACGTGGCGTTCGGGTTCAAGCGCGCGTTGGTGGCCAGCATGCGGACCGGCACCATTGCCGCGGCCGGCGCCGAGGTGATTCTGCCGACGGGCAATCAGTTCAAGGACCTCGGCAGCGGCACCACAATCTTCGAGCCGTTCGCGATGTTCGGGCAGATGCTGCCGCACGACAGCTTCCTGCAGGTGCATGGCGGCATCGAGTTGCCGTCAGAGCCCAACCTCGCCGCCAAGGAAGCGTACCTGCGCACGGCCGTGGGCACGACCCTCGCGCAAGACCGCGGCTTCGGCCGCGCCTGGTCGCCGCAAGTGGAGGTGCTGTGGGCGCGGCCCTTTGGCGCGGAGTCGGAGTGGGACGTGGTACCGCAACTGCAGGTCTCGATGTCGAAACTGCAGCATGTGCTCATCGCCGGCGGCGTTCGTGTGCCCCTGACCCAGCGCGCGGTGCGCAAGCCGCAGGTCATGGTGTACTTCCTGTGGGACTGGTTCGACGGCAGCCTGTTCGACTTCTGGAAGTGATTGATGCGCCGATACCTGCTTTCGACGTGCGCGCTCTGGGTCTTCGCGGTCCTGCTGGCGCTGCCGCGTGCGGAATCCTCCGGCACGCAGGCGGCGCCTCCCCAGGGCCATGCGCCGCTGTTTGCGCATTCCTCGAGCTGCGTCGCGTGCCACAACCAGATCGTGACGCCCCAGGGCGAAGACGTGTCGATTGGGGCCTCGTGGCGGTCCACGATGATGGCCAACTCGGCGCGCGACCCCTATTGGCAGGCGGCCGTGCGGCGCGAAACCATCGACCACCCGACGCGGGCGGACGGGATCCAGGCCGAGTGCGCAACGTGCCACATGCCGATGACGCAGAAGGCCGCGGAACTCGCGGGCCACAAGGGCGGCGTGTTCGCCTATCTGAGCGATGGTGACGCCGCCGCCGAGGACCGCCGGCTGGCCGGCGACGGCATCTCCTGCACGGTATGCCACCAGATCGGCAAGGACCGCCTGGGCACGCCCGCCAGCTTCAACGCCGCCTTTGCAATCGTGCCGCCCGTGAACGGCGTGCGGCAGGCGCAGGGACCCTACGCCATCGACCAGGGCCGCCAGCGCATCATGCGGTCGGTCACCGGCTACGAGTCGGTGGAGGCACCGCACATCAAACAGTCGGAACTCTGCGCCACGTGCCACACGCTCATCACCGAGGCGTACGGCCCCAATGGTCAGGTGGTGGGTCGGCTCCCGGAGCAGATGAACTACCAGGAGTGGCAGCACAGCGCCTTCAACCGCGAGCAGCGGAGCTGCCAGTCGTGCCACATGCCGCGGGCCGGCGGCCCGGTGCGCATCGCGTCGGTGCTGGGCGATTATCGCGACGGCCTGTCGCGCCACCTGTTCGTGGGCGGCAACGCCTTCATGCTGCGCATCTTCAACCGCTATCGCGAAGAGCTCGGCGTCGAGGCGCTGCCGGCCGAGATCGAGGCCACCGCACAAGCGACGCTGCGCCAGCTGCGCGAGGACACGGCGACCGTGGCCGTGGCCGGCGTCACGCTCGGCGATGCCACGCTGGCGTTCACCGTGGACGTACGCAACCTCTCCGGGCACAAGTTCCCGACGGGATACCCGGCGCGCCGCGCCTGGCTGCACGTGAAGGTGCTCGACCAGGCCGGCCGCGTGGTGTTCGAATCCGGCGCCGTCGCGCCCGACGGCGCGATCGCCGGCAACGACGCCGATGCCGATGCGGCGCGCTTCGAGCCTCATTACGAGGAGATCACCGCGCCCGACCAGGTGCAGATCTACGAGCCCATCCTCGGCGATCCTGCCGGGCGGCCCACCACCGGATTGCTGACGGCGACGATGTACTTAAAGGACAACCGCCTGCTGCCGCGCGGCTTCGACAAGGCCACTGCACATGCCGACGTTGGGGTCTACGGTGGGGCCGCGCGAGACGGCGACTTCACCGAGTCGGGCGACCGGGTCCGCTACCGGGTGCCCGTACCGGCCGGCGCCGGGCCGTTCACGGTGAACGTGGAGCTGCGCTATCAGGCGATCGGCTACCGCTGGGCGCACAACCTCGA
>MELE01000030.1:0-10107 GCA_001768615.1 Acidobacteria bacterium RIFCSPLOWO2_12_FULL_67_14b | reverse complement strand
TCGAGAAGTACGACGCCCGGGAGCCGAAGCGCTTCCTCGGGTACTACAAGGAGATGTCGAAGATCTCTGCGGAACTGGTGGCCACGGCCGGCGCCGTCACTGCTTCGAGGTCGCAGTAGGGGCGGCGTACTGGATTTCTTTGGCCTTCATCGGCTCGGAGCCGTCGCCGACGTTGACGACCACGCGCAGGCCCACCTTGAGGTCGGTCTGCGAGCCTTTGCCCTTCCCCCGCTTGAACGAGGTGATTGGACTCACGGTGATGGCCGCGTCCTTGCCTTCGGTGGTCTTGACCACGAGCTTGTTGCCGTCGATGGCGGTAATGGTCCCCATCAGCTTGTGATCGTGGCCGGGATGCGCGAACGGCACGGCGGGCGCGAGAAGGGCGAAGACGGCGGCGGCCAGGAGCATGCGCTTCATGGGAACAGGGTAACAGATCGGGCCCGATTGAGGACCGCCTCGGCCGACCAGCCCGCCTGTCGCAGGCCGCGAACACCGGTGTCGCCGTCGGACTTGCTCAGCTTCTCGGTCGGCGACTTCATCACCAGCCCATGATGCGCAAACCGCGGCATCGTCGTGCGGCCGAGCAGCCGCGCGAGGCGGATCTGGCGTCCCGTGGACGCGAGCAGGTCCACGCCGCGGATGACATCCGTGATCTTCTGCGCATGGTCGTCCACGGTGACCGCGAATTGGTAGGTCCAGTTGCCGAGCCGATCGCGGACGAGCAGGTCGCCGCACTGGGCCGCGGGATCCTGCTCCTGCGGCCCACGGAGCTCGTCGAAGAAGCGCTCGACGCCCGGCTCGATTCGCACCCGCCACCCCACGCCGTCATCCAGCGGCAGGCCCTTGTCGCGACACGTGCCTGGATAGCGATGCTCGGCGCCCGGGCCGGAGCCCGGGCCGGAGCCCGGCCTGCCCTGAGCGACTCTCGAATTGCCGGAGTCGAAGGGAGCCCGGCGCCCGGAGCCCGAGACATCCGTCCGTGAACACGCACACGCGTAGACGAGCTCGCGGTCGATCAGCGGCTGCAGCGCCTTTCGGTACACCGCGTCGCGTTCGCTCTGGCGCACCGGCGGGCCGTCGGCGACGAAGCCGAGCCACGCCAGGTCCTCGAGAATGGCGGCCTCGTATTCCGGCCGGCAGCGCTGCCGATCGTGATCCTCGACGCGGAGGAGCACGCGTCCGTCTCGAGCCGTCGCGGCGTCCCAGACGTGGATGGCGTTCACGACGTGGCCCAGATGGAGGTAGCCGGTGGGCGCCGGCGCAAATCTCGTAAGCACTCGCCGACAGGATATCGCGGCCGTTCGATCGGCTCTGTCGACCGCTCGAGGCAAACCGGCGGCCGGCCGACACGGGATTGGCGTATAAGTCGAATAGCGATGGTCCTGGTCAGCCTGGTCTTCCTGTTCGTCTATCTCTTCGGCGCGTACGCCTATGGCGCGGCCACGGTGTTCGGCTTCAGAGAGATCGGGCCCGTATGGGGGGGCCCCGTCAAGGCGTCCGCCCGAGGCGGCCGGACGCGGCTCGCCACACCCGGCCTGGCGCTGTTCGCGATCAGCACGGTGTGGTTCGTCCTCCACTGCCTGATCGAATTCAGGAACCTGGCCGGCGACACCGGACAGGGCTGGCTCGATCTGGGCACCCTCATCGTCTTCCTGTTTCCGCCGGTGATCATGCACACCGTCTACTCCGAGTCGGGGTGTGAAGGCGAGCCGCCGCCGCCCCGCATCTACCAGCATCTGCTTGTCGCCATGTACGTGGTGTCGCCGCTCGTCGGGTTGCTCCTGATCGCCGCGATCTTCGATGTGATCGCGGTGCCGCAGCGGGTCGGGCCGTGGATTGGCATTTCGATCGGCGGACTCTTCACCCTGACGAGCGTCTATGCGACCACGATGATGTTGCGGCGCCCGCGCGCGGCGCGGACGCCGGACCAGATGCGCCTGCGCAACATGATGATCTTCCTGTTCATCGGCATGAGCGGGCTGTTCATTGCGATGATCTTCATGCAGGAAGAGCGATTGCTCGTCGAGATCCTCAACCGCCTGACCCGAACGGCGCCGATCTACTTTCTCGTCGCGTCGGTCTACTTCGAGAACCGGTTTGATTTCTACGACCTCGTGGTCAAACGCGCGGTGTTGATCCTGCTGAGCGGGCTGGTGCTCGGCGTCTTCTTCGCGGCGGCGCTGCCGTGGCTCGAAGACCTGCCGGGCGGCTCGGCGCGGCCGTGGCTGTTTGCCGTCGCGCTGGCGCCGGTCGCGATGGTCATGCCCTGGCTGTTGTCGCGGGGCGAACGCTGGCTCGATCGCATGTGGCTGGGACGCGAGTTCACGCCGGTCGACGCCGTCAAGCACGTGCTGGCGGCCATGCAGCCGGCCACCGACGAGCGGTCGCTGGTCGAGGCGACCGAGGCGAGGCTGAGCGAGATTTTCGGCGCGCGCATTGCGGTGCTCGTGGGACACGAGACGCCGGAGGGGACGGCCATCGAGATGGAGGTCGCCATGCCCTCCCCCGTGTCGGGCCTGCCCGTGCGCATCGCGGTGCTCAAGGCGCCCGGCCTGCGCCGCATTCTCAGCGAGGACCTGGCGATGCTGCGATCGCTGGCGGGCGTGTTCGGCTTCATGCTCGAGAACATCCGGCTGCAGCACAAGCGGCAGGAGCAGGACCTGATTGCGCAGGAGCTGCGCCTGCAGTCGAGCCGGTCGGAGCTGAAGGCGCTGCGCGCGCAGATCAACCCGCACTTCCTCTTCAACGCGCTGAACGCGATCGCGTCGCTCATCCACACGGATCCGGGCCGCGCCGACGAAGCCGTCGAGCAGCTGGCGGAGGTGTTCCGCTACACGCTGCGGCGATCCGATTCCGAGTGGGCGCCGCTCGACCAGGAGCTGACCTTCGCGCGGGCCTACCTCGACGTCGAACGGGCGCGGTTCGGCCAGCGGCTGACCTGCACGATCGATTCGGATCACCTGCCGCCGGCCCCGCACGTTCCGTCCATGCTGCTGCAGACGCTGCTCGAGAACGCCGTGAAGCACGGCGTCTCGCAGGCGCGCGAGCCCGGCCGCATCGACGTCATCGTCCGGACGACCAGCGGCGAGGTCACGATCGAAGTCCGCAACACCGGCCCGGGCGCGGAGGCGGCCGGACACGGCCAGCGCGACGGCGAGGGCTTCGGCCTGCACAGCGTGCGCGAGCGGCTCAAGGGACATTTCGGCGACGGCGCCTCCTTTGCGCTGACGCGCGACGAGGTGGCGGGCGTCACCGTGGCCCGGATCACGATGCCGCACGTCAGGATCGCCGCATGATCCGCGCGGTGCTCGTCGACGACGAGCCGCCCGCGCGCGTGCGCATGCGGCAGCTGCTCGACGCAGCCGGCGGCGTGATCGTGGTCGGCGAGGCCGGCAGCGCCGTCGAGGCGCGCGACCTCATCCGCGACACGCGGCCCGACCTGCTCTTCCTCGACGTCGAGATGCCCGAGGTCCGCGGCACGGCACTGGCCGCGTCGCTGCCCGAACCGCGGCCCTTCATCGTCTTTGCCACGGCGTTCGAGAGCTACGCCCTCGACGCCATCGCGGTGGATGCCACCGACTACCTGCTGAAGCCGGTGTCGCGCGCGAAGCTGGCCGCCACGCTCGACCGCGTGCGCGCGCGGCTCGCCAGGCAGAGCGACCTCGAACGCGACGTCGCCGCGGCCTCGGCGGTGCAGGTGCAGATGTGGCCGGGCGCCCTGCCGCAGATCGCCGGCTTCGACTGCGCGGCCGCGTCGCTGCCGGCCCGCGGCGTCGGCGGCGACTTCTACGACGCCTTCGCGATCGGCGACGCGACGTGGGCGTTTCTGCTCGGCGACGCCTCCGGCAAGGGGATGGCCGCGGGGCTGGTCGCCTCTGCCGTCCAGGCGCGGGTGAATTCCGCGGCGCGGTTCGCGCGGTTCGCGCCCGAGGCACTCATGGCATCGGTGGACCGGGACGTCTACGCGACCACCGACGGCGCCCGCTATGCCACCGCGATCTACGCCTCGCTCGATGCCCACACCCGCGCCCTCACGATCGTCAACGCCGGGCATCCCCCGGTGATGGTCTTCGACCCGGGTGGCGCTACCATCACCCGCGTGCACTCCACCGGACCGGCCCTCGGCTTGATCGACGCCGGCGTGTTCGCCTCGCAGACGCTGACCCTGCCTCACGGCGGCGTGCTCGTGGCCTATACGGACGGCGTGTGCGAAGCGCGTGACGCGCAGGACGAGGAGTTCGGCGACGAGCGGCTGGCCACCATGCTGACCGACGGCCGGCGCCGCTCGGCCGCGGAGCTCTGCGCGGGTATTCTCGACGCCGTGCGCGCCCATCGCGGCGCGCGTCAGGATCAGGATGACGTGACCGCCCTCGTGGTGAAAGCCTCATGATCCGCACCCTGGTGATCGACGACGAGCAGCCGGCGCGCGAGCGCCTGAAGCAGTTGCTCGCCGCCCACGACGACGTGGAGGTGGTCGGCGAGGCCGAGGACGGGCTGGACGCCGCCGAGAAGATCGCGCAGCACACGCCCGACCTGGTGCTGCTCGACATCCAGATGCCGGGCGCGAGCGGCCTCGACGTGGCCGCCTCGCTCGGGCGGCCGCGGCCGGCGGTGATCTTCTGCACCGCCTTCGATCAATACGCGGTCGACGCGTTCGAGCTGTCGGCGACCGACTACCTGCTCAAGCCGGTCAACCGCGCGCGGCTCGCCGCGTCGCTGGATCGCGTGCGCGCCGCCGGCGCGCCGCACGGCCGCGATCGCGAGCTCGAAGAGATCGCCCGGGCGAAAGGCCTCGGCCCCACGCGCTTTCTCGCCCGCCGTGGCGCGCGCTTCCGCGTGGTGCCGGTGCAGGAGGTGGTGGCGTTCACGTTCGTGGACGGCGTCACCCATCTGCTCACCGCCACCGAGCAGCTGTCGATGCAGCCGACGCTCGCCTCGCTCGCCCGCCGCCTCGACCCCGCCGCCTTCGTCCAGGTGTCGCGTGTCGCGATCATCCGCCTCGACGCGGTGCGCGAGGCCAAGCCCTTCGCCGACGGCACGGGAGAGATCGTGCTCGGCAACGGGATGACCATGGCGGTCGCGCGCCGGCGTTGGCGCGTGCTGCTCGACAAGCTTGAGGCCTAAGAACGCGGGTGCCTGGAGTGCCTAAGGTGCCTGGTGTGCCTAAGGTCCCGAACCTGGCCTGTATAATCCCGACATGATTTCGCGCAGAGACCTGTTCTCCCATCTGGCAATGGCTGGCCTCGTGGCGCGGTTCGCGCCCGCCGATCTGTTCGCGCAAGCGCCCGGCGCGGCACAACGTTTTGGCAAAGAGAAGCTGCTGGTCCGCTCGCTGCGGCCGCCGGATTTCGAAACCCCCGTCGCGCTGCTCGACTCGTTCATCACGCCGATCGAGCACTTCTACGTGCGATCGCACCTCCCCGCCCCGGCCTCACTCGATGCGGCGTCGTGGGCGCTGAAGATCGGCGGTGAGGTCGACGCGCCGGTGTCGCTGTCGATCGACGAGATCCGGAAGCTCCCGGCGGTCACGATCACAATGACTCTCGAATGCGCCGGCAACGGCCGCTCGTTCTTCGATCCGGCCGTGGCGGGCATCCAGTGGGAGAAGGGCGCGGTGGGCACGGCCCGCTTCACCGGCGCGCGCATGGCCGACGTGCTCAAGCGCGCCGGCGCGAAGGCCACCGGCAAGAACGTCGAGATGCACGCCGCCGATCGCCCGCTCGGCACCATGCCGGCGTTCGTGCGTCAGGTGCCGATGGCGAAGGCCATGCACCCGGACACGCTCGTCGCCTACGACATGAACGGCCAGCCAATCTCCGCCGTGCACGGCTTCCCGCTTCGCGCGATCGTGCCCGGGTGGGAGGGCGCCTACTCGGTGAAGTGGCTCACCGCCCTCAACGTGCTCGACAAGGACTCCGACAGCTTCTGGGTCGCGACGGGCTACCGCTACCCGACCCGGCGCGTCGCGCCGGGCGCGGCGGTCGACGCGAAAGACATGGCGCCGCTCGTCGGCCTCGCGGTCAAATCGCTGATCACGCGGCCCGCGGCCGGGGCCTCACTGCCCGCCGGCCAGGTGACGGTTGCCGGCTTCGCGTGGGCCGGTGAAAACGACATCTCGAAAGTCGACGTCTCGATCGACAGCGGCGCCACCTGGCAGCCGGCCCGTCTGGTCGGCGAGCAGGCGAAGTTCGCGTGGCGCCGGTTCGAGCATGCGTTCGCGGCCACCAAGCCGGAGTCGTACCTGATCCTCTCGCGGGCCACCGATGCGAAGGGCAACGTCCAGCCCGCCGTCGCTCAGTGGAATCCGTCGGGCTATCTGTGGAATCAGTACGATTCCGTCCGCATCGAGGTCAAATAAGGTGCCCACAGTGCGTACGGTGCCTAGGGTGCGTACGGTGCGGGTGCGTACGGTGCTTGGGTGCCTGGGTGCCATGGTGCTCGGTGCTCGCATGCTGACGGCGCAGACGCTGCCGGCCGGTCCGGGCGCGGAACTCGTGAAGGCGCGCTGCGTCAGTTGTCATGAAGCGGACATCATCACGCAGCAGCGGCTGTCGCTGACCGGCTGGACCCGATCGGTCGACAAGATGGTCCGCTGGGGCGCCGGCGTCACGCCCGGCGAGCGCGAGGTCCTCCAGCCATACCTCGCGGCCCACTTCGGCCCGAAGCCGGCCGCATCCCATGCCGCCAGCGACGCCGGCGCGGCCACGTTCACGCGCGCGTGCACGACCTGTCACGACACGGACATCGTCGAGCAGCAGAAACTGTCGCGCGCCGGCTGGCTGCGTGCGGTGGAAAAGATGATGCGCTGGGGCGCGACCGTCAGTGATGCGGAGAAGGACCCGCTCGTGGAGTTTCTGGCCTCGCGCTTCCCACCGCGATAGGGGACTCGCCGCTTCGCGGCTCGTGGGAGTCGCTCGCTACGCTCGCTCTTCAGACTCGCCCCTTCGGGGCTCGTGGGACTCGCGGCTTCCGCCGCTCGTAGGGATCCCGTACTACCAACACCCTCCATGCTTTCGCGACTGCGGTACTTGTCCATCAAGCCGTTCAGCGGGGCCGCGACTTGCCTCACCTTCCGCTCGAGTTCCTCGTAGGCCGCGCGAACGAGATACCCGAGACGATGAGCGGCGCACCAAGACCGCCTCTTGCTTCGTGAAGAAGGCACGCCTGCGACGGCTGCTCGCAAACACCAGCGCGTCAGTGAAGTCAGTCAGATCCAATCGAGACCATCCGCGCGATCTCGGCCCTGGCACGGGGTGGTATCTCGGTCTAAACCCGGCGGGCACTTCGGTCGCCGTGGCGACCGGCGCAAATCATGGCTCGTCGGCACGATGGCCCGAAGGCGGAAGACCGAAGGCGGAAGGCCGAAGGCCCGACTCCCACGAGGCGCGCAGCGCCGAGTCCCACGCCGAGCGAAGCGAGGCGTCCCAGGAGCGAGCATGGCGAGCGACTCTCACGAGCGAAGCGAGTCCCACGAGCCGCGCAAGCGGCGAGTCCCCTGCATTACAATTCAAAAGATATGCCCGTAGCCGCCCCGGAGTTGGAGAAAGCTCGAAAGACGCTGGACGAATGGGTCCGCGAGTTGATGCAGTGGCACTTCAGCCCCGACACCGGCTGTCCCTTCTGGCTCGACTGGGCCGCGAAGGCCGGGTGGGATCCGCGCCAGGAGGTCAAGGCCTACACCGACCTCGACAAGTTCGGCGGCTTCCAGGACGAGTGGCTGCGCGGCGGGCCGGTGCGGCGGTGGGTGCCGAAGGCCTACAAGGACAAGCCGATCTACACGTTCGAAACCGGCGGCAGCACCGGCGTGCCGAAGTCGCGCATCAACATCGACGACTTCCGCATCGACTACGAGATGTTCAGCCAGACGCTGCCCGACGACAAGTTCCCGAAGGGCGCCGACTGGCTGATGGTCGGACCGAGCGGGCCGCGGCGCCTGCGCCTGGCGATCGAGCATCTCGCGCAGCACCGCGGCGGCATCTGCTTCATGGTCGATCTCGATCCGCGCTGGGTCATCAAGCTGATCAAGATGGGCGAGATGGAAATGATGGAGCTCTACAAGCGCCACGTCATCGACCAGGCGCTGACGCTGCTCAAGGCGCACGACGGGATCAAGTGCCTGTTCACGACGCCGAAGCTGCTCGAAGCGCTGTGCGAGCGCATCTCGCTCAAGAAGGCGGGCATCACCGGCGTGTTCTGCGGCGGCACCGAGATGACGCCGCAGTTCCATCGCTTCGCGGTCGAAGAGCTGATGGAAGGCGCCCACTTCGCGCCGACCTACGGCAACACGCTGATGGGCCTCGGCCCGAGCAAGCCGCCGACCAAGGACGACAACTGGGCGGTCATCTACTACCCGCCGGCGCCGCGCGCGATGATCGAGGTCGTCGATGCCGATGACCCGACCAGGCTCGTCGCCTACGGCCAGACCGGCCGCGTCCGCCTGACGACGCTGACCAAGGAATTCCTGATGCCGCGGTTTTTGGAGCGCGACGAGTGCGAGCGCGAAGCGCCGTGCGAGCAGTATCCCTGGGACGGCGTCCGCAACGTCCGCCCGTTCTCGCGGTTTCAGAGGGCTGTCGTCGAGGGCGTGTATTGACAACGGCGCCCCTGAACGGGCGCCCTACGGCTGTGAGACACATGCTGCATTTACCAATCTTGCGATGGGGCACTCCCTATCGAAGCGTCAACCAGGTGGTGACGCCGCACTTCCGCACGCGCGAGCCGCTGGTGTCGATGAGCCAGGCCAACCTCGGCCTGATTCGGCGCGACCTGCTGCGGCAGGCCGAGTCGCGGGCGCGACTGCAGGCGATTCCGATCGCCGAACTGGTGGCGATGGCGGGACGCGCCGCCGGGCACTTCATGAACGACCGCCTGCTGCTCGATCCGGAAAGCGGCACCCTGCAGTCGCCGGAGGACTACGTCGCGCAGGTGTCGGCGACCACGGGCATGCCGTTCAGCAACGTGCGCCGCAACATGGTGAAGGTGCACGGCGTGCTGGCCAAGGTCGAAGAAGTGCTGGCCGGCCTCACGCGCGGGCTCGACCTGTCGGTGCTGGATCAGGGCTTCAGCACCGCCGGCGGGCAGATGCTGAGCTTCTTCGCGCGCACCGACGCGCTGGGCGTGGTGCTGCCGAGCAACTCGCCCGGCGTACACTCGCTGTGGGCGCCGGCGACCGTGCTGAAGATTCCGCTCGTCCTCAAGCCCGGCAGCGCCGAGCCGTGGACGCCGCTGCGGATGATCCAGGCCTGGGCGAAGGCGGGCGCGCCGCCCGAGGCGTTCGCGTATTACCCGACCGATCACGCGGGCGGCAACGAGATCCTGCGATCCACCGGGCGCGGCATGGTGTTCGGCGACGTCGGCTCGACCAGGCACTGGAAGGCCGACGGCCGGGTCGAGGTCCACGGGCCCGGCTACAGCAAGGTGGTGATCGGGCCGGACGCCGCCGACGACTGGGAGCGGTACATCGAGGTGATCGCCGAGTCGATCGCGAACAACGGCGGCCGCTCGTGCGTCAACGCCTCCGGCGTGTGGGTCACCAGGCACGGCGACAAGATCGCCGAGGCGCTCGCCCACCGGCTCGCGCGGGTGGTACCACGCGCCGCCGACGATCCCGAAGCCGTGCTGGCGCCGTTTGCCGATCCCGAGATCGCGCGGCGCATGTCGTCGGCGATCGATGCCGACATGGCCGGCGACGGCCCGCCGGCCCGCGATGTCTCGGCCGCGGTCCGCGGCGCCGATCGCGTGGCCTCGGCCCATGGCGGCACCTACCTGCTGCCCACGGTGATCCGCTGCGATGCCGACCACCCGCTGGCCAATCGCGAGTTCCTCTTCCCCTACGCCAGCGTCGTCGAAGTGCCGGCGAGCCGGATGCCCGCATGCCTCGGGCCATCGCTCGTCGTCACGTGCATCTCGAACGATGCGGCGTTTCGGGCGCGCTTTGTTGCGTCGCCGCACGTCGATCGGCTGAATTTCGGCGCGCTGCCGACCACGCAGATCGGGTGGGACCAGCCGCACGAAGGCAACTTGTTCGAACACTTGTACGCTCGCCGCGCCATCCAGCGGCTCGCCTAGCGTGTTCGCTTGCATTGCCGATTGATGATCGACCGATTT
>MELE01000029.1:8840-17281 GCA_001768615.1 Acidobacteria bacterium RIFCSPLOWO2_12_FULL_67_14b | reverse complement strand
ACGCCGCTGCTCGTGCTCGGTCTCGGCAACGTGCTGCTCGGAGACGATGGTGTGGGCGGCGCGGCGGTGTCGCTGCTGCTCGATCACTACGACGTCCCGGCCGGCGTCCGCGTCTTCGACGGCGGCACGCTCGGTCTGTCGCTGCTGCCGTACCTCGAGGAGGCCGACGCGGTGATCCTGGTCGATGCCATTCGCGCCGATGCGCCATCGGGTTCGCACGTCCGCCTGGAAGGCGACGAGGTGCCTCCGGCCGTGGCGACGCGCCTGTCGCCGCACCAGATCGGCGTCGCCGATCTGCTCGACGGCGCCCGCTGGCTCGACAGCTATCCTGCGCGCGTCGTGTTGCTCGGCCTGGTGCCCGAGTCGATCGCCCTGGGCGTCGGCCTGTCATCCCCGGTGGCACGCGAGCTGCCGGAGCTGGTGACGCGTGTCGTCGCCGAGGCGGCCGCGCTCGGCTTTCGGTTCCGCCCCAGGGGCAAGCGGGCCCGGGCGCCGGCGCTGGCCGGCTTCCTCGACGTCGGCCGCCTGGCGGCCGCGATGGAGTAGCGCCATGCACGAGCTGAGCCTCGCCGCCGGCATTCTCGACATCGTGCGACAGCACGTGCAGGTATCGCAGGCCGGCCGGGTGCGCGCCGTGCGGGTGCGCGTGGGCGAGGCCGCCGGCGTCGTCCCCGACTCGCTCGACTTCTGCTTCGACGCGATCGTGATCGACACGCCGTTTGCGGCGGCCTTCCTCGAGATCGACCACGTGGCGGGTGACGTCCTCCAGGTCGTCGACGTCGAGCTCGATGATGCGATGGAGGCGACGGCATGAGCATCGTGACGATCGAGCGGAAGGTGCTGGAGAAGAACGACGCGCTGGCCGCGTCCAACCGCCAGATGTTTGCGCGCCACCGCCTGCTGGCGCTGAACATCGTCAGCTCGCCGGGCGCGGGTAAGACGACGCTGCTCGAAGCCACGATCGATCGCCTGAAGCACCACGTGCGCATTGCCGTCGTCGAAGGTGACGTCCAGACCGACATCGATGCCCAGCGCGTCGCCCGCTACGGCGTGCCCGTGGTCCAGATCGTGACCAACGGCGGGTGCCATCTCGAGGCGGGGCTCGTCGCCGCCGCGGTCGATCGCCTCGACCTCGACGCCGTCGACCTGCTGCTGATCGAGAACGTGGGCAACCTCGTGTGCCCGGCCAACTTCGACCTGGGCGAGGCGATGAAGGTCGTGGTGCTCAGCACGACGGAAGGCGCCGACAAGCCGCTGAAGTACCCGGCGATGTTCCGCCGCGCGTCGGTGCTGATCATCAACAAGGTCGATCTGCTGCCGTACATCGACGCCGACGTCGGCACGATCCGGCGCTACGCCCGGCAGATCAATCCGAAGTTGCTGGTCTTCGAAACCTCCGCCACCACGGGCGCCGGCATTCCTGAATGGTGTGACTGGCTGCTGTCGACCCTGACCGCCGGCCATGCGTGAGCGTCTTCGCCTGACCGTGTGCGGCGCCGTCCAGGGGGTCGGCTTCCGGCCGTTCGTCTACCGGTTGGCCCGCGAGCTCGGGGCCGACGGCTGGGTCCGCAATTCCACGGCGGGGGTCGTCATCGAGGTTGAGGGCCGGCGCAGCACGCTGGATGCGTTTCGCGCCAGGCTCGGCGCCGATGGCCCGCCTCGCGCGTCGATTCACAGCCTGGAAGCCTCCTGGCTCGACGAGGCCGGCTACGCCGGCTTCCAGATCCTGTCGAGCATGGGCGAGGGACCGCTGTCCGCGCTCGTGCTGCCCGACATCGGCATCTGCGGCGACTGCCGGCGGGAGATCCTGGATCCGCTCAACCGGCGGTACCGCTACCCGTTCACGAACTGTACGAACTGCGGCCCGCGGTTCAGCATCATCGAGGCGTTGCCGTACGACCGCGGCAACACGTCGATGAAGCGCTTCGACATGTGCCCGGACTGCCGGCGCGAGTACGACGACCCGGACGATCGCCGGTTTCATGCCCAGCCCAATGCCTGTCCGGCCTGCGGCCCGCACCTGGCCCTGTGGGACGAGAGCGGCCGGGCGCTGGCCGGGAGGGACGCGGCGCTTCGCGGCGCCGTCGAGTCCATCCGCGCCGGGCGCATTGTCGCGGTCAAGGGCCTCGGCGGCTTTCACCTGCTGGTGGACGCCAGAAACGAGGACGCGGTCCGCCGCCTGCGCGCGCGCAAGCACCGCGAGGAGAAGCCGCTCGCGGTGATGTACGCCGACCTGGCGTCGGTCGATCGTGATTGCACGATCTCCGCGGCGGAGGCGCGCGTGCTGACCTCGCCCGAATCGCCGATCGTGCTGCTGGCGCGGCGTGCCGGCGGGCCGCCGGAGCTGGCGGCCGCGGTGGCGCCCGGGAATCCGAATCTCGGCGTCCTGCTGCCGTACACGCCGCTGCACCTCCTGCTGATGCACGATGTGGCCGGCCCGGTCGTGGCGACGAGCGGCAACCGGACCGACGAACCGATCTGCACAGACGAGCGCGACGCCGTCGGGCGGCTGGGACACATCGCCGACGTGTTCCTCGTTCACGATCGGCCGATCGTCCGCCACGTGGACGACTCGATCGTCCGCGTCATGCTCGATCGCGAGCTCGTGCTGCGGCGGGCCCGCGGCTACGCGCCGCTGCCCCTGCCGATCGAGCCGCCGTCGGCGCCCGTGCTGGCGCTCGGCGCCCATCTCAAGAACACGGTCGCCCTGGCCTCCGGATCGAATGTGTTCGTCAGCCAGCACATCGGCGATCTCGAATCTGCCGAAGCCAGCGACGCGTTCGTCCGCGTGATCGCGGACTTCCAGCGGCTCTACGACGTCACGCCTGTCGCCGTCGTGGCGGACCTGCATCCCGACTATCGATCGTCGAGGTACGCGGAGACGCTCGGCGTGCCGGTCGCGCGCGTGCAGCACCACGTCGCCCATGTCGCGGCATGCATGGCCGAGAACGACGTGAAGGGTCCCGTCCTCGGCGTGGCCTGGGACGGTACCGGGTTTGGCACGGACGGCACGGTCTGGGGTGGGGAGTTCATCGCCGTCGGCAACGCGACGTTCACGCGCGTCGCCTGCCTGCGGCCGTTTCGGCTGCCCGGCGGCGATCGCGCCATCCGGGAGCCGCGCCGGTCCGCGCTCGGCGTCCTGCAGGCGATCGCCGGAAACGGCGCGATCGCGGTGCCATCGAAGACGGCAGCGGCGTTCTGCGAGACCGAGCAGGCGCTGTTGCTCGAGGCGATGGCCCGCGGTGTGAACTCGCCTGTCACGACGAGTGCGGGCCGGCTCTTCGACGCCATGGCGTCGCTCTCCGGCCTTCGCCAGCGTGCCGGCTTCGAAGGACAGGCCGCCATGGACCTCGAGTTTGCGATCGCGCCCGGCACGCCCGGCGTCTACCCCTTCGCGCTGTCGGAGGACCCGGCCGCGTTCGCCGTCGGCTCGTGGCAGGCTCCGCCGCTCGTGATCGATTGGGCGCCGATGGTGCGGACCCTCATCGCCGACGTCGAGGCGGGCGTGCCGGCCGGAGTCGTCGCCGGCCGCGCCCACAACACGATGGCCGAGATGATCGTGGCCGTCGCGGAGTTCTTCAACGAGCCGGCCGTGGTGTTGAGCGGCGGATGTTTTCAGAACCGGTACCTGACCGAGCGCAGCGTCGTCAGGTTGCGAGAGGCCGGGTTCCGCCCGTACTGGCACCAGCGGATCCCGCCCAACGACGGCGGCATCTCGCTGGGACAAATCGCCGCATACCTTCGAGCCAAGGAGAGTCTCAGATGTGCCTCGCCATTCCCGGACGCCTCGTCAGCATCGACGCCGGCGATCCCGTCCTTCGCAGCGGCAGGGTCGACTTCGCCGGGATCATCAAGCAGGTGAACCTGAGCTACGTGCCCGAGGCCGGCCTGGGCGACTTCGTCCTGGTGCATGTGGGCTTTGCGCTGTCGACGGTCGACGAGGTCGAGGCCAGGCAGGTCTTCACCTATCTCAAGCAGATGGGCGAACTGGCCGAGCTCGGCGAAGGAGAGACGCGGTGAGGTTCATCGACGAATACCGCGATCCGGACGCGGCGGCAGGCTACGCGCGGGCGCTCCGCCGAATCACCACGCGGCCGTGGACGCTCATGGAGGTGTGCGGGGGCCAGACCCACGCCATCGTCAAGTTCGGCGTCGACGAGCTATTGCCTCCCGAGGTGACGCTCGTGCACGGCCCCGGGTGCCCCGTGTGCGTGACGCCGCTCGAGGAAGGCCGCGCCGAAGTCGAAAACCAGTACGCGCGCGCGGTCCGGCGCGACGGCAACCAGCCGGCCCAGCAGCTCGTCCGCGAGGTCTTCCGCGTCGTGCCCCGCAAGTGGCGGGGCGTCGGCGAGATTCCGCAGAGCGGACTGGCGCTCGCACGGCCGTACCAGTCGTTCGACGCCGAGCTGCGGTTCGGCATTGCCGGCCATACGGCCGACGAGCCGACCGAGTGTTGCAGCGGCCTGATCATGCAGGGCCTGATGAAGCCGCGCGAATGTTCCGCGTTCGGCACCCGGTGCACGCCGGAACATCCGCTCGGCGCGACGATGGTGTCGTCGGAAGGGGCGTGCGCCGCCTATCACCACTACAGGCGGCTCGACATTCCACGGCAGGAAGCGGAAGTGGCCACCCATGCCGACTGATCTCGCGTCCGGCGCCGCCTGTCCGGTTCCGATCGGCGATCACACCCATGTGCTGCTGGCCCATGGCGGCGGCGGCCGGCTGACCAACCGGCTCATCGACAGCCTCTTCCTGCCCGCGTTCGGCGACTCCGCCGTTCACGCACACCACGACGGTGCCCACCTCCACATCGGCGGCGCGCGTCTCGCGTTCTCGACCGACTCGTACGTCGTCAGACCCATGTTCTTTCCTGGAGGCGACATCGGCACGCTGGCCATCAACGGCACGGTGAACGATCTGGCCATGTGCGGCGCGCGGCCGCAGTTCCTGAGCGTGGGCTTCGTCATCGAGGAAGGCCTGCCGATGGAAAGCCTGCAGCGCATCGTGCCGTCGATGCGGACGACGGCGCGGGCTGCCGGCGTGGCGGTGGTCACGGGCGACACCAAGGTCGTCGACCGCGGCAAGGGCGACGGCGTCTACGTCAACACGGCGGGCGTGGGCCTGATCGAGCACGACGGCCTGATTGCGCCGGCCAGCGTCAGGCCCGGAGACGCGGTGCTGCTGTCGGGTGACATCGGGCGTCACGGCATGGCCGTGATGGCCGCTCGCGAGGGCCTGCAGTTCGAATCGGCCATCGAAAGCGACTGCGCCCCGGTGGCGGCGCCGGTGCTGGCGTTGCTGGCCGCAGGCATTCCCGTGCATTGCCTTCGCGACCTCACCCGCGGCGGCATGGCGAGCGCAACCGTCGAGATCGCCGAGACCGCCGGCCTGCACATCCGGCTCGACGAGGCCGCCATTCCGATTCGCGAAGACGTCCGCGGCGCGTGCGAGATCCTCGGATTCGATCCGCTGTATGTGGCAAACGAAGGCCGCTTCATCGCCTTTGTTCCCGCCGATGCGGCCGATCGGGCGCTTGAGGTGCTCCGCGGCTTCGAGGTCAGCCGCGCCGCGGCGCTGGTGGGAATGGTGTCGGACACCTCGCGCGGCCTCGTGACGCTGAAGAGCCGCATCGGCGCCACGCGCGTCGTCGACATGCTGAGCGGCGAGCAGCTGCCGAGGATTTGCTGATGCTGGCATTGTCGATTGATGATTGACTGATTGAGCGACTGTTTGGTGATTGCCGATTGGGGATTTGGTGATTTCGATTTCGCGATTGTGTGATTTCGCGATTGCGTGATTTGTCGTCAATCCGCGCCGGTCGTCAATCGCCCAATTGCCCAATCACAAGATCGAATCACTCGAATCCCACGATTGACAATCGCCAAACAATCGCCATTCACCAATCGGTCAATCGTCAATTCGCCCCCGAGCAGGGGACTCTCATCGTCGCGCGCTCGGGTCGCGGCCGCCAGTCCGCGTCCCGCGGTCCTGAGCGCTTCTCGGGGACTCACGCCGCGCCCCCTTCCGCCAGTGATTTGACCTGCAGCATCATGCGGCGCTCCATGATGAAGTGCGCCAACTCGAAGGTCATCATGTCCATGGCCGCGGCCCACGCGGGCATGCGCTCGTGGCCGATGGTGGTGCGGATGATGAAACGCGTCTTGCCGTCCTCGGTCGGCACCAGCACGAACGCGCCCCAGTGCTGCAGCACCATCGCCCGCCCCGGCTGCAGGTCTTTCACCGTCCAGCCCAGATCCTTGCCCAACACGCCGCCCAGGTAGCCCTCCTGCGTGGCGCGGACGCGGTCGCCGACCTGGCGCTGTTGCCACTCCGGCCGGATCTCCCTGACGTTGTGCACGTCGACGCCGAAGGCGCGTTCCAGCCAGTCGTAGCTGTAGAAGCCGGCGCGGTCCTGTCCGAGCTGCACGAGCCACGGCCACACGGCCTCGGGCGGCGCGTTCACCGTCACCGCATGCTGAATCTCGAGGGCCGGGTTCCGGTCCGGCGCATCACCGGGCAGCGCGAGCGCGTGTTCGGCCGGCGTGGATCCCCACGCGCGATGCAGCGGCCACAGCACGGCCGCGGAGGCCGCGTAGGCGAGAAACGCGACGGCGGCAATCACGCCGAGCAGATGCCGGATCCGCGTGCGGCTCTCGTGCGGCGGCGGCAGGTACTGGTAGGCGCCGGTCAGTGCCGTCAGCAACAGCACCACATCCGTCGTGGCTCCCCACCACAGGCCGCCGTCGCCCATCGTCCACAGCGCGATCAGCGAGTAGATTGACGCGAACAGGAGGGAGGGCCGCGTCACCGTTGTGAACGGCCTGACGCCGAACAGGCCGATGCCGGCCGCGCAGAATCCGAGCACCGCGGTCCCGTACAGGATCACGGGCATGAAGTCTCGCGCCAGCATCTCGGGACGCATCCAACCGCGCATCGGCATCACGGCATGGGCAAGACCATGGGCAATCACGAACAGGGCAAACGCCTGGCGCATATGGCTCTTGACGAAGCGCATTTCCGCTACCTCCAACTGACGATGCGATCAAAGCGAAATGCGTGCCCGCGGGGCACCGGGCATTTGCGGGACTCGGGACGTGGCCAGCCTGCGAAAATTCCCACAAACGCGGATATTTCCCCGTGCGGACCGCCAGACCGGTCGCATTCCCTGACCGTCCACCGGCACGAACCTTGCCTTGCATTCGACTGATGGAGAACCCGAAGCCTCGCCCCGTCGTCCTGGCTGCCGTGGATCTCGGGCCGCAGACCCGCAGGGTGCTGTATCACGCCGCTGGGTTTGCCGGCATGCTCGGCGCCGATCTGAAGGTCGTGCACGCCGGGGCGGACGAGTCGCCCGCCTCACACGAGCGCGTGGTGTCGCAGTGCCTGCTCGAAGGGCCCTATCTGGCGATCGACGAAGCGGATATCGTGGTGCGGGCCGGCCGGGCTTCGGAGATGATCCAGCGCGAGGCCTTGCGCCACGGCGCGGCGATGCTCGTGTTGGGCTCCCGCGGCCGCGGCGGCCTCTCGCGACTGCTGCTCGGATCCACGGGCGCCGCGATCCTGCGGGACACGCGGACGCCCGTCCTGCTCGTGCCATCCAACGAGATCGACATCGTCAGCCTCGGCGACACGGCGGCGCTGACCTGCGGCCCGGTGCTCGCGGCCATCGACCTGTCGGAAGCGTGCGACCACCAGTTGCACCTGGCCGGCCAGTTCGCGAAGCTGGCCCATGCGCCGTTGATCCTGCTGACGGTGGCGCGGGCACGCATGTCGGAGCATGACGCCAGCGAAGAGTTGCGCACGCGCGCGCATGCCATGAAGCCGGTCAAGCCCCACTCCCTGATCGTGCGCCGCGGCGACGTGGCCGTTGAGATTTCTCGGTGCGCGTTGGCCGAAGGCGCCGGCCTGGTGGTGATGGGGCTGCGCGAGCGGCCGCGCGGCCGCGCGGGCGCGATTGCGTCGGCGGTGCTCGAAACCGGCCGCGCGTTTGTGCTGGCCGTTCCCGGTTGTTGATCGCAAGGCCTGAGGAGGTTGCCAATGGTTGTTCTCAAGAACATTCTCGTCGCCACCGATTTTGGCGCGCCCTCGGCGGTAGCCCTGGCCTACGGACGAGACCTGGCGCGTGCCTATTCGTCGACGCTGCACGTCCTCCACATCGTCGACGATCCGGCGCGGCGCTACAGCGCCGAGGTCGGGTTCGTGTCGGCGGATCTGGCGAGGGACTTCGAAGCGCGGGCGCGCAAGGAGCTGGACTTGCTCCTGGCGCCGGATGACGGGCGCAAGCTGAACGTCCTGCCCGTGGTGCAGACCTGCCTGTCGGTGGCCGCCGGGATCACTGGCTACGCGAAAGACAACGCGATCGATTTGATCATCACGGGCACGCATGGCCGCGGGGCGATCACACACCTGCTGATGGGGAGCGTGGCGGAGCGTGTGGTGCG
>MELE01000029.1:0-8828 GCA_001768615.1 Acidobacteria bacterium RIFCSPLOWO2_12_FULL_67_14b | reverse complement strand
CGGGCAATTCCCCCACGGACAGCGCGATCTCCCCTTAATCAGGCCTGTTTTTCACGAAAACCGCTGGCACAGGCGCTGCACTTGGATGGTTGGAGGTCAATCGTGAATCCGACTCCAATCGCCCTTGCACTTTCAGTGGCGCTGATGTTTGCGGCAGCACCAGGTTCCGCTCAGCGTGTTGTCATCCCTGACGAAGAGGCCGTGCTGCACTTTCAGCGCGCGGCCGAAGACTACGCACTCCTGCACCGGCAGCTCGAACGCCGGCTCGGCCCGATCGAAGTGACCGCCAACACGGAGACGCTTCGCCGGGCCATCGACACCATGGCGGCGGCCATCAGGGCCGCGCGGCCGGACGCCCGCCAGGGCGACCTCTTCGTGCCGGCCGTGCAGGACGTGATCCGCGAGCGCATCGCCAGAAGCCTGCGCAGCCATGACATGACGCCGGCCGATGTTCGCGCCGCCGGAATGGCGGAGCGGGCCGACCGCGGCCCGGTGACCTTGCAGGTGAACGGGGCTTTCCCGTGGGCGGCCGGCGCCGCGATGTTCACCTGCATCCTCGAGGCGCTTCCGACACTGCCACCCGAACTGCAGTATCGAATTGTCGGGAACGACCTCGTGCTGATCGATGTTCATGCCAGCTTGATCGTCGACCTCCTGCCGTACGCCATTGGCGACAGCGAGGATTCGCTCGCGTACGGAGGTGGCCGCTGACGCCCGCACCATTCGGCCCATCGTGTCGACGACTCGTCTCGACGCTGGCGTTGGCGCTTGCGGTGATCGGATCCGCGGCAACGACGCTGGCGCAAGACGTGCCGCAGCCCCCTGATCCGCCGCCGGCGCCTGACGGCTTCCTGCCAGAGCCGCACTTCATCACCCGCGCCATCGACTTCGCGACCCGCACCATGGGCGACGGCAGCGGAGAGAAGAGCGGCTTCTATGCCGAGATGGGCCACATGATCACCGGCGCGGGCTGGATCTCCGCCGGCGCCGGGTATCGGCAGTGGATCGGCGGCGACCGCCTGGTGCTCGACGCATCGGCGGCGATGTCGTGGCGGTCTTACAAGATGGCCCGCGCGCGGTTCGAGTTCACCAACCTCGCACGCAGCCGCGTGGCGCTTGGCGCGGAGGGGCGCTGGCAGGACTTCACCCAGAACAGCCATTTCGGCGACGGCGCCGCGTCGCTCGAAGCCGACCGCAGCGAGTACCGCGTGAAGTCGCTCAACGTGATCGGCTACACGAATGTCCGTCCCATGAAGTGGCTCACGATCGGCGGCCGCGCCGGCTGGCTGCAACGTCCGGAGCTGCTCGTGCCCGCCGGCACGTTCCAGCGCAACTATCCCGCGATGCAGGAGACCTTCGCGGACGACCCGGCGTTTGCCTTGGCCAAGCAGCCCAATTACGCTCACGGCGAGGCGTCGATCACGGCCGACACCCGCGACCGCCGCAGCCACCCGCTCGAGGGCGGCCTCTATCGTGGCTCGTGGACGCGGTTCTCGGATCGCGACAACGGCCGGTTCAGCTTCCAGCGCTTCGAAGCCGAAGGCGCGCATTTCGTGCCGGTGGCCGGCTCGGCGATCACGCTGGCGCTCCGCGGATGGCTGGTGGCGTCCGACACGGCGGAAGGCGCCCTCGTGCCGTTCTACCTGATGCCCTCGCTCGGAGGGAACAACACCCTGCGGGCCTACGCCAACTATCGATTCCACGATCGGCACCTCGCGGTCGTCAATGTGGAATCCCGCTTCGCATTGCTGCGGCACCTGGATGCGGTGCTGTTCGCCGACGCCGGCAACGTCGCCGCGCGCATGGCCGATCTGAACCTCGACAAAACCTCGTTCGGCTTCGGCCTCCGGATGCACTCGACCCAGGCGACCTTTGCGCGGCTCGACGTGGCGCACGGCGCCGAGGGCTGGCGCGTCGTCTTCAACACGAGCGATCCGCTCCATCTGTCGCGGCTGTCGCGGCGGACGGCGCCGATCCCCTTCGTGCCATGAGTGGAGTGGGCCCATGACCGGACTGCCGGCCCTGACGGTCGTGCCGATGCTGATCGCGCTTTACGTGCCGTTCTGCGCGAAGGTGATCGACCCGGCGGCGCCGCCGTCCAATGACGACCTCCGCAGCCTGTGGGAGGCGCCCGTGGGCCTGGCCGAGCGTGACCTGTTCTTCGGGCCATGGGGCCCCGAACGTGCGCCCGATCCACGCGAGACCTATACGCTTGTCGAGCGCAAGCACACCGGCGTGAATCCGGGAATGACGGTGCGCGATTCGCAGGGCCGCGTGTGGAGCGTCAAGCAGGCACCGCCGCTCGGCCAGCCGTCCGAAGGCCCCATCGAAGTCGTGATGTCCCGCGTGCTGTCGGCCATCGGTTATCACCAGCCGCCCGTGTACTTCCTGCCGGCGTTCACGCTCGTCGATGACTGGGGCTCGCGCATCGAAGCAGGCGGCCGCTTCCGGCTGAAGGACAAGTCCCTCAAGGGCGGCGGGTCCTGGTCGTGGCAACGCAGTCCGCTCGTGGGCACCAAACCCTACCAGGGCCTGCTCGTGGTGCTGCTGCTGTTCAACAGCTCCGATCTCAAGAACAGCAACAACACGCGCTACGCGTACCGGACCGGCGATCGCGTCGAGACCTGGTATGTGGTGCGCGATCTGGGCACGGCGCTCGGGACGACGGGCCGGCTGGCGCCCCGCCGCGGCGACGCCGCGGCCTTCGCCCGCGAGCCTTTCATCACCGGGCTGGCCGGCGGCTTCGTCGAATTCGGCTTCCGCGGCTGGCACCAGGAGCTGGTTCGCGGGCGCATCACGGCCGCGGACGTGCAGTGGGCCGGCCGCTTGTTGGCGGGCCTGACCGATCAGCAGTGGAACGAGGCGTTCCGTGCCGGCGGGTTCACGCCGGGCGATGCGGCGCCGTTCATCGACGCGATCAAGGCCCGCATCCGGCACGCCTCGATCGTAGGCGGGCAGTACCTGCCTGCAGGAAGTGAAGGACGATAGCCATGCGCCGCTTCGCCGCGCTCGCCATTGCCTTGGCGATGTCGGTATCTGTGGCCGGCGCCCGCCAGGCGCCCTTGCCCGCCGACGCCCCCGTCAGGTTCGCCGTGATCGGCGACAACGGCACCGGCCAACCGCCGCAGTACGACGTCGCGCGGCAAATGCTGAGCGCCCACGCCGCGTTTCCGTTCGAGTTCGTCGTCATGCTCGGCGACAACATGTACGGCTCGCAACGGCCGCGCGATTTCTTCAACAAGTTCGAGGGCCCGTACGGCGCGCTGCTGCGGATGAACATCCTTTTCTACGCCGCCCTCGGCAATCATGACGAGCCGTCCAACCGCAACTACCCCGGCTTCAACATGGGCGGCCAGCGCTATTACAGCTTCGCGCGTGGCGACGTCCGCTTCTTCGTCTTCGACACCAACCTGATGGACCCGAAGCAGGTGGACTGGATCGACGGCGCGCTCAAACAATCGTTGGACCAGTGGAAGATCGCCGTCTTCCACCATCCGATCTACTCCGACGGCGATCGCCATGGCCCCGACATCGCCCTGCGCGTGTTGCTCGAGCCCATCCTCGTGCGCTACGGCGTGGACGTCGTGTTCTCGGGCCACGAGCACGTCTACGAACGCATCAAGCCGCAGAAGGGAATCACGTACTTCGTGGCCGGCTCGAGCGGCCAGCTCCGGAAGGGGGGGCTCACGCCGTCGGGGATCACGGCCGCCGGCTTCGATCAGGATCAGGCGTTCGTCGTCGTTGCCATTGACGGGGACCAGATGTCCTTCCAGGCGATGTCGCGCACCGGCACCATCGTCGATGCCGGCGTCATCGCGCGTCGGGGTGAGTCTTAGGAGGGCGGCTATGACCCAGCACATCCTGCCGGCGCCCAGAGTCGCCACGTCGAGGATCGACCGGCGCTTCCCGGTGCGCGCGATCCGATTCGTGTTGAACCGGTTTCTGTTGCTGCCGATCGGCGCGGCGATCGCGCTCGTCTGGGCCAACACCGAGGCCGAGGGCTACTTCCGCTTCGCGCAGGCGCTGGCGTTCCCCGTCAACGAGATCGGCATGGCCTTCTTCCTGGCGCTGATGACACAGGAGGTCTTCGAGGCCGTGATGCCGGGTGGCGCGCTCCATTCCTGGCGCTACTGGAGCCTACCGATTGCCGGCGCCCTTGGCGGCCTCGCCGGCGCGGCGGCCACGTTCTTCCTGATCGTGAACCTGAGGCACGAAACCGTGCTGTCGCAGGCGTGGCCCGTCGCGGCCGCCATCGATGTCGCCGCCGGCTACTTCGTGCTGCGGCTCATCTACCCGCATCGCAACCGGGCGATGCCGTTTCTGCTCGTGCTGGCGATGGTCACCGACGCGCTGGTCGTGGCGCTGGTGGTGGTCGCGTCGCCCGACTTCAGCCCGCACGCCGGCGGAGCCGCGTTCCTGCTCGCGGCTCTGGCGATTGCGGCGGCCCTCCGCCACGGGAAGGTGCAATCGTTCTGGCCCTACTTGATCGGCGCCGGGACCCTGTCGTGGCTGGGGTTGTACTGGATGGGCATCCACCCCGCCCTGGCCCTCGTGCCGCTCGTGCCCATGCTGCCGCACGACCCGCGCCCGCGAGAGGTCTTCGACGATCGCCTCGACGACCAGCCCGTGCACTACGGCGAGCACGAGTGGAACGGCATCGCGCAAGTGGCGCTGTTCCTGTTCGGGCTGGTCAATGCCGGCGTGATTCTCAAGGCATACGACACCGGCACGTGGACCGTCATCGTCGCCGCCCTCGTCGGCAGGCCGCTCGGGATAATGGCCTTCATCGGACTCGCCGTCGTCGCGGGCCTCCACCTGCCGAGACGGATGCGCTGGGGCGAGCTGATCGTCATCGCGCTGGCCAGTTCGAGCGGCTTCACGTTCGCGCTGTTCATGGCCGCCGCCGTGCTGCCGATCGGCGCCGTCGCCGGACAGATCACGCTGGGCGCGCTGTCGACGGTGGCCGGCGCGGCCGTGACGATTGTGGCCGCGTGGCTGCTTGGCGCCGGCAGATTCGCCATGCCGAAGGGAGCCCGCTGATGCCGTTCCGCTTGAAACCGGGGAGGCCGCTCGGGCGCGAAGTCCGCCGGGTGTTCGAGCGCCAGCTTGACGGCGCGATCGCCAACTTGCAGGCGGCCGAAGGGCCATCCGGATTGGACGCCTTTCACGAGGCCCGCAAGCACGTGAAGAAGGCCCGGGCCGCGCTTCGGTTCGTGCGCGGCACGCTGGGCGACGAGTTCGGGCCGGCGAAGCGCCGCCTCGGCCTCGTGAACAGGGCGCTGGGGACCGTCGCCGACGCCCGTGCGGTGGTCGGCACGCTCGATCGCCTGCAGGGCTTCGATGACCGGCGCCTGCCGGCGTCCGCGATCGCCGCCCTCCGCACTTGGTCGCTCGCCCGCGCCGCCCACCTGGGACAACGGGCCGAATTCGATCGGGTCCGGGATCGGACGATTCGGTCGTTGCAGGCAGAACGCCGGCAGGCCGATCGGTGGAAGTTGAAGGCGCGGGGCCGTTCGGCGGTCATTCGCGAGATCGAAGCGACCCATCGCTCCGCGCGGGCGGTCATGAACGATCTGCTCGCCCGCCCGACCGCCAGGGGTTTTCATGCCTGGCGCAGGCGTGTCAAAACCGAGCTGCACATGCTTCGCCTGGTCGCCGGGCCGTGCGGCGACCGGCTGGCCGACGATGCGCGCCGGCTCGCGGCGCTCGACGGCTGCCTGGGCGAGCTCCACAACGTGTGCGTGTTGCAGGACCTGATCGCGGCCGAGTCACCGCTGTCGCGGCGCGAGACGGCCGACAGCCTGCGCGCCCTGCGTTCGTACCGACGGGACCTCCGCCGCAAGGCGCTGACGATGGGCCGCATCTATCACGAGCAGCCCCGGGTGCTCGCAAGCCGCGTGCGCCAGCTGTGGGGATCGCCTGGTGCCGGCGCCGAGCCCGGAGTCGGGACGGGATCATGGCCGCTCGTCGCCTGAGCATCACCAGCCTGCTTCGGCCGCACGCGAGACTGCTGGCGATTGCCGGCGCGGCAATGCTCGTGCAGGGCGTCACCGAGTTGCTCGAGCCGTGGCCGCTCAAGGTGATCTTCGATTACGTCCTCGGGTCCAAGCCGGTGCCGGCCTGGCTCGGGCCGTGGCTGAGCCGCCCGAACGATCGCCTTGCCGTGCTCGATGCCGCCGCCATGGCGGTGGTCGTGATCGCGGTGGTGAGCGCCGTGTCCGCGTATGCGGACAAGTACTTCTCGAGCACGGTGGGCAAGCGCGTCGGCTTCGACCTCCGCCATCGCCTCTACCACCACATCCAGCGACTGTCGTTGTCGTTCTACGAGCGCCGGCAGACCGGCGACATGGTCGTGCGCCTCACCAGCGACATCGACGCGGCGGAAGACTTCGTCGCCGCCATCCTGCAGATTACGCTCGACGTCATCACGATCGCGGGCATGACGGCGGTGATGTTCTACCTGGACTGGCGCTTCAGCCTGATCGGGTTGTCGGTGGCGCCCGCGCTGTTCGTGATGGTCTACCGCTACACGCGGCGCATCAAGAACGCGGCGCGGGACGTCAAGCAGAAGGAAAGTGCGTTGGCGTCGGTCGTGCAGGAGTCGATTTCGTCGGCGCGCGTCGTCAAGGCGTTCGCGACCGAGGACTTCGAGGAGCGGCGGCTCGATCGGGAAAGCCGGGAGAGCGTCGATCTCAGCCTGCGCGCGCGCAGCCTCAAGGCCCGGCTCGCCCCGCTCGTCGACGTCATCGTCGCGGTCGGCACGTGCCTGGTCCTGTGGTTCGGCGTCCGTCTCGTGCTCGTCGGCCGGCTGACGCCGGGCGCGCTGCTGGTGTTCGTGATCTACCTCGGCAAGATGTACAAGCCGATGAAAAACCTCTCGAAGATGGCCGACACGCTGTCGAAGGCCGCCATCAGCTTCGAGCGGATCCGCGAAGTCCTCGGCATCGAAAGCGACGTGCGTGACCGGCCCGGCGCCCGCCCGGCGCCGCAATTCCGCGGACGCATCGAGTTTGCGAACGTGGAGTTCGGGTTCGCCCCGGACCAGATCGTGCTGAACGGCGCCACCCTGGTGGTCGAGGCCGGGCAGAAGGCGGCGCTCGTGGGCGTGACCGGCAGCGGCAAATCGACGCTACTGTGCCTGATCCCGCGGCTCTACGATGTGCGCGGCGGACAGGTGCTGATCGACGGCGTCGATGTTCGTGACTACAAGCTCGAATCGGTGCGCCGCCAGGTCAGCTTCGTCCTGCAGGACGCGCTGTTGTTCCGGGCCACGGTGGCGCAGAACATCGCCTATGGCAAGCCGGACGCCACACCGGACCAGATCGTCCGGGCCGCGCAACTCGCCCATGCGGACGAGTTCATCGACAAGCTGCCGAAGGGCTACGAGACGATGCTGGGCGAGCGCGGCGACACGCTCTCGGGCGGCCAGCGCCAGCGTATTGCCATCGCCCGCGCGATCATCCGCGACGCGCCGATCCTCCTGTTGGACGAGCCGTCGGCGTCGCTCGATCCCGAGTCGGAACAGCTGATCTTCGAGGGCCTCTCGACGCTGATGGCCGGCCGCACCTCGATCACGATCGCGCATCGGCTCGCCACCGTGCGCAACGCCGACATCATCTTCGTCCTCGCCAACGGCGTGATCGCCGAGCAGGGCACCCACGCGCAGTTGATGGCGGCCAACGGGATCTACTCCCGGTTGTATCGGATCCAGTTCGATCAGCCGGAGGTGCCGGCGCCGCCGGCAATCGGCGTCGCCTGAACGGCCGTCGTCATCGTGGTGACCGCGGGATCTCGCACCGAATGGCGTCGTGGATCCGGTCGAGGATCACATTGGCGCGGGTGTCGTGCAGGACGAGATGGCGTCCGATGAAGCGATATTGGACGTCTGGCGGAAGCGCGGGCAGCACGGCGAGGATGCCGGCGGGCACCGTTGAGAGCGGTTGTTCCTTCGGGTACGTGCGGTTGGTCCGATAGGAGAACTGGCCGGGGCCGTCATCCCGTATGGCGGCGCACCTGCCGACATTGGTCTCGGCGCGCAGGACCCGCCTGAATGCCGCACTGATGCGCCTCGTGAAGATGTCGCCCTGTCTGGCCCCGGCGCGCGCGACGCGGATTCGTTCCGCCAGCGCCGTCTCCGCCCTCAGGATCTCAGTAGGATCCGTGGTCACCGCCAGCGCGGGCAAGCCCCTCTCCAGGGCGCTGCGAAGCGCCGCATAGGCCGCAATCCGCGCGTTGAAATCGACGATGGCGTCGCCCCAGATCTCCACCCTGAAGTCAGGAGTCTGGGCCGGCGGTGTGGCGGGGGCCTGAGCGCCGGCGCCGGAAGCGACGAGAATCGAGACGGCGGCGGCGGCGATGGAACCCATATGACAATTGATTACACGAGCCGCAGGGTCACGGGGCAAAATTCGTTCGGCCGTGCGCGGCAGGCCGTCAGCCCATGAAACGTATCTTGATCTGTGTTATTTGCGTCATCTGCGGCCCTGCTGTTTTGTCTGTGTCCGCGCAATCGGCGTTCGACATCAAGACGATCGATCCGGAGACGTTCCGCGCCATTGCGTTCCGGCTGGCCGACGGACAGGCGCCGAAGATCGACGGCAAGCTGACCGAAGAGGCTTGGGCGCTGGCGCCGGCGCAGGGCGATTTCATCCAGCGCGAGCCCGACTACGGCAGGCCCTCGAGCGAGAAGACCGAGTTCCGCGTCCTCTACGACGACCGGACGCTGTACATCGCCGTGTGGGTGTGGGATTCCGACCCGTCCGGCATCATGGGCAGCGAGATGAAGCGCGACGCCGGGCTCAGCAAGGGCGACCAGCTGAAGATCACGC